>CAKQWJ010000003.1 GCA_934278925.1 uncultured Clostridia bacterium | reverse complement strand
ACACAGAAGTTAAGCTCTCCAGCGCTGAAGATACTTGGTGGGAAGCTGCCTGGGAAATTAGGAAGTCGCCGGTTTTTCTAAGGCCCTATGGTCAAGTGGTTAAGACACCACCCTTTCACGGTGGTAACCCGGGTTCGAGTCCCGGTAGGGTCACCACTACCCCGCTTGCAAAAGCGGGGTTACTTTTTACAAAGAATACTTTTGCGCGCGACTGGCGGAATTGGCAGACGCACTAGATTTAGGTTCTAGCGGGAGACCGTGGGGGTTCAAGTCCCTCGTCGCGCACCAGTAAAACCCTTGAAAACAAAGCGTTTCAAGGGTTTTTTAATGCGTTTTTCGTCCATTTTACGTCCATTTTACGTCCGACGAAAATTGAAGATCGAAAATTGGGTAAGTATTTTGCCAATACGGGCACTTTCATCAAAAAGAAGTTCCAACAGAGCTTTCCCGATGTTACAATGCAGTCAAGGAATAAATACTAATGGGAGGTAGGGCGAAATGGATAAGATTTATTTTACGATTACCGGAACAAACTATCGGTATGGGACAGAGTTGTTTGAAAAAGGCGATCGGGTGATGCTGAAAAAAGAACCGGATAACAAATACGATCACGAGGCAATCCAGGCGAAGGTGCCGGGATTGGGTGTGATCGGGTATGTGGCCAACAGCGTTTCGACTGTGCTTGGGGAATCGTACAGTGCCGGACGTCTGTACGATAAAATCGGCGATGAAGCGGAAGGCAAAATCGTTCGAATTCTGCCGGAGGCGCTGCTGTGCGTGCTGTGCGACGAATAGAAAAATACGAAACATCAATAATGCCAATTTGTTTGTTGTCATATTTTTAAACTCTCTTAACGGATGGCTTGTCGGAAACCTATTCGGCAGGCCACTTATTTTGCAAAAAGAAAGTGAATTTGATTATTTATCTTTGCATTTTGCAAAATCTTATGATATAATCTTACCATCAAAATATGGCATTTATATCAATACCTTTACATATACCTACATTCGCAAAAGAGTGGAATCGGAAGGATTCCGCTCTTTTGCTTGTGTTTGAAAAAAGAAACATGAAAAACGGGTTTTTCTGTAAAAAAAGCCAAAACAACTATTGCATAATCATGCGAAAACATTTATAATTATGAAAACGATTGAAAACATGTTTGAGAACATTTAAGATTATGTTTGAGGAGGATGGAAAAAATGAAAAAGAAAGTAACTTTGGTGCTGGCAGCACTGCTGTCCGTAGGAATGATTCTGTCGCTGACAGCATGCGGCGATGGCAGCGATAAGGAAACGGTAAGCTATAAGGTGGGAACGGAACCGACATTCCCGCCGTTTGATACCACGGACGAAGATCAGAACATCGTGGGATTGGATATGGACCTGATTAAAGCCATCGGTAAAGACCAGGGCTTCGAGGTAACCTTTGAGAACCTGTCCTTTGACGGCCTGATTCCGGCTCTGAAAGCCGGCAACATCGATATCGTCGCAGCGGGAATGAACAAGGACGATAAGGAAAGACAGAAGCAGGTGGATTTCAGCGATGCATATTATGAATCCCAGCTGTACGTTGTTGTGGCAGAGGACAATAACGATATCAAGAGCATTGACGATTTGACCCCGGATATGAAGGTTGCGGCTCAGACCGGAACCACCGGTGCGGAGAAGGTGAAGACCCTCAAGAAGGAAGGCAAGATTAAAGAGGCGGTAATCGTCGACGGTTTGGATACCGCCATGATGCAGCTGATCAACGGAGATGTTTCGGCCGTAATTAACGACAAGCCGGTGAACGAAGCGTACATGAAGAAGCAGCCGGATAAGGTAAAGATGGTGGGCAAAGCGCTCAACGCAGAGAATTACGGTTTTGCTGTTGCCAAGGGAAATGATGAGCTTCTGGAAAAGATCAACAAGGGCCTTGCCAACATCAAGGAAGACGGAACTTACGACAAGCTGGTAGATGAGTGGTTCAATAAGTAGTCGGTGAACAAGACGCTCAAATTGTGAAAAAATGTGATTGACCTTCTGGCCCGGAGACGGATTCGGGGCAGAGGTCAATTTCTGTTCAGGAGGAATTATTTTGGCAGATTATTTACACGGAATTGCGGTCGCGGCGCAGGGCGTGCCCACCACATTGATCATTTCATTAGTAGCGGTGCTGGCCGGATTGATTATCGGTCTTTTCGTCGCTATTGCAAAAATGTCCAAACATCGAATTCTGCGGGGAATTGCAACGGTCTACGTGGATGTGCTGAGAGGTACCCCGCTGATGGTGCAGGTGCTCATTCTGGCATACGGCCTGCCGCAGCTGCTGAAATCCAACTTTGGAATTCAGTTCAATTGGACTCATTTTATCATCGTTGGATTTATCGCCTGCGGAATTAACAGTTCCGCGTATATGGCAGAAATTATCCGAAGCGGATTGCAGGCGGTGGATATCGGTCAAACGGAAGCTGCTCGCTCTCTGGGAATGAGCAGCCGCATGACCATGCGGTATGTCATCGTCCCTCAGGCTTTCAAAATCATCGTACCGGCCATGGGCAACGAATTCATCGCCCTGATTAAGGAAACATCGATTTTGTCGGTGGTGGGCATCGTGGAAGTGACACGGCAGGGTACGCTGTGGGCATCTTCCAGTTTCCTGTCATTCCAAGCATACTTCGGAGTGGCTGTAATCTATTTAATTATGACGCTGACGTTGGCAAGACTGGTATCGTTTGTAGAGAGGAGGCTGGCACAAAGTGATCGAGGTTAAGAATCTTGAAAAATCCTTCGGAAAGAACCACGTGCTGCGGGGGATTAACGAAACAATCAATGAGGGAGAAGTGGTCTGCATCATCGGACCTTCCGGTTCCGGTAAAAGTACGTTTCTTCGCTGCCTGAATCTTCTGGAGCAGCCGACATCCGGCGAGGTGATTCTGGATGGCGAGAAAATCAACGCACCGGATCGGGATATCGACAAGATCCGGGAGAAGCTGGGCATGGTATTCCAGAATTTCAATCTCTTCCCGCATATGAGCGTGTTGGACAACATCACGATGGCTCCGATTAAGGTAAAAGGACAGGCACGCGGCGAGGCGGAAGCGGAAGCCCGGCGTCTGCTGGACGTGGTGGGCCTACTGGACAAAGCGGAAGCTTATCCGTCTTCCCTTTCCGGCGGACAGAAGCAGCGTGTGGCCATTGCCCGGGCGCTGGCGATGAAACCGGAAATCATGCTGTTCGATGAACCGACTTCCGCATTGGATCCGGAAATGGTAGGCGAAGTATTGGCCGTTATGAAACAGCTGGCGGAAGACGGCATGACCATGGTCATCGTTACCCACGAAATGGGATTTGCCAGAGAGGTGGCGGATCGCGTGCTTTTCATCGATGGGGGCGTAATTCTGGAGCAGGGAACGCCGGAAGAAATATTTGGAAATCCGCAGAATGAAAGAACACAGACTTTCTTGAGTATGGTATTATAGAAGCATAATACCGATACAATCAAGGAGGGAACGTGTATGCATCCATTTACTGAATTGATTCGAAACGACATGAAGCCGGCGCTGGGTGTGACGGAGCCGGGGGCTATTGCGTTCGCCGTATCCACGGCGGCGTCCTATCTTACCGGCGACATCCGAGACGTCAGCATTCGGATGAACAGCGGCATGTACAAAAACGCCTTCACTTGCGGGATCCCCAACAGCAGCCATTACGGGAATCTGTATTCGGCGGCACTGGGGGCGGTGGCCGGTAAGCCGGAGTTAGGGCTGGAAAGCCTGCGGGACGTGACAGAAGAAGACAACCGGAAGGCAGAGGATTTGGTGGCACAGAATCGGGTGCATGCGGAGATGTCCGAGATTTCCAGCCGAATCCACATCGAAGCCTCGGTTCAGACGGAATCCGGATCGGCTACGGTGAAAATCTTGGATTCCCACACCAACATCGTATGGGTGGAAGTGAATGGGGAGATGGTTTTCGGCCAAAAAGATAATCACCCTGCAGAGGATTCCGAGCTTCCGGAGGAGACCGAAAATGCAGAGGTTTCGCTGATTCACCGGCATACTCTCCGGGAGATGCTGGAATATGCGGAAACCGTTCCGGCGGAAGAGATTGCATTCATTCGGGATGCTTTTACTATGAACATGGATCTGTTCCGAAAGGGCTTGGACAGCGACAGGACACCGTACCTTCACTATTTATTGGAGGTCAACGGGGATGCGCTTTTCTCGGAGAACGAGCCGGCCACGGCATCCCTTCTGTGCAACGGTGCCATTGAATCTCGAGTGATTGGCTTAGATGCGCCGGCCATGAGCATCACCGGTTCCGGTGCTCATGGAATCATTGCCACTATGCCGCTGTACGGAGTGGCAAAGATTCGGGGGCTGTCGGAGACCGAGCTGTGCCGGGCAACGGCGCTGAGCTATTTGATTTGCATGTATATCAAAGAGTATTCCGGACGACTTTCCGCATTCTGCGGCTGTGCGATTGCAGCCGGAAGCGGGATGGCCTGCGGACTTGTTTTTATGAACGGAGGCGGGGCGTCGGAAATGGACAAATGCCTTCGAAATATGGCGTCCAGCATCACCGGGATGATTTGTGACGGCGGAAATCACGGATGCGCTATGAAGGGAATTGCGGCCTGTGATGCGGCGTTCCGGTCGGCAGATCTGGCGATGGCCGGAGTTTCCATTGAAGATATCCACGGAATTAACGGGAAGACGCCGGAGGAAACCATGAGGAATATGGGGCGGATTGCTTCGCCGGGAATGGTGGGCACCGAGAAGACCATCGTGGAGATTATGAGTGAAAAATAAGCTGCGAGCATGTACGTGCGCGATTGCAGAACGAACCCCGGGACGAATGTGTCCCGGGTGTTTTTATGGAGGACGGTTACCGTTTAAGCGGATTTTGCCACCGTTCACGCAGAAATCGTTGTGTTACGCAGACGGTATGATATAGTGCGCCTATAAGAAAGCTACAATTTTAAGAACAATTATAAGGAGTTTTGTTATGGAAAAGAAAAAATTCAAAGTATCCTTAACAACGCAGATTCTAATTGCAACTGTCGCCGGTATCATCTTCGGTGCCCTGGTGGGACCGTGGGCGGCAAACCTGAAGTTTATCGGGGACATTTTCCTGAGACTGATTCAGATGTCCGTTGTCATTCTGGTAATGACCGCGGTTGCCGGTGCGGTAGGCAGCGGCGACGGTCAGGATGTTGGAAAGATGGGATTCCATACCTTTAAGTGGATCATCATCTTCACCATCGTTTCCGCCGGACTGGGTGTAGGACTGTCGTTGCTGATTAAGCCGGGAATCGGTGTCAGCCTTGTCGGTGCAGCCGATGTGGCAAAGCAGAGCGTGGAATCCACGTCGCTGCAGGAAACTATTCTGAACTTCGTACCGACCAATGTAATTCAGGCGATGTCCGAAGGATCCATGGTACCGTGCATCGTATTTGCGCTGTTCTTCGGCGTGGCAATGGGTGCATATGCAAGAGAGAGCGGCAATAAGGTCGTTGTGGACTGGATTGTCGGCCTGAACGGAACCATCACCAATATCATCAAAATCGTGATGAACGTGGCTCCGATCGGTATATTCTGCCTGCTGGCAAACGTAGCCGGTTCTACCGGATTTTCGGTTATCGTGCCGATGCTGAAGTTCCTGGGATTGCTGTTGATTGGCGATGTGATTCAGTTCGCGTTGTATACACCGCTGACGGCAGCGCTGACCAAGTGCAGCATCGCCAAAATGCCGAAGAAGTTCGCAAAGATGTCCATCATGGCGGTAACTACCACTTCCGGTGCAATTTGCTTGCCAACTAAGATTGAAGACGAAGTTACCAAATTCGGCGTGAGCCGTAAGGTAGCAGATTTTACCGGCCCGATTACCATGTCCATGAACAGCTGCGGTGCGGCAATGTGCTACGTTTCCGCCATTTTCTTCATGGCTCAGTCCACCGGAATCAACATGACCGCAACACAGATGGGAATGGCCATTCTGCTGTCCTGCTTGATGTGTCTGGGAACCATTTCCGTTCCGGGCGGTTCGGTTATCGTCTACACCTTCCTGGCATCCTCTCTGGGACTGCCGCTGGAAAGCATCGCCGTTCTTATCGGAATCGACTGGTTCGCCGGTATGTTCCGTACCCTGATGAATGTAGACGTAGATGTTATGGTTGGAATGCTGGTTGCCAGCAAAATCGGCGAACTGGATCACGATGTATTCAACGACAAGAAAGTCGTTACCTATTAATGCTCAAACTCTTTTGAGAAAAATCATACATAAATCTTCAACCGAAAACCCGATGCGCTTGCGTCGGGTTTTTGCCTTGTGCGAAATTAAACGAGATGATACACTTTAAGATGACTGAAGAGAAGGAGAACGAGATATGGAAATGCGGATGATGATGTATTCGCTGATTGTCAATATTGCGGTGCTGGTGATTATCGCCAATATCCTTTCCCACGTGCCGGCGTTTCAGCGGAGCATCCAACGGGAACATCGAAGCCTGAGGGAGGACTTCAATCTTTCCATCGTGTTTTTCGCCATTATCGTGCTCTCCACATTGATGGAGATAAAAACAACTTCATACAACCTCAACACCCGAATGATCGGGACCATGGCGGCAGGCTTGCTGGGGGGACCGGTGACCGGATTCTTTGCATCCATGCTGGGGGGTGCTTTCGTCTTTTTCTACACTTCCCCGGCATCTCTGGCGCGTTCTATGGCGTTTTCCACGATATGCTGCGGCCTTCTGGGGGCCGGATTCTATCCGTACTTTCAACGCGGGCATTGGAAATACAAGGATATGGTGCTGCTGGGTGCTTTTGCAGAGGTATTTGAGATTTTCTCCCTGATACGGCTTACCGTTTCTCTCAAAGTCGCGGTGAATGCGATTATGGGAATCGCCCTGCCCATGATTCTGATTAATTCGGTGGGACTGGTGCTTTTCATTGCCAATTTCAATTACGTGTTTCTAAGACAAGATGCGGAAACCAGCAATCAGCTTCGGAGATTCGCTGAGGGTGCGGAGAAACTGGTGCCGCTCTTCGATGATGGCTTGGATAAAACGGAAAAATTGCGGGAGTTCGCATCTGCTATGCTAAATACATTTGGCTACAGCGGTGTGATGATTACGGACCGAAATAGAATAAAAGTATGGGAACATCACGAGTCCGGATTTCCGGATGAGTTCCCGGACGCACTTCCGGGGATTGCAGTGGATTGCATGAGGTCCGGGAAGCTGTTTCGGATGTATGAGCCTATTGGGGACAATAAGGTGTGGAGGAAGGTGCTTCAGGAGAATTATTCCGCTGCCATTCCTTTGACCGTATTGGA
The DNA here is from genome assembly GCA_934278925.1 of uncultured Clostridia bacterium. GTDB lineage: Bacteria > Bacillota > Clostridia > Peptostreptococcales > Anaerovoracaceae > Mogibacterium_A. The sequence goes on along the minus strand of CAKQWJ010000003.1, from coordinate 119,587 downwards.
TGAAACTCGGGGAAGTCTGGTTATCTGGGTCAAGCGAAAGTGGTATCAGAACACCATTGATATGGAATTCCTCCGGATTCTGGAGATGATGATCGGATTCCGACTTTCTGCCCGGGAGCTGAAACTGCAGCAGCAACTTCGGAATCAGGCGGAATTCAAAGCACTTCAGTTCCAGGTGAACCCACATTTTCTTTTTAACGCGCTGAACACGATTTCCTTTGTATGCCGGGAAGACTCGGAGACAGCTCGGAAACTGATGCGGGTGCTGGCTTCTTTTTTCCGGTACAATCTGAATGCGGACACATATTTCGTGCCCTTCTCCGGAGAATTGGAACATGTGCGGGATTATCTGCAAATTGAATCGGCACGCTTCGAGGAGAAGCTGCAGGTGGAGATTGAATTGAATCATAGTAAGGATATTGAAGTGCCGGTACTGATTCTGCAGCCGATTGTGGAGAATGCGGTGCGGTACGGAATCGGCAGGGACGGGGTGCGCTATGTGGGCATCACGTCTAAAGACAATGCAGAGGGCATGGAAGTGACGGTGGAGGACCGTGGTTCCGGCTTCACGGAAGAGGTTCTTCAGCGGATTCGGGAGCATCGGGATCCGGGAGATCATATCGGATTGGACAATGTGAATCACCGGCTGATCAGCATTTACGGAGCGGATTACGGACTTCGTATTGAAAGCAGTGAAAAGGGAAGTCGCGTGACGCTGCGTTTTCCGTTTTCTCGGGAAGAAATGAGGAATAGTTATGAGAATCGGAATTATTGATGACGAACGCCCGGCACGGAGCGAACTTCGGTTTCAGCTGGAGGATATGGACCCGGAGCTGGAGATTTTGGAAGGGAATTCCGGTGCGGAGGCCATTCGGATGGTTACGGAGGAACCGTTGGATCTTCTTTTTCTGGATATCAACCTGGGGGATATGAACAGCACGGCATTGGTGCCGGCGCTTCAGAAACTGCAGCCGGAAATGAAGATTTGCTTTGTGACGGCGTATTCGGAGTATGCGGTTCAGGCTTTTAATCTGGAAGTGGACGATTATGTGATGAAGCCTTTTGAGCCGGAGCGTATCGAACGAGTGATTCGAAAATGCATAGAGCGAAATCCGGCAGATGAGAATGAAACGGAAATGCAGCCCAAGCGGATTGCCGTGGTCTGTGCGGATCGTACCGTTTACATCAATGCGGAAGAGGTGGTATATATTGAGACCTATAACCGCGGATGTCGGGTATATACGGCCAAACAGGTGTTGGAAGCCCATCAGACCATTGGGCAGTACGAGAAGAAGCTTCCTGCGTTTTTTCGCATTCACAAGAGCTATTTGGTGAACGTGGACCGGATTCAAGAGATGTTCCTCTGGAGCAAGAATAGCGTAGCGCTTCGAATGGAAGGGTATCCGGAGAACGTGCTCTCGGTGTCCCGCGAGAAGGTGAAGGAATTGCGGGAACGGCTGGAACGGTAACAATTGTTTTATGATAACGACAAAACCCGGGATGCATTGACATCCCGGGTTTTGTCTGTTAAAAGAAAGGTTGCTTTCGCATGGTTATGATTCGAAGGGCTTTTACTGGTAAGCCTTCGAGATTCTATCATTAGTATGAAAGGAGAAGTTTCAACTAATTTCGCTATTATAATAACAAATGATTAAAAATAAGTCAACCCATTTTTTATAAAAGATTGTGATTTTTTCCCGTAAATGCATAAGAAGGATTAATAAGTGCAGGACGAGCCAATCGGTTAACCTTTTCGGGGAACTGTGCTATAATGACCCTAGTTTTATTGAAAGCATAAGGAGGCAGATTATGAAAATTGTTCTCATGGAACCCCTTGGAATTTCGCAGGAGACGCTGTCCGCATTGTCGGAAAAGCTCACTGCAGAGGGACATACTTTTACCGCATATGACACGGTAACCACGGATACGCAGGAGCTGATTGAAAGAGCCGGAGATGCGGAGGTGCTGATTATCGCTAACCATCCGCTGCCGGGGGACGTCATCCGGGCAGACGAGAATCTGAAAATGATTTCGGTGGCGTTCGTGGGCATCGATCACGTGGATGTGGAGGCCTGCAAGGAGAAGGGCGTTCTGATTTCCAATACCGGCGGTTATTGCAACGATGCGGTGGCAGAGCTGGCCGTAGGACTGACGCTGGATTGCCTGAGAAATATCACTGCCGGGGACGCTTCGGTACAGGCCGGCGGCGGCAAAGCGGGACTGCAGGGTCATGAGCTGGCCGGCAAGACCGTGGGCATCGTGGGCACCGGCGCCATCGGCTGCAGAACGGCGGAAATCTTCAAGGTATTCGGGTGCAAGCTGATTGGCTACAGCCGCAGCGAGAAGCCGCAGGCAAAGGAACTGGGCATCGAGTACATGTCCTTGAAGGATGTTATGGCGAAGGCGGATATCGTATCCGTGCACACGCCGCTGACACCGGAAACTCGCGGCCTGATCGGTGCGGAGGAAATCGATGCCATGAAGCAGGGCGGAATTTTGATTAACACATCCAGAGGTCCGGTAGTGGATACGGACGCACTGGCTGCGGCGCTGAAAGAGGGCAGAATCAAGGCGGGAACCGACGTATTCGAGAAGGATCCTCCGCTGCCGGAAAATCATCCGCTGCTGGGCGTGCCGAATCTGGTATGCACACCGCATGTGGGCTTTGATACCAGAGAGTCCATCGACCGCCGCGCGGAAATGGTTTTTGAGAACATCACGGAATGGATGAACGGAACTCCGGTTCGGAAGATGCTATAGTCGTTTATAATCAATAGAAATGGAGAAAAGCCATGCCAGGTTGGAGAGAGGATTACGAGGTTAACGGTCCCGGAGTGAATCCGCATGACTATCAATACGAAGATGATTTCATGGATTCCCTGAGAAACAATCAGCGGAGAATGGAGGAGGAAGAGCGCAGGCGGAACAATAATTCCGGCGGATGCTACATTGCTACCTGCGTGTACGGTTCGTACGACTGCCCCCCGGTGTGGACGCTTCGGCGGTTCCGGGATGAGTGCCTTCAGAAGAGCATAGCCGGACGTGCGTTCATTAAGACGTATTATTTTATCAGCCCGAAGCTGGTAAAAACATTCGGAAATGCCGGATGGTTCCGGAAGTTCTGGCGGAAGCGCCTGGACCGAATGGTGGGAAACCTGCAGGAAAAAGGGTTCCGGGATACTCCGTATGAAGATTAAACAATGAAAAGAAAAAATCACCTGCCGTATTCACAGTTTCGGCAGGTGATTTTTTGGCTTGATAAATTCAATAGTTGGCAAAACACTCGATGGAGAAATTACCATCTTTCGGCGTGCACCTTGTCGCAAGGCAGCTCCGGCAGCTCGTGTGCAGTCGGTGCTTCGTCGATGTGACCCATGACCAGCAGTGCTTCCACTTTCTGGTTGTCCGGTGCACCCAGGCGGCGATTCACGAATTCTTCCGCAGAAACGCCTTCCTCGTTGGATGGACGGAGTCTCAGCTGCAGCCAGCAGCTGCCCAGTCCCAGATCGGAAGCCATCAGATGCATCCATCCCATAACCAGGGAACTGTCCTCGATGAAGGTATCGGTGACATCACTGTCGGAATATACCGCAATCGCAGCGGTGGCAGTTTCCAGCATCTTAGCGCCGCCCTTTCGGCAGTTCACCAGATCTCTCAGTGTCTTTTCATCCCGAATGGTAACGAAAGACCATGGCTTCAGTCCTTTTCCGTTCGGAGCAAGCATTGCAGCCTGGAGAATTTTGTTCAGTTCCTCGTCAGTAACCGGTTCGCTGTTGAACGCACGGAGGCTGCGACGATTTTCCATCATTTCAATCAGACTCATAATCCTACTTCCTTTCATTTGAATTTATTTGGTTGATTTATTAGGCAAGTTCATTGTACCACATAATTTGAAAATTGGTTGACACATTTTCAAAAAACACAAAGAATTCACATTTCGACTTTAATGGGCAAAGTTGTCCAGTACCCAAATCATTCCGCACAGTGTGTCGATGCCGGAAGAATGGCCGATGTGCAGGAAGGATTTGGCATAGCCGGTAATTTCGCCGATTCCGCGGTCGGCCGCCTGAAGCAGGTGAATCGCCGGTTCACTGTATTCTCCCCGAAGTGCGGATTGAAGGAATTCACCGCTGATGTCGTTGGTGGCGAACAGATTCTGCTGAATCCGGCGGTGGAGCATCCGTGTAAAAGGATTTTTCTCCTGCCCCGTCGTCTGGAGCATGGCCAGCACGCCGCAGAGAAAATCGTCGCCGGAAGGCGTCAAGCCGGTCCCAAGTCCCAAAATGCGTCCCAAAGAGATAGCGGCCTTTTCCGGTTCTTCGTTCTGAAGAAACTCTTCCGTTTCCTGAATGTACTTCCGGGCACCCTGGAGAATGAAATCTCCTTTTAGGTGAGGGTCATCGTTGAAAATGTAAGCAAATCCGCTTTTTCCGGATTCCTGAATCACCTTGCCGATGCAATCACGAAACGTGCTGCCGATGGCGACGTCGGAAATCGATGCGGAATAATAATCGGCAGCATCCTCAACGTGAATGAGAAGCAAGGAATCCTTGCAATGAATCTCGATATGATCCGGATATATGAAGCACGGAGCATTCTGTGTTACCGAAAGTGCATCCATTTGACTTCCGTTCAGGGGAAGCGTCAGACTGATGGGCGACAGAGGAGAATCTGCACATTGCAATGCCAGCAAACCGTCCGGAAATTGTAGATTGATGGTGTGCCGATACACGGAATGGACTCTTCCTCGGTAAGGGGCGCCGTGATCCTGAATTTTTTTTAAATGGCGAAGAATCGAATCTGAAGTTTTCAGCACATTGATACGAGTCGGTGTATTCATGTTGCGATTGCCCTTTCAATTTATTTCGTAATGTTAGATTTTTTCAAATAATTCAACTATGCTTATAGTACCATTCCATAGGAGAAAAATCAAAATATAAAAAAACTTAATGGAATGTGAAGCCGGCATTCGTTTTTTGGAATGATTAATATCACAAAAATAACACATTTCTATTGATTATTCGAATTCACTCATGTAAAATATAATCATCAAAAAATTAAAATTTGGTTGACCGAATTTTGATATTTTTTAAATAATCCGCTGAAAATTTTTACAGGCGGAAAAAACGGATGGGGCAAAAGGATGCTCTCATTCGGATTGAAGATGTTGATTTTTTAGAAGGAGGATTGTATTATGTATGATCTGCTGATTAAAAACGGCAAACTGGTGACACCGGAGCTGGTGCAGGAAGGAAATGTTGCGGTAAAGGATGGAAAAATTGCGGCAATCCTGGCAGTTGGTGAAGAGCCGGAAGCCACTCGAGTAATCGATGCACAGGGTAAATTCGTATTCCCGGGCGCAATCGACACTCATGCACACTTGAACGATCCGGGATATGAGTGGAGAGAAGACTACGAGCACGGTACGGCAGCGGCGATTCTGGGAGGATATACCACGGTAATCGATATGCCGCTTCAGAACGAGCCGGCATTGACCACACCGGAGCTTTTCGACAAGAAAGAAGCGAAGGTTAGCCCGAACGCGTACTCAGACTATTGTTTCTGGGGCGGACTTGTTCCGGATAACTTCGATCAGCTGGAAGCACTGGACGAGAAGGGCGTTGTAGCATTTAAGTCCTTCCTGGGACCGGTATCTCCGGATTATGCTTCCCTGACATACGGACAGGCATACGAAGCAATGAAGATTATCAAGGGATTTGGCGGAATGGCCGGATTCCATTGTGAAGACTACAGCATGATTAAAGAAGGCGAAAAGGCAATGAAGGAAGCCGGTAGACTGGATTGGCAGGGATTCCTGGATTCCAGAACCGTTGCCGCTGAAATGGTTGCCACCGAAGCGGTTATTGCCATGGCAGAAGAACTGGAGTGCCGTGCGCACATCTGCCACATCAGCCACCCTGCAGTAGCCGAAAAGGTATTCGAAGCTCAGATGGAAGGCTATCCGATTTCTGCAGAAACCTGCGGTCATTACCTGACCTTCGTGGATCAGGATACTCTGGACAACGGTCCGATGTTCAAATGCGCACCGCCGCTCCGCTCGGAGGACGCTCGCGAAGGAATGTGGGAGTATGTTGAGAACGGAACGTTTGCCGGACTGGCATCCGACCACTCCCCATGCTCTTATGACGAGAAGTTCAACGAGATTCTCGGAAACAAAATCGAAAACGTATTCGATGTATGGGGCGGAATCAGCGGAATTCAGAGCTGCGTACAGGCCATCTTCTCCGAAGGTGTCGTAAAGAGAGGCGTTGATCCTTGCTCTCTCGCAAACGCTTGGGCAAAACTTCCGGCAGAGGCATTCGGAATCTACGGAAAGAAGGGTGATATTAAGCCGGGCTTCGATGCCGACCTGGTAATCATCGATCCGGATAAAGAATGGGAAATCACCGCAGACTCCCTGCTCTATGTGAACCCGATTTCCGCATTCGTTGGTCTGAAGGGACAGGGCCTTCCGGTATGCACCATTCTGAGAGGAAATGTGATGGCAGAGGATGGAAAAGTCGTTGGTGCAAAGGGCACCGGTGAACTGGTTAAGCGAATCCGCTAGGATTTGATGATATTAATTAAGGAGATTTAAAGTATGAGTATTGTAGAAAACAAGAATTTGAACCCGGAGCTGGTTGCAAATGTCAACGAGGATTTGCAGCCAACCAAGGAGAGAATCATGGGCTCCCTGTCCTACACCGCGTCCTTCCTGGGCGGCTGTGTATCCATCGGAACCTTTTCCATGGGGGCCAGCCTGATCGGTGTGCTGACCATTACTCAGGCAATTCTCGCCATGGCAATCGGCTGTCTGGTAATCGCCATTGCGCTGGTTTTGGTTGGTAACTGCGGACACAAATATGGAATTCCGTACATCATTCAGCTGAGATCCTCTTTCGGTACCGCCGGCGTAAAAATACCGGGCGTGCTGCGTGGTCTTCCGGCAATCGTATGGTTCGGCTTCCAGTCTTGGGTTGGTGCCGGTGCCATCAACAGCTGCTTCAAGATTCTGTGGGGATTCGACAATCTTCCGGTGATCTTTGCACTGTTCACCATTCTGCAGGTTTCCCTGGCAATTAAGGGATTCCACGGAATCAAATGGCTGGAGAACTTCTCCTGCGTATTCATCGTAGCGATTCTGGCGTACATGCTGTACATTGTAAAAACGAAGTTCGCCGTAGACATCAGCGCTTCCTTTGCCGGAATTAAGGGAACTTGGGGAATGCCTTTCTGGGCAGCCACCACATCCTTCCTGGGCATCTATTCCACGATGATTATCAATGCTTCGGACTATTCCAGAAACTTGAAGGATGAAGTTCATTCCGTTAAGACCGGAAGCATCTACACCATCGCAATTCTGCCGGTAACCCTGTTCATGGGTCTGATTGGATTGCTGGTAACCGCTGCAACAGGAAACTCCGATCCTGTGGTTGTATTCTCCACTACCATGGGAAGCAAGTTCTTGACTGTCGTAACACTCCTGTTCATCGCATTTGCACAGGTTACGACAAACGTACTGAACAACATCGTTCCGCCGGCATACGTTCTGATGGAGTCCTTCAAGATGAAGTGGACTCACGCAACCGTTCTGGTTGGTATCCTTTCCGTATGCGTAATGCCATGGAAGCTGGTAACTGCGGACTCCGCTGCCGGACTGTCCCTGTTCACCAAGTTCTACTCCGCATTCCTGGGACCGATTTTTGCGGTAATGGTAGTAGACTACTACATTCTCAGAAAGAGTCAGCTGGACATCAACACGATGTATGACAAGGAAGGTCCGTTCAAGGGCATCAACTGGGCGGCAGTAATCGCTATTGTACTGGGATCTCTGACTTCCGTATTCGTAATGGATCTGTCCTGGTATGTCAGCCTGATTCCGACCGGAGTTGTATACTACATTCTGATGAAGGTCATGAAGAGTGCGGCTCCGTTCCGTACCGGAACCATCTTTGATAAATAGACATCCATAGGCATTTGACACATATTAAGAAGGGGCAGTAAAAAACTCCCCTAAAACGAAAACAGCTATGAATTCGCGTTCATAGCTGTTTTCGTTATAATTAATTATAATACCAATAACAATGACCTAATATCATAAAGTTGACAAGCATTTCCTGAGACTATCACAAGAACGGCTAAAACCAATGATAGATATTGAAAAAACGAATTATTAAAAGAATTAAACAGTCAAACTATTGCTTAAAAAAGAGAAAATAGATTGTATGAAAAGGAAAGCTTTTTAGGTGTTGCATTCAATATGTAATTCATGTATTATCTATGTGAAATTATTTAAATATGGGTTGACCTAAATTTTAACCCCTATTAAAAAGATATTAATTCCGATTTCAGAATTAATAGAAGGAGAGATAATTATGTATGATCTTTTAATCAAAAACGGTCGCCTTGTAACACCGGACCGTATCTTTGAAGCGGAAATCGCCATTCAGGACGGAAAATACGCAGCGTTCCTGACTCCGGGCACGGAAGTGGACGCAAAAGAAGTAATCGATGCAGAGGGAAACCTGGTATTCCCGGGAATCATCGATTGCCATGCGCATCTGAATGAGCCTGGATTCGAGTACAGAGAAGATTTTGAAACCGGTTCCAGAGCCGCAGTTGCTGCGGGCTGCACCACGCTGATTGATATGCCGCTGAACAACGATCCATCTCTAATGAATAAAGAAATCTTTGATATGAAGATGGGCAAAATCAGCAAGCATTCCTACGTGGACTTCGGTCTTTGGGGTGGTCTGGTAGGAGACTTCGATGATGCTCCGGATTCGGTAAAAAATAACATGGCAGATCTGGAAGATCTTCAGAAGCTGGGTGTTGCCGCATTTAAGGGATTTACCTGCCCGAACGGACCGCTGTTCCCGACCGTGAATCTGGGAAATGTTCGAAAGGCGCTGGAAATTCTGAAGCCATACAATGCGCTGTGCGGTTTCCACTGTGAAGAGTATGGCCAGGTTCTGGAAATGGAGAAGGAAGCGAAGGCAAAGGAAGGCCTGAGCAGAGATGAAAAAATCCGTGCATTCCTGGATTCCCACGATGTATGGACCGAGTATGTAGCAACGAAAAATGTCATCGATATGGCAAGAGCAACCGGCGGAAGAGTTCATATCTGCCATGTCAGCCATCCGATGGTTGCACAGGTGGTGAAGGATGCACAGCATGAAGGTCTGCCGATTACTGCAGAGACTTGCCCGCACTACCTGGGACTCACCGAAGATTTTGTTTTTGAAAAAGGAGCTCCGGCAAAGTGCACTCCTCCGATGAGAAAGAAAGAGGATATGGAGAAGCTGTGGGATTACGTTCTGGACGGAACCCTGTCCTGCGTCGGCAGTGACCACTCTCCGGCAGCCGATGAGGAAAAGGACAATGAGACCAGAGACATCTGGAAGGCATGGGGCGGTCTGAACGCTATTCAGTACTTCCTGCCGATGATGTTCGACATGGTAGTTCATCAGAAGAATCTGAGCCCAACGCTGATCGCAAAGGTTATGGACTACAACCCGGCGAAGATTTTCGGATTCTACGGACGCAAGGGTGCGTTTGAACTGGGATTTGACGGCGACGTTGTAATTCTGGATCCGGAGAAAGAATGGAAGTGCGAACAGGATAAGCTGTACACAAAGGGTCACGTGAGCTGCTTCGACGGTTTCGAAGGGAAGGGTGCACCGACCTGCACAATTATCCGCGGCCGGGTAGTTGCGAAGGATGGCAAGTATCTGGAAGAAGCAAACGGTTACGGCGAGTACGTAACACCGATTCAGTAATTTACCGAATTCCTTTCGGAAAACGGAAATTAAATATGTATGATTTTATTTGAGGAGATTAAGTAATGAGCAACGAAAAGAATCAGGAAGTTGTCCAGAAGAAACAGGACGACAGCATTCGCCCGATTCCTTGGGAAAAGAGAACGATGAATTGGGGATCCAACACCATGCTGTGGCTGGGTGGATGTATTTCCATCGGAACACTGGCAATGGGATCCGCACAGATGGAGACAGGACTGAACCTCCTGCAGCTCTTCCTGGCAGTGCTGATCGGTTCCACTATTCTGGTCATCGGTATCGCAATGAACGACCAGTTCGGTTACACCACCGGTGCACCGTATTCCGTTCACTTGAAGAGTGCATACGGAACGAAGGGCAACATTCTTCCTTCCATGCTGAGAGGTCTTCCGGCTATCGTATGGTACGGATACCAGACATGGCTGGGTGGTGCCGCAATCAACAACATCGTTAAATTGATTTTCGGTTATGACAATATTTGGCTGTGGTTCATCGTATTCCAGGTGGTACAGATTCTGCTGTCCATCAAGGGATTCCGGGGTGCAAAGTGGGTTGGAAACATCGGCGGAACCGTAATCGTTTTCGCAATGATTTACCTGCTGTACATCTGCCTGACCACACAGTGGGATGTGATTTCCACGAACCTGATGAACAAGTCCGGAACTTGGGGTCTGCCGTTTGTTGCTGCAATCATCGCATTCTTTGGAAACAGTACAACCGTAATGCTGAACGCTTCGGACTACTCCAGAGAGATGAAGCAGGGCTACAGCGCACCGGTAAGAGGATTCTCTTACTTCATGGCAATGGTACCGGCTACCGTAATGCTGGGCATCATCGGTGCAATGGCTTCCACTGCAACCGGTATTGCAAACCCGATCAACGCTTTTGCGGAAATGGTAGACAACAAAGCCATCCTGGTTGTAACACTGGCATTCATCATCTTTGCACAGCTGTCCACCAACCTGGCAAGTAACGTTATTCCGCCGGCATACGTATTTATGGACACTTTCAAGATGAAGCATAAGACAGCGGTTATCCTGATCGGTATCCTGGCAGTTGCAACATGTCCATGGATCCTGACTAATGACAGCTCTGCAGCAGGTCTGTCCCTGTTCGTTAAGATTTACTCCGCATTCTTCGCTCCAATCTTTGCCGTTCTGATTGTGGACTTCTTCATTCTTCACAGAAGAAAGTTCACCGAAGAGCAGCTGGAAGATCTGTATGACGACAACGGATCCAAGAAGGGTGTGAACATGGCAGCAATTATCGCTACTGTAATCGGTGCGGTAATCGGACTGCTGAACGTAGACCTGTCCTTCTTCACGGCAACGATTCCGACCGGCATCGTATATTATCTGCTGATGAAGAACATGAAGTCCGTAGAGGGTTTCCGCAAAGGAACCATCTTGGAGAAAAAATAAGCCATCAAAAAATCATTTTTTCATACACCTGCAGAGAAATCTGCAACCCGAAAGGAACTGCTGTACGTTTGTGCGGCAGTTCCTTTAATTTAGGCAATTTGGGTGAAAGTGTTCGAATTCGAACACTTTCACTTTTTTGTCTAGTTAAATTAATGATAAAGTGCGATAGAATCATGACAAGAGATAAGAGAATTATCAAAAGAACTGCTAGGAGGTAGAAATCATGAAACTCGTACATTCATTAGAACAATTTGGTCTGGATCGGGCGATTGATATGGCATATAAGGATCCGGATAAGAATCTTATGAAGATTATGGACTGGGCAGATAAGTTTGCGGGAGACGATTTTGTCGGAGCGAGAAGAGCAATTCGGAAAGAATTGGAGGATAAGAACAGTCCTTACCAGAAGTATATTACTCATATTATCCACGATATCAATCCGGATGTGGCGAAGACTCTTTTGGGAAATTTTTTCCTGAACGCATGCCTGGCCGGATGGAAGCGAGAAGATGAGCTCAGAAATAAATTGGACTGCAACATTCCGTGGGCGATTCTGATGGACCCGACCAGCGCCTGCAACCTGCACTGCACCGGCTGCTGGGCGGCGGAATACGGCAATAAGCTGAACCTTTCCTTTGAGGAGCTGGACGATATCATGTGCCAGGGCAAAAATATGGGCGTGTACTTCTATCTTTTGACCGGCGGAGAGCCGATGGTACGAAAGAAGGATATCATTAAACTCTGCGAGAAACACGAGGACTGCGTGATTCTTGCTTTTACAAACGGCACACTGATTGATGATGAATTTGCCGAAGAGATGCTTCGGGTGAAGAACTTCATCCCGTGCATTTCGATTGAAGGTTTCAGTGAGGCGACGGACAGCCGAAGAGGCGTGGGCGTATACGATAAGGTAATGCATGCCTGCGATGTTCTTCGCCGCAACCGGCTTCCGTTCGGATTCTCCTGCTGCTACACCAGTGTCAATTTCGAATCCATCACATCGAAGGAATTCCTGGACAGCTTGAAGGATGTGGGCGCTTTCTTCACCTGGTTCTTCCACTACATGCCGGTGGGAAACGATGCTTCTCCGGAGCTGCTGCCGACACCGGAACAGCGGGTGGAAACCATGAACCGCGTGCGGAAGTATCGTGCGGAAAACCCGTTGTTCATCATCGATTTCCAGAACGACGGCGAATACGTTAACGGATGCATCGCCGGCGGAAGAAGATATCTTCACATCAATGCCAACGGCGATATCGATCCGTGTGCCTTCATTCACTATTCGGATTCGAACATTCGGGAAAAAACATTGCTGGAGGCTATGCAGAGTCCGTTGTTCATGGCATACCACAGAAATATGCCGTTCAACGACAATTATCTGAAGCCGTGTCCGATGCTGGAGAATCCGGACAAACTGCCGCAAATGGTAAAGGAATCCGGCGCGCACTCGACGGATTTGGAATCTCCGGAAAGTGCAGAGCATTTCTGCGGAAAGACCGTCGCTTATGCAAAGAATTGGGATCCGGTAGCCGATAAATTATGGGCAGAAAAGCAGAATAAGTAACGTCCGTTTTTATTCCATAATGTCATCCATGATGCGTATGTATAACTTGCATATATACGAGAAAAGAGGTGAGAAGGGTTGGATAAAAATAAAATCGCGCGGCGCGGAACGATTATAATCGATATCGTGCTTTACGCCGTTACCGCAGCGTTAATTCTGAATCTTCCGGTGATGAATGTTTTCTTGGGAAGGATATTTGGAATTATATTGGCTGCAAACGGCGTGCTGAAGATTTTCGGATATTTCTCGAAGGATTTGTATTGCTTGGCTTTTGAATACGACTTCGGGCTGGGCATACTGATGATTATTATGGGCGTGTCCTTCTATCATTTTAAGGAGCAGCAGCTGATACTGCTGATGATCGGAATCGCCTTTCTGGCGAACAGCCTTTTTTCGGCGCAGATGACGCAGGATGCGAGGAAGTTCGGACTGAAGGCGTGGCACAAAATCTTGATTCTTTCCATAATCTGTGGAACCGCGGCAACGATTCTGATATTCAATTGCGTGCTCTTCGATGACCGGTGGAGATGGATTCTCGCATTGACGACGGGAAGTGCGGCTTTGCTCAGCCACTATGTAATGGTGGTGACGGATAGGAGAGCTGAAAATCGAAAGTGAAATGAAGTGAGAATACGAAACAAAACGACCATGCAGGAGGTTCGGCGGCCCCTGCGCGGTCGTTCTTTTTTTACAGATGTTTTTCCATAAATTGTATCGTGGCGTTCAGCAACTCATCGGTGAAAGGACTGTCCTCGTCTCGGTCAAAGTCATGATCCCCGGCGGCGGCGATGTATTTCTCCGGCCGATACTTGGATGAAAGCGCGTTGAATTCCGTGAAAGGCACATCGTTATCTCCGGTACTGTGTGCACAGAACAGCGGTGCCTGAAGCGTGTCCTTGAGCCGGAGGGAGTAGTCGATAAAGAAGAACTTCTCCCGGCCGCTATAGATTAAATCCTTCCAAAGGCCTTTTTGCCGGGCGTACACGTATACGCTGTAATGGGTTTCCAGCGGTCCGGTGCAGTGGGGCTCCGAAGGAATCGCTTGAAGACAGCTCTCCGACACTTCCGGCAGTGAATTGTACCAGAAACTGGAAGTGTCATACCATCCGTCCGTCAGGAAGCCGTATCCGTAGTAGGACAGAATTCCGGCGGGTTTGACGGCAAGCTTTTCCGAGGCACCGGCCAAAAGTGCCAGATAGGCGCCGGCGGAGCGTCCCCACAGAAAGTACGGAATCACTCCCGGCATAAAAGCATTCTGCGTTCCGTCCTCCGTGACCAATCCGGCGGCGGTCAGCACTTCTTCGTATCGATTGACGGAATCCAACACGTCCTCCAGAATTCCCGGCAGGGTTACCGCCGGAGCGAGAGGGTAATCCATTGCGGCAATCACATATCCCTTCTCGGTAAAAGTATGCAGGTGTTTTTCCGGCAGGTCCTCACGGTTTCCGTAGAGGAGTCCGCCGCCGTGAAAATACAACAGAACAGCCTTTGGTGAGACGGAATCCTCGTGATATACGGTGGCTTTTTTTGTGAAATCGTACGAAGCGAACTCCGAAAAATCAATAATTTGTTTCTGAAGCATAGAAATGTCCTCCTGAATATACCGAGAATTTGTAAAAAATTCATCAGCGCGTTATTTTTAATAGACCTTTAATTTTTTATGATAGCTCTTTTTCAGAATTTTACTCCATTTTATCGGTGATTGTCAAATAAATCAAAAATAGGATTCCGGATACGAAGAATAGGGGGAAAGCTGTAGAACTACACAATATGTTGAAAAACAAGGGGTTTAATAAGAAAGAATTCTCATATTAAAAATAGGTTGTCCAAATTTTAATGCAAAAATAATTAAAAAATAGCTTGCAAAATGGGTTGAAAGGTGGCACAATTGAATTGTAAAAATTGGTTGACCACTTGCGGTTTAAAAGAAGAAAATCGCTGATAAGGTTCAACGGAACATTTTTTAACAGAGATAATGAAAGAGAGGTTATTTCAATGAGTTATCTGAACAACAACACAGGCTACAGAGAAACACTGCTGTCCACAAGATCCGTATGCAAGAGAGAGAATTACGTGATTCTGGAACCGGACGGCATCGTAAAGAACGCAATTCCGGGATATGAAAACTGCGACACCACAATCCTGGGTTCCCCGGCAATGGGCGCAGATTTCGCAGATTACATTTCCACCGTTCATCCGGGCGGCAAGAACGACGCAATCGGCGGAAACGGCATCGAGTCCTTCCTGTACGTAGTTAGCGGAAAGCTGACCGTTAAGAACGCAGATGAGGAAGCAGAACTCACCGAGGGCGGTTACATCTACTCCCCGGCAGACAAGCCATTCAGCTTTGTTAACAACAGCGACGAGGATGCGTTCGTATACATCTACAGAAGAAGATACGCTGCACTGGAAGGTCACAGCGCACACACTGTTGTTGCCAACATCAACGACACCGAGTGGAAAGAATATGAAGGCATGGCAAACTGCCACAGCAAGGACTTCCTGCCGGCTGCAGAGGATTTCGGTTTCGATATGAACATGCATCTGCTGAAGTTCAAACCGGGTGCATGCCACGGATACATTGAAACTCACATCCAGGAGCACGGAATGTACTTCCTGCAGGGCAAGGGAATGTATCGTCTGGACGACGAGTGGGTTCCGCTGCAGAAGGGCGACTACGTATTCATGGATTCCTATGTACCGCAGGCTTGCTACGGCGTAGGTACCGAGGACTTCATCTACATCTACTCCAAGGACTGCAACAGAGACGTTGCTCTCTAGTTCAATTCTAAAGACGTTAATCCGGGCTTGCGCAGGCAGGCCCGGGTGTCAATAAAAACAAATTGCATTGGGAAGAGATTCCCGAATAATGGGAGGTATCATAAGTGAAATTATCGAGAGAAGAACTGAAAGGCCTGATGAAGGGTAAACTCATGCAGGCAGGTCTGCACGAAGATCATGCAGAAACCACTGCAGAAATTCTGATGTGGGCACATGAGAGAGGTTATTATTCCCACGGCGCAGTTCGTGTAGAGTATTACAGCGAGAGAATCTTCAAGGGCGGCATTACTGTTGAACCAAACATTACCTGGAAGCAGACCGGACCTTGCTCCGGAATTCTGGACGGTGACAACGGCATCGGCTTTGTTGTTGCAAAGGAAGGTATGGAGAAAGCCATCGAGATGGCAAAGGAAAACGGTATTGCAGTAGTGGGAATGAGCAATCTGTCCCACAGCGGTTCCATCGGTTACTACACTGAAATGGCTGCGGATGAGGGTCTGTGCGCAATTTCTTTCTGCCAGTCCGATCCGATGGCCGTTCCTTACGGCGGTGCAGAACCTTACTATGGTACCAACCCGATTTCTTTCGCAGCACCGACTGCAGACGATCGTAAGGTTGTATTCGACATGGCAACAACCGTACAGGCATGGGGAAAGATTCTGGACAAGAGATCCAAGCATCAGGAAATTCCGGCAGATTGGGCAGTAGACGAACACGGCGCTCCGGTTACGGATCCGCACAAGGTAAACGCTCTGGTTCCAATCGCAGGTGCTAAGGGTTATGGTTTGATGATGATGGTAGACATCTTCTCCGGAATTCTGCTGGGTGTTCCGTTCGGCGGTCACGTAAGCTCCATGTATCACGATTTGTCCGAAGGCAGAAGACTGGGTCAGATGCACATCGTAATCGATCCGGAAAGATTCTGCGGCGCGGAGCAGTTCATGAAGACCATGTCCGCTTGCCTGGACGAAATCGGCGAAATCAAGCCGGCTCCGGGATTTGATAAGGTGAATTATCCGGGCGAGAGAGCGAAACTGAGAATGGATAAAGCGTACGCAACCGGCGGTGTGGACGTTGCGGATGAACTGGTAGAATACCTGAAGGGTGAACCGATTCATTTCGACAGATACGATCACAAGAACCGTTTTGCGGACTAATTATAGATAACATTGAAACCGTAACTTTTTTACAGAGAAACAAGGAGAGATTTAATGTTAAAGACAATCGTTAAAGCCGGAAGCTATCACGATTCTGTAACTCTGATGCTTCTGACCAATGAAGTTTCCACCGTAGAGGGTGTGAACAAGGTTTCCATCATGATGGCAACTCCTGCGAACAAGGATATCTTCAAGCAGGGCGGACTGGAGACAGAAGAGCTGATGGCAGCAACTCCGAACGACATGGTAGTCGTTGCAGACGTGGAAGAGGAAAGCGTTCTGGACGCACTGATGGAGAGAGTGGACGAGTACTTCGCAAAAGAAGGAAGCGCCGATGCGAAGAAGCAGGGGGCTCAGGCAGCGAAGTCCTGGGATCAGGCTCTGGCACAGATGCCGGATGCCAACCTGGCAGTCATTTCCATCCCGGGTGCATATGCCGCACTGGAAGCGGAGAGAGCACTGGACGAAGACATGAACGTATTCATGTTCTCCGACAACGTAACCATCGAAGATGAGAAGAAGATTAAGGACAAGGCACACGAGAAGGGCCTGGTTGTTATGGGACCGGACTGCGGAACCGGAATCATCCAGAGCGTTCCGATTGCTTTTACCAACACCGTTAACCCGGGTTCCATCGGAATCATCGGCGCATCCGGTACCGGAATTCAGGAACTGACCACCATCATTGACCGTCTGGGCGAGGGCGTTACCAACGCAATCGGAACCGGCGGAAGAGATCTGTCTGCAGAGGTAGGCGGAACCACAATGCTGGACGTAATCGATGCCATGGAAGAGGATCAGACCGTTAAGGTGCTGGTTGTTATCTCCAAACCACCGGCAAAGGAAGTGGCAGACAAGGTTGCTGCAAGACTGAGCGTTTGCAAGAAGCCGGTTGTATGCCTGTTCCTGGGCGAGAAGCCGGAATACTACGAAGAAGGATTCTATCAGACCTATACACTGGACGAGTGTGCTCGCCTGGCAGTAAGCCTGGTAAGAGGTCAGAAGGTAGAAGAGGGAACTGTTGATTGCGACAGAAGCCGGTTCTTCAAGAAGGAAGACAAGAAAACCATTAAGGCATACTATTCCGGCGGTACTTTGGCCGGAGAATCTGCAATGCTGATTAAGGAAGCACTGGGACTGCAGGATTGCGCTCATCAGGAAGGCTTCAAGCTGAATGCAGACGGTAACGTGGTAATCGACCTGGGCGATGATGTTTACACACAGGGTAAGCCGCATCCAATGATCGATCCGAGAACCAGAGTAGAGTGCATGGAAGAGGCTGTGGACGATCCGAGCACCGGTGTCATCCTGTTCGACGTGGTACTGGGATACGGTTCTCACGAAGACATGGCAGGAGCACTGATTCCGGCTGTAAAGAGCCTGCAGGAAAAGGCTGCTGCTCAGGACAGAAAGGTATTCTTCGTTGCAGAAGTATGCGGAACCAGAAACGACTTCCAGGGTTACGACGAATCCGTTGCAAAGCTGAAGGAAGCCGGCGTAATCGTGGCGGAGACCAACATGCTGGCTGCAAAGACTGCACTTCAGGCAATCGGATACGATTTCGTTCCGGAACAGAAGGAAACTCGTCCGAAGCAGGTAAGAGAGTGCGAAGTATCCGCACCTTCCGAGAAGCTGGTGAAGATGCTTTCCAGCAAGCCAAAGGTGATCAACATCGGTCTGAAGAGCTTTGCGGAAGTAACCGAGAAGTTCGGCTGCGACGTGGTTCAGTACGACTGGATGCCACCGGCAGGCGGAGACATCACGCTGATTAAGGCGCTGAACTTCCTGAGAAATTACGAAGGATTTGATATCGACGAGGCGAACCGCAAGGTAATCGCAAAGGTTGTTGCTGCACAGCCGGTACTGAAGGACAACGTTCCGGCAAAGACCGTAATTCCGCAGCTGAACGAAAACAACGGCAAGGTAATCCTGCACGCAGGTCCGCCGATTGAATACAAGGATATGCCGGCAACCGTACAGGGTTCCTGCGTTGGTGCAGTACTCTTCGAGGAGTGGGCAGACAACGAAGCAGATGCTCGCAAACTTCTGGAGTCCGGTGAGATTCAGTTCGTTCCATGCCACCACTGCAACGCAGTAGGTCCGATGGGCGGAATCACCACACAGAACATGCCGGTATTCGTTGTTCAGAACGAGACCGATGGCAACTACGCATACTGCCAGATGAACGAAGGTATCGGAAAGGTACTGCGTTTCGGTGCATACTCTGAAGAGGTTGTAAACCGTCTGAGATGGATGAGAGATGTACTGGGACCAACACTGGGAAGAGCGATTCGTTCCCTGGATGGCGGACTGGCAATCAATCCGCTGATTGCAAAGGCAATCGCAATGGGCGACGAATTCCACCAGAGAAATATCGCTGCGTCCCTGTGTTTCTATAAGGAAATGGCACCGATTATCACCGACATGGATATGCCGCAGGATGAGAAATCTTCCGTAATGAAGTTCTTGGCAGACACCGATCAGTTCTTCCTGAACGTTATGATGGCAACCGGTAAGGCAATCATGGACGGTGCGAGAACACTGACCGACGGAACCGTTGTTACCGCAATGTGCAGAAACGGCGTAAACTTCGGTATCCGTATCGCCGGAATGGGAGACGAATGGTTCACCGGTCCGGTTAACACACCACAGGGTCTGTACTTCACCGGTTATGACGGCGAGGATGCTTGCCCGGATATCGGTGACAGTGCAATCACTGAAACCGTTGGTGTAGGTGGAATGGCGATGATCGCTGCTCCGGCTGTAACCCGTTTCGTCGGTGCAGGCGGTTACGAAGATGCGCTGAACACCAGTAACGAAATGACGGAAATCACCATCGACAGAAACCCGAACTACATCATTCCGAACTGGAACTTCAGAGGTACCTGCCTGGGTATCGATGCAAGACTGGTTGTGGAGAAGGGAATTACTCCGGTTATCAACACCGGTATTGCCCACAAGATTGCGGGATTCGGCCAGATCGGTGCCGGCACGGTACATCCGCCAATCGAAGCATTCCAGAAGGCCGTTCTGGCTTATGCAAAGAAGCTGGGTTTTGAAGAATAATCAAATCTAAAGAATCTACTGTGGCGGCCTGAGAAATCAGGCCGCTGCGTATATCAGAGTATATGGAGGACTAAATAATGGGCAAGAAAATTGTCATCGCACTGGGGGGAAATGCACTGGGAAATAACGTAGAGGAGCAGCGTAAAGCGGTTGCTCACACTGCCGGTGTAATTGTGGACCTGATTGAAGAGGGTCATGATCTGATTGTCACTCACGGAAACGGACCACAGGTTGGCATGATTCAGAATGCAATGGATATGCTGGCAAGATCCAATCACCAGTACGGAGAGGTTCCGCTGGCATCCTGCGGCGCAATGAGCCAGGGATATATCGGAATCGATCTGCAGAATGCGATCAAATATGAACTGAAGAAGAGAGGAATCGACAAGAAGGTTTCCACAATTATTTCTCAGACATTGGTGGATGAGAATGACGATGCCTTCAAGAATCCGACCAAGCCAATCGGACGTTTCCTGACCAAAGAAGAAGCGGATAAGCTGGAAGCACAGGGTGTTTCTGTGGTAGAGGATGCCGGAAGAGGTTACAGAGAAGTGGTTGCTTCCCCGATGCCAAAGAGAATCTGCGAACTGGGAACCATCAGAACTCTGTTCGAAGCAGGCCACATCGTTATCACCTGCGGCGGCGGCGGTATCCCGGTTGTGGATCGGGACGGCGCTCTGGTGGGTGCTCGTGCCGTTATCGACAAGGACAACGCAAGCAGCCTGCTGGCATCCACATTCGGTGCCGATTACCTGGTAATTCTCACAGCAGTAGAGAAGGTTGCCATCAACTGGGGCAAGGAAAACCAGGAATGGCTGGCAGATCTGACCGTGGATCAGGCAAAGGAATATATTGCAGAAGAGCAGTTCGCAAAGGGCTCCATGCTGCCGAAGGTAGAAGCGGCAATCCGTTTCGCAGAATCCGGAGAAGGCAGAAATGCTCTGATCACACTCCTCGAGAAGGCAAGAGAAGGTATCAATGGAGAGACCGGAACCGTCATCCACAGATAATTCTGTTTTTACCGTAATACGAGATTTGAGAAAAAGAGGAGTACTTTCAATATGAATATACCTGTAAATTTCTTAACATGGATAATGGCATTCCTGCCGATTATCGTATTAATCGTATTAATGATCAAGTTTCACTGGGGCGCCACCGAGGCGGCCCCGGTTGGCTTGCTTATTACGATTTTTTCCGGTCTGCTGGTGTATAAGGCAGACATTACCACCATCGCGGTGGAGAGTGCCAAGGGCATTTGGAGTGCCTTGGTCATTCTATTAATCATATGGACGGCGATTCTCATGTACCAGGTGGGTGATGAGGCGAAAGCGTTCATTGTCATCAAAGAGGGCATGAGCAAGCTGCTGCCGAATGAACTGTTGCTGGTACTGGCGATGGGCTGGATTTTCGAGAGCTTTCTGCAGGGCATTACCGGATTCGGTGTACCGGTTGCAGTAGGCGCACCGCTTCTAATCGGAATCGGTGTGGCGCCGATGTACGCCATCGTTATTCCGCTCTTGGGCCAGGCATGGGGAAATACCTTCGGTACCTTGGGGGCCGCGTGGGATTCTCTGGCGGTATCCGCCGGTATTCAGGCAGGCAGTCCGGAGTATTACAGAGCGGCATTCTGGGCAGCAGTATTCCTGCTGGTATGGGATTTCGTGACCGGAATCATCATCTGCTGGCTGTACGGAAAAGGAAAAGCCGTGAAGAAGGGATTTCCGGCCGTGCTGGTAATGACCCTTATCGGCGGCGGCGGTGAATTGGTACTGAGCCAGGTGAACACCACACTGAGCAACTTCGTTCCGGCTGTTATTTGTCTGGTCGTTCTCATGCTGATGGGAAGAATGAAGATGTACCGGGATGAGTGGAGAATCGAAGATTCCAAGATTATGGTTCGCACCGAAAGCACCGGTGAAACCTTAGATGCACCGAAGGATATGACTTTGGTACAGGCCTTTGTTCCATACGCGTTGCTGTCCCTGATGACCATCATCGTGCTGACGGTTAAACCGGTAAATGCATTCTTGAGCAAGGTTCAGCTGAGCATCTCCGTTCCGGAAACATCCACCGGATACGGTTTCGTGAATGCGGCCTCCGATGCGTTCTCTCCGATTGTTCCGTTTACCCATGCCAGCATGTTCTTATTCCTGTCTGCTGTAATCGGATTGGTATACTACAAGAAGCACGGCTGGATTCAGGCCGGCGGAACCAAGGCAATTTTCGGCCGTTCCATCACCATGACCATGCCGTCGGGAATGGCAGTAATCGGACTGGTAATCATGTCCAAAATCATGTCCGGAACCGGACAGACCGTCGTTCTGTCTCAGGGAATTGCCGGCGTGCTGGGCAATAAATACCTGATTCTCGCACCGTTCATTGGATTGCTGGGAACGTTTATGACCGGAAGCAACATGAGTTCCAACATCCTGTTCGGAGACTTCCAGATGACCACATCTTCACTGCTGGGTGTGAACGCACCGGCAGTACTGGGAGCGCAGACCGCAGGAGGCTCCATCGGCGCTGCGGTGAGCCCGAGCAAGATTATTCTGGGAACCACTACCGCCGGTTGCCTGGGCAAAGAAGGTGATGTACTGAAAATTATGTTGTCCCTTACCGTCCCGGCCACCATCGCAATCGGACTGTTCCTATTCCTGGTGTTTGGTCTGTAGAAAGGGTGATGAAATAGAATGGAAAAGAAAAGTTTCTGGACAACAAATGCAGGCGTATTGACTATTGCATTTATCATAACCATGATTGGTTTTGCCCTGATTCTTCTAGGGGTAAACCATGGAATGAACGGATTGGCGACAGGGGGATTTGCGGCGGTTGTCGCAGCGATGCTGATCTCACCGATTAAGGTCTTTATTATTGATAGAAAAAACTAGGAGGACGTAAGATGGAAATCGAAAAAATCACAGGAAGAATTGCTCAGGATCTGGAGTATTTGAAGAAGTTCACCGCTACCCCGGGAGAAGGCTGCACCAGACTTCCTTTCACCAAGGAAGCGAGAGATGCCGTGAATTATCTGAGAGAAACCATGGAAGAAATCGGTCTGGAAGTGCATGAGGATGAAGCCGGAAACGTATTCGGTATTCTGAGAGGTACGGATCCGGAAGCTCCGTGCGTAATGTCCGGTTCTCACTACGATTCGGTTATCCACGGTGGTAATTACGACGGCATTGGCGGCGTGGTTTGCTCCATCGAGATGGCGCGTCAGATTGTAGAGAGCGGAATGGAACACAAGAGAGATCTGGTCGTTGTGGGCTTCAACGATGAAGAAGGTATGCGTTTCGGTACCGGATATTTCGGTTCCGGTGCGATGCTGGGTCACCGGGATGAAGCATATACCGAGCAGTTCAAAGATGCAGACGGAATCTCCATTGCAGAAGCGATGAAGGAATACGGTTTGAATCCGGCAAAGGTAGGCGATGCCGCTTGGAAAGAGGGCTCCATCGGTCACTTTGTAGAAGCGCACATCGAGCAGGGTCCGGTGCTGGATCAGAAGAAACTGGAAATCGGTCTGGTAACCGGTATCGTCGGTATCCAGAGATACATGGTTACGGTACACGGAAGAGCTGACCATGCGGGAACCACTCCAATGGATATGAGAATGGATGCCGTAGATACCGCATCGAAGGTAATCTGCAAGATTGCAGACTGGGCACGGGAGAAGGCAGACGGAACCGTTGCTACCGTTGGTTTCATGAACGTAACACCGGGCGGAATGAACATCGTTGCGGAGAAAGTAGAGTTCACGGTTGACATTCGGTCCATGAATAACGATAATATTAATGATATCGCCAGAAGAATTCGAGCTGCATTGGAGCGTGAATGCAAGATCATGGGCGGAAGCTTTGAAATTGACACGAAGCTGGTCATCGAACCGGTTGCTCTGGATGCAGGCATGCTGGACACACTGGAAGCTTCCTGCAAGGAGAGAGGATACTCCTACATGCGTCTTCCGAGTGGTGCGGGACACGACTCTCTGGAAATCGGCCAGCAGCTTCCAACAGTTATGCTGTTCGTTTCCAGCAAGGACGGTCGAAGCCATGCACCGGTTGAATTCAGTAAATACAGTGACCTGGCTAAAGCCTCTGTACTGATGACCGACCTGGTTGAAAAACTTCTGAACGAGTAATTGCGAAGTTAACGAGCTAGTGGAAAAATGAGGTACATGATGGTAGAGGGCAAATACAACTCTGTCTACAAAAAGGATAATATCCGACAGGTTCGCCGGACGCTGAAAATGACACAAAAAGAATTTTTGGAATATTTTCTGATGAAGGAGAATGGAAAGACGGCCATGAGCGTGGCAACTCTATCCAACCTGGAGTCCAAAGGAGGCGATCGCCTCAATGAGGTAATCAGTGCTGTTTCCGGTCGTTTGCAGCTGGACAGCATGATGTTCTCCCTGGAGCCGCAGGAATTTCTTCAGAACCTGGAAACCTGTTTGAATTCTCATCAGGCAGATGATGATTTGTTCTATAAGAGTGAAAAAAAGGGGAATATCAGTCAGTTAGTCAATCGGTTGACCATGTATTTCGCCGATGAAATTCTGGAGGGCCGTCTAAAGCGGGGCGATCAGATTGAATCGGACCGGGAGCTGGCAAAAAAATTAAATGTCGGCCGATCCGCCGTCCGAGAGGCCTTGAAGGTATTGGACGTCCTGGGGATGATTGATATACGCCTGGGACAGGGCACGTATATTACGAGCCGGGAAACCAATTTCTTCTCGGTGCCGTTGTCTTGGTCTCTGTTTCTGGACGGTGCTCAGGTAAAGAGCATCCTTCAGGTTCGTGGAGCGCTGGAACTCCGGGCGGTTCAGCTGGCAGCTCAGTGCGAGGACAAGAATAAACTGGATAAACTGACGGATATCTACTACCGGATGCAGAAAACCTTCCAGGAAAGCAAAGATACGGATAACCTGCAGCATGCGCTTCAGGAAACCCTGAATGCAGATATTGAATTCCATACCTGCATTGCGGAATGCTCCGGCAATCCAATCATCTTGTCCATGCTGACCACGATTCGGAATTTCCTCAAACGGGTCAGCGGAACCGGTATGGTGGACGCGGAACAGCTGCAAGCCGTTGTGGAGGAGCATCAGAAATTGTACGGTGCGATTATCAGCGGCAATGTGGAAGCGGCAACGGAAACCATGATGAAGCACTTGGCGGCTTCCATGGCACGTTACAAAATCTAAGAATTCCCCGGAATATCAAGAAAAATCCTTGCATATCAAAGGAATTCGTGCTATTATAACCATATACGTTGGAACTTGAAAGAGTGGGCAGAGCCCACTCTTTCGTTTGTATGTAGATTATTCCGGAGGGATGATGGCAAAAGAAGATGTAGTCAGCCGTGTAAGAGAACTTGCAGAAGAGCATGTTTGCGGCAAAGATTTGGAAATTTACAATGTGGAGTACCGCAAGGAGGGACCGGAATGGAAACTACGGGTATATCTGGACAAGCCGGCAGATTGTGAGCAGGAATTTGTAAACATTGAAGAATGTGAAGCGTTGAATCGGTATCTGAGCGAGAAACTGGATGAACTGGATCTGATTGCCCGTCAGTACACCATCGAGGTATCCTCACCGGGAATGGATCGGGAGCTGATTCACGATAAAGACTTCAATCGTTTCGCCGGAAGAATTGTGGAAGTCAAGCTGTACGAACCGCTGAACGGTCAGAAGAGCTTTGAGGCCGAGCTGGTGGGACGCACGGAAGAAGATGTAATTCAGTTGGATTTAGACGGGGAGAGATTGGAGATTCCGCACAAGAAGATTTCCAAGATCAACCTTGCAGTTATATTTTAGGAGGGTTAAATGAATAAGGAATTTCTAGATGCACTCAATGAGTTGGAGCGCGAAAAGAACATTTCCAAAGAGGACATTATTGCGGCAATCGAGAAAGCCGTTAAGACCACTTACGAAAGAAACTACAGCAAAGACCAGAAGGTGGATGTGGTAGTAGACCGGGAATCCGGTGAGGTAATGGTTCTTCTCAGCAAGGAAGTTGTGGAAGAAGTAATGGATGATGCCACCGAGGTATCTTTGGAAGAAGCGCGGTCATATGACGAACGATATGAAATCGGTGATGAGATTCAGTACCGAATCGATCCGAAGGATTTCGGCCGCATCGCCGCACAGACCGCAAAGCAGGTTGTGGTTCAGAGCATCCGGGAAGCGGAACGAAACAACACCTACGATCAGTTCATTGAACTGAAGGAAAAACTGGTGACCGCAAGAGTCGAGAGAGTGAACGAAGGCAGAGTATACGTATCCATCGGAAACGTAGAATGTTCTCTGTCCAAATCCGAGCAGGTTCGCGGCGAGGAACTGCGCCCGGGTCAGTACATCAAGGTATACGTAATGGACGTACAAAAGAAGCCGAAGGGAACTCAGATTTTCATTTCCCGTTCCCATCCGGGGCTGGTTCGGAAACTGTTCGAACTGGAAATTCCGGAAATCGCCGACGGTACCGTGGAAATCAAAGGCATTGCTCGTGAGGCCGGTTCCCGCACAAAGATTGCGGTATATTCCCACGACGAGAACGTGGATCCGGTGGGTGCCTGCGTCGGAAACCGGGGTTCCCGTGTACAGTCCATCGTGGATGAGCTGAACGATGAGAAAATCGACATCATCGTATGGGATGAGAATCCGACGGTGCTGATCAGCAACGTTCTGCGTCCGGCAGTCGTTGAGGCGGTATACGCTGACGAAAAAGAAAAGAGCGCCATCGCAGTGGTTCCGGAACAGCAGCTTTCCCTGGCAATCGGAAGAGAAGGACAGAACGTGCGACTGGCAGCCAGAGTCAGCGGATGGAAGATTGACATCAAGAGCAAAGCACAGCTGGAAGAAAGCGGTTTTGATTTTGACGACTACACCGATGAAGATGAAGAACCGAATACTTTTGAAGAAGAAAATGAAATGACAGAGGATGCATCTGTGGAGGCAGAAGCATCGGAAGCAGAAGAGACGGCTTCGGAAGAGTAGAGGCAGCGGTATGAAGGACCGAAGAACACCAATGCGAAGGTGCATCGGGTGCAGGGAATCCTTTCCTCAGAATCAGCTGATTCGGCTGACGTTCCACGATGAAGCCATTCATGTGGATCGAGACGGGAAGAGCCCGGGAAGAGGCGTGTATCTCTGCAAGAATCCGGAATGCATCGAGAAAGCAAGAAAAAGCAGAGCATTTCAGCGAAATTATAAGAGAGAAATCAAAATGGAAATAACAGATGCGGCTTTTGACGAAGCCAGTGCATTTGTAAAGGAGGTAGTGAATGGCGAAGAAGGTATCTGATATCATGACCGAACTGGATATTTCGTATCAGGAACTGAAGCGAAATTCCGACAAGTTGGGCATTAAGGTGACCGGCGAAGGAGACAGCATGGAGGATCGGGATGCGGGTAGAATTATCAGCACCATCAATATGCTGAAAGGAAACGATCGTCCGGAAGCACAGTCCAAGAAACCGAAGATTAAGGCAACTCCGATTATCAGCAAACCGGCACCGATGGCGAAGAAGGAAGAAGCTCCGAAAGAGGCACCGGTAAAGGCGGAAGCTCCGAAGGAAGAGCCGAAGAAGCGGGTTGGACTGAAAATCGTTAAGACCGCAGCCGAGGTTGAAAGTGAAGAAGCGGCGGCGAAGGCTGAGCAGAAAGCCGCAAAAGAAAAAGAAGCCGCTGAGAAGAAGGCGGCGAAGAAGTCCGAGAAGAAGCCTGAGAAAAAGACTTCCGACAAGCCTGCTGAAAAGAAGGCAGCGGATCGCAAGGCAGAAGAAAAGAAGCCGGCAAAGAAAGCAGAGGAAAAGAAGGAAGAGTATACCAACGCTCCGAACAAGCCGATGCGCTTCAAGAAGATTTTCGATGCATCCAAAGCACCGCAGCCGGAAGCCAAGGAATCCGGTAAATCTTCCGACGGCAGAAAGAAGAGAAACGACCGCAATGACCGCAGAGGCAAAGATGGTCAGGGACGCAAGGACGGCGGAAACCGCCGGAACAACAATGAAGGCCGGAACGATCATTCTCCGCGTCGCAGCACCGGCGCATCCGCACCGGAAATGGCAGCGGTAGAAACCGGTAAGGGCGGAAAGGGAAAGAGCAAAAAGTTCTTTGACCACAATAAGGATAAGAATGAAGACCGCAGCAGAGGCGATCGTCACAACAAGCACGGTCGTCACGAAGGTAACGGCGGCGGAAAGAATTCCCGTTACTTCGACGAGAATTCTCTGGAAAAGCAGACCAGACATAAGAAGAAGAAGGCCCCGAAGAACGTGGAGCCGGAAGTGGATATTGAAGAGCTTCTGCCGGAAGGCACCATTGCGGTAACCGTTCCGATTACCGTTGCAGGTCTGGCAGAACAGGCAGAAATCTCTCCGACATCCATCATCATGTCCCTGATGAAGATGGGCATCATGGCCACACTGAATCAGACCATTGATAAGGACGTGGTCGAGATGCTAGCAGAAGATCTGGGCATCAGCGTCGTAGTTACCGAAGAAGTGGAGGAAGAACCGGAAGAAGGTCTGGATCTTCATGAAGATGCGGAAAGCGAACTGAAGCCGAGAGCACCGATTATCACCGTAATGGGTCACGTTGACCACGGTAAAACATCCCTGTTGGATGCGATTCGAAACACCAACGTTACCGCAGGAGAATCCGGCGGAATTACGCAGCATATCGGTGCTTCCGAAGTTACCATCAACGGCAAGAAAATCGTATTCCTGGATACTCCGGGACACGAAGCGTTTACCACCATGCGTGCCCGCGGTGCACAGATTACGGATATCGCCGTACTGGTTGTAGCAGCGGATGACAGTGTTAAGCCGCAGACCATCGAGTCCATCAGCCATGCGAAGGCGGCAAACGTTCCGATTATTGTAGCCATCAACAAGATGGATAAGCCGGGTGCAAATCCGGACAAGGTAAAGAAGGACCTGGCCGACAACGGCATCCTGGTAGAAGACTGGGGTGGTGACGTAATCAGCGTACCGGTATCCGCAAAGAAGGGCGAAGGCATTACCGACCTGCTGGAGATGATTCTTCTGGAAGCAGAGATGCTGGAGCTGAAGGCGAACCCGGACAGACTGGCACTGGGTACGGTCATCGAGGCCAGACTGGACAAGGCAAGAGGTCCGATTGCCACACTGCTGGTAATGAACGGTACTCTGAAGACCGGTCAGAGCGTGGTAGCCGGAACATGCTCCGGAAAGATCCGTGTGATGACCAACTTCAAGGGCGACAAAATCCGCAAGGCCGGTCCGGCAACGGCAGTGGAAATCCTGGGTCTGTCGGATGTGCCGATGGCCGGCGATGCCTTCAATGCTGTGAAGGACGATAAGGTTGCCAGAGAAATCGCAAACAGCCGTGCCGAGAAGATGAGAGAGGACGTATTGGCAAAGAATGCCAGCATGACGCTGGACAAGCTCTTCTCCCAGATTCAGGAGGGCGAGACCAAGGAACTGAACCTGATCATCAAGGCGGACGTACAGGGTTCCGTCGGTGCCATCATCTCCTCTCTGGAGAAACTGGATACACCGGATGTTCGAATCAACGTGGTTCACTCCGGCGTTGGTACCGTTACCGAGTCCGACGTAATGCTGGCGGAGACATCCAATGCCATCATTATCGGATTTAACGTTCGTCCGACTACGGCCGTAACCAACCAGGCTGCGGATGCGGATGTTGAAATCAGAACATACCGTGTCATCTACGATATCATCGACGAAATTTCCGACGCGATGAAGGGTATGCTGGATCCGGAATTCCGGGAAGAAATTCTGGGTAAGGCTGAAATCCGTGACACCTTCCGCGTACCGAACGTGGGAACCGTCGGCGGGGCCTATGTTACAGAAGGAAAGATTCAGCGGAATGCACAGATTCGTCTGGTTCGGGATGGCATCGTAATCCACGAAGGCACCATCTCCTCTCTGAAGAGATACAAGGACGATGCCAAGGAAGTGGCAACCGGTTACGAATGTGGTCTCGGAATCGAGAACTACAACGATATCAAGCCGGGTGATACGCTGGAATGCTTCACAATGGTAGAGGTAGAAAGATAATTATGGGAAGAAATCATCGAATTGGACGGGTTTCGGAGGAGATTAAAAAGAGCATCAGCAAGCTGCTGGTGAACGGAATCAAGGATCCGAGACTGAACTCGAGAATTATCACCATTTCCGGTGTGGATGTTACCGCAGACGGCAGTTTCGCCACGGTGTACATCACACCGCTGACCCTCGCAGATGAGGACAAAGAAGCAGTGAACAAGGAAGTTCTGGAAGCTTTCAATCGGGCCAAGGGAACTTTCAAAAAGAACATCGGAAAGGACATCAAGATGCGCCACGTGCCGGAATTGATTTTCAAAATCGATTCTTCCATGGACTACGGCCGGCACATCGATGCGCTGATTGATGAAATTCACAACGAGAACTAATATGAAGAATTCATACAAAGAGATAGCAGAAAAACTGGCAGGATTGGATCACATCGCGATTCTGCCGCACGTAAACTTGGATGGCGATGCCCTGGGCTCGTCATCCGCTCTTTGCGTTGCGCTGAAATCCATGGGCAAAAATGCCGTAATCCTTACCGGCGAGGCGACGCCGGCAAATCTGGACTTTCTGGCAAGGGATTTGATCGTCTCCGAACCGGACTACCGGCCGGAATTGGCCATCATGGTGGATTGCTGCGGGATGAACCGAATTCCGGGCCGAGAGGAAATCTTTGAGAATGCCCCGGTAAAAGCAGTAATCGACCATCACGGCGTGACCGGGGAACAGCCGAATTTTGATTTTGGCCGAATCGAACCGGACTCGGCAGCAACGGGAGAGATGATCGAGCTTCTGATTGAAGCGATGAATGTGGAAATCGACCTTCCGATGGCGGAGGGTATTTTTACCGCAATCACCACGGATACCGGGAATTTCCAGCATGCCAATACCACGGCGCGCACCCACGAAATTGCAGCGCAGATGCACCGGGTTCCGGGATTTAATTGTAAGAAAATCAGCAACCTGATCTACAACCGCAATTCTCTGCGGTCCGTCCGCTTGCATTCCCTGGTGATGAGCAGCCTTCAGCTGTTCGGAGAGGATAAGGTGGCCGTGGCCGCCGTGACGCAGGAAATGCTCCGGGAATGCGGATGTGAATTGAGCGAAGCGGAAGGTTTTGTGCAGGATATCATGAGCGTGGACGGCGTCGAGGTGGGATGCCTGCTGAAGGAAGCGGAACCGGCGGTAATTCGATGCAGCCTCCGTTCCCGGAACCACATCAACGTGGCGGAAGTAGCCGGTGCCTTGGGCGGCGGCGGACACGTTCTGGCGGCGGGCTGCCGAATCCGAAAGCCGCTGGATGAGGCGAAATCGATTATTACAGAGAAGTTAGTGGCGCAAGTGGAGAAAGATCAATAATATGTTTGAAAACGGAATCCTGAATATCAATAAGCCGGAGGGCTGGACATCCCAGGATGTGGTGGCCAAACTTCGGGGCCGGCTTCACATTCGTCGCGTGGGGCATACCGGGACATTGGATCCCATGGCGACGGGGGTACTTCCGGTATGTTTTGGAAAGGCCACCCGGATTATCGAATATTACGATGACGATTTTAAGACCTACGAAGCGGAAATGAAGCTGGGAATGGTGACGGATACGCTGGACATTACCGGCACGGTGCTGGAGACGAAACCGGTGGATGTGTCGGAAGAGGATGTAATTCAGGCGATTGATTCTTTTAAGGGATGGATCACCCAGATCCCGCCGAAGTACTCCGCCCTGAAGGTGAACGGAAAACCGCTGTACAAATATGCCCGGGAAGGGGTAGAGGTGGAAATCAAATCCCGGAAAATCTACGTGGCGGACATTCAGCCGATGGAAGTGAATTTGGGGGAGAATCGAATTTGCTTTCGGGTGACCTGCTCTAAGGGAACCTATATTCGTACCATCTGTGACGATATCGGGAAAAAATTGGGCTGCGGCGGCACCATGACCGCCCTTCAGCGGACCCAATCCGGATGTTTTCGGGTGGAAGATGCGCGGACGCTTCCGGAGATTCTGGTGATGACCGATGAGGAGCTGGAGCGCTGCGTGATTCCCATGGATGAGACGTTGGCGCATCTGGGCAAAATCGAACTGAAGAGCATGGAGTCCGTGCCGTTCTACTACAATGGCCGGGAGATTGATACCGGATACGTGAACGTGCTCGCCTCGCCGGCAGTTCCGGAGGCGCTGCAGGAGGGGTCCCGCTTGGGGGATAAATACCGGGTGTACGACCCGGAAGGAAAGTTCTTGGGGATTTCTTCCCTTCGGGAGAATACGTTATATCCGGAGAAGGTGATACGATAAGATGAAAGTAATACGTTCGTTAGACGATGTTAAGATAGATGGGCAGACGGTGGTGGCACTGGGCAATTTCGACGGGGTTCATATCGGACACCGGGAGATTCTCCTGAGTGCGGTACGAAAAGCAAAGCGGAACAACTGGACGCCGGTGTGCTTTACCTTTTCCACCCATACCCGCAAAGAGGTGAGCCTCATCTGTACCGAGATGGAGAAAATGGCGCTGCTTCAGTCCCTGGGGATTGAGGTGGTGGTGGACATTCCATTTGACGAGAGAATTCGAAATACATCCGCAGAGGATTTTATCCGGTGCATTCTGGGGGAGACCCTGCATGCGGCGGCGATTTGCTGCGGCTTTAATTTCCGGTTCGGAAAGAAGGCAGCCGGAGATGTGGAGCTGATGCGGCGCATGGGCCAAGACCTGGGAATGGAGATTCTGGTGAATGAGCCGGTGTACATCGACGATATGGTGGTCAGCTCTACCCTGGTTCGCCGGCTGATTACGGAAGGGGACATGGAACGGGCATCGGTTTGCCTGGGCCGGAACTTCTATTGCACCGGAAAGGTGATTCCCGGCAAGCAGCTGGGGGGCCGAATCGGTTTTCCGACGGCCAACGTGGTGTTCGAAGCCTACCGAATTGCGCCGCCTAACGGGGTGTACTACACATTGGCGGAAATCGACGGCATCAAATATCCGGGAATTACCGATGTGGGGGTAAAACCAACGGTGGGGGAGTTTGAGAAATCCATCGAAACCCACGTGTACGGGCTGAACCGGGATCTGTACGGTAAAAATATCCGCATTGAATTCTTGAAGTGGGAGCGGCCGGAGATGAAATTCGGTTCCGTAGAAGAGCTGCGGGAACGGATTGCGTCGGATTGTGAGAAGGGACGGCAGTACCATCGGGCGCACGGATTCCCGGAACTGTAAGCAGGGAGAATTCCGAAAATACTTTTAGCAGGAGTTAAAATAGATGATACAGGAAATCGGCGATAGAATATTTGATAATCACTACAGACCGGACATCCGGATGCGGGAAGAGGATGAGCTGTTTCTCTTTGATGAGAAGAGCGGCGAAATCGGCATGAAGGAATCGGAAGACGGAATGCTGGAGATTCCAAAAGCGGGAGATGCAGGACTTGCGGAAGAGGATTGCGTCTACTTGTTCTCCATTGACGATACCCGGTTCTTTATGCCAAAGAGCGAATGCAGCGTTTCCCTGCCGAAGGGCTACGAGTATCGGTCTCCTCGGGTTCTCCGAAAGGGAAAACCGAAAGACCTGTGCTTTGCCGCAATGACGGCGGGGCACCTGAATGCGTGGTACCAAAACAATCGGATGTGCGGAAGATGCGGAACCCGGACGGAATACGGCGAGAAGGAACGATTGATGCGCTGCCCGAAGTGCGGAAATCTTATTTTTCCCCGAATCAACCCGGCGGTAACGGTGGCGGTAACCCATGAGGACAAGCTGCTGGTGTCCCGTTACAACGGCAGAAAGCAGACCAACTTGTATGCACTGATTGCCGGCTTCGTGGAAATCGGGGAGTCCGCAGAGGAATGCGCGGCCCGGGAAGTCATGGAAGAAGTGGGACTCAAGGTCAAGAACATCCGGTACTACGGATCCCAGCCGTGGGGGTTTGCGGGAAATCTGCAAATCGGCTACACCGCAGAGGTGGATGGAGACGCCCACATCGTCCTGGACCGAGAAGAGCTGGAAACCGCCTTCTTTATTTCCCGGGAGGAACTGGAAATGAACCCGGTTCGGCCGGCGCTGACACAGGAAATGATCGAAGCGTTCCGGTTGGGGAAGATTAAATAGAGAATTTAAAAATTGTAATTATCTCATGCTTGCGGCAATAGTTGCTGCATTCGCTTGTGCGTTTGCTCTTGTTGTAAAGTGAAGAGCCTTTTTTCTCCGTCATGTCACGCCAACACGCCTCAGATTATCTCGATTTGCCGACGCTAAAGAATGAAAGAACCTGCATCCGGAAAGTAATCACATCTTCAAGATTGGATTGCTTTCCGGATGCAGGTTCTTACTTTTTGCCGCGGAATCGGCTGAGACTTGGTGCAAGGAAGTCGGGAAACGCATTGATTGCGTTGGCGATGCACCAAGTCCTCCGGGAGAATTTCCCCGGAAGCGACTGAGACTTGGTGCAAGGAAGCCGGGAAACGCATTGATTGCGTTGGCGATGCACCAAGTCCCTCGGGAGAATTGCCCCGGAAGCGACCAAGGCTTGGTGCAAGGAAGCCGGGAAACGCATTGATTGCGTTGGCGATGCACCAAGTCCCCCGGAAGAATTGTCTCAGAATCGGCTGAGACTTGGTGCAAGGGAGCCGGATTGCTATTCGATGCTCTTCAGGGACTCCGTCATGCTGATGTTCTCCAGCCGCCGGGACATGGCAATGCTCACGATGAAGGCGAAGACGAAGGTGAGAACCACCGCCAGCGCGTAGCTGAAGCCGGTGATCCGAGTATCGAAGGAAATCAGGTCCACGTTAATCTGGCTGATGATGAAGCCCAGGAGAATCCGACCCAGGCCCAGGCCCAGCAGGGCGCTGATTCCCGTGAGGAAAATGTTTTCCCGGAAAACGTAGGCGGCGGTTTCGCTTTTTCGGAAGCCCAGCACCTTGATGGTGGCGATTTCTCGAATTCGCTCGGTGATATTGATGTTGGTCAGGTTGTACAGCACGATGAAGGCCAGAGCGCCGGCGGAGAGAATGACCACCAGAACGATGGCGTTCAGGCTTTTCATCATGTTGTTGACCCGGTCTCGCATGTCCATGTTGATGGAAACTGCGGCCACCTCATCCCGCTTCAGAAGTTTTGTGGCGGATTGATGCACGGATTTGTCGCTGCCGGAAGCGGAGCGGACCATGGCGGATTTAATGGATGCCGCGGTTCCGAACAGGTCCCGATAGGTTTCCGGGGTGATATACACGTAATTGTAGATGTAGTTCTCGCAGATGCCGCTGACTTTCACCTTGCCTCGGTGGTGATTCTCGTCTCGAAGGGTGATTTCATCCCCCACGGAAAGGTTGTAGGTGCGGGCCAGCTTCTTGCAGATGACCGCTTCACCTTTTCCCGGATAGGAAATGGCTTTGCCGGCGTGGTTGTGGAGATCCACGAACTGCCGGAAGCCTTTGGATTCCGCAGCAATCAGGGTGACGGATTTCACCTGATCGCCGTGGAGGATGTCGGCGCTGTTTTTATGCATAAAGAGAATATCTTTGTAGTCGGCGGCAGTATCCTTGCGGAAGGCTTTCTGCTTCTCGGCGGTCATGTTTTTGTCGAAGATAACGTCGTAATCGTATTTCTGAATTTCGTCGAACTGGAAATTCACCACGTTCTGGATGGAATCCCGGATGCCCAGGCCGGCCACCAGGAGGGCGGTACAGCCGCTGATGCCGATGACCATCATGAGAAAACGCTTTTTGTAGCGGAAGATGTTCCGGAAGGTGACCTTCTGAAGGAAGCTGAACCGGTTCCACAGAAATCCAATCCGTTCCAAGAGAATTCTCTTGCCGTTCTTCGGTGCCCGAGGACGAATCAGCTGCGCCGGCATTTCCCGGAAATCCCCCAGACACGGAAGCAGGGTAGCGCTGACGGCGCAGAGCAGGGAAACTCCCACCGCTGCGGCGGACAGCTTCGGACTCAGAACGTACTGCAGGTGGGCGTTGAAATCGTACATCATGCCGTAGCCCTTCCAGATGACTTTCGGGAAGATATAGGCGCCGGCAAAAAGCCCGACAACGGCACCGATTAGGGATGCGCTGCAGGAATAGAACAGGTATTTTCCGATGATGGGAGAGTTGCTGTATCCCAGCGCCTTCAGCACTCCGATTTCCGTCCGCTGGGCGTCCACCATTCGGGTCATGGTGGTCATGCACACCAGGGCGGCGACCAGGAAAAAGAAAATCGGGAAGACCTTACAGATTCCGTCCACGATGGAGGAGTCGCTCTCAAAACAAGCGTAGCCCGTATTGGTATTCCGGTCCAGCACATAGGTGTCCGCCTTCTTGATGTCGGAAATCTTCTTCTTTCCGTCATCTAGCTTCACCTTGGCATCCGCCAGCTTCTCCTCCGCCTGGCGGAACTCATTGTCCGCCGTGGCAACGGCTTTGTTGTACTTCGCAAACCCCTTTTGAATCTCCCGGTTGCCTTCCTTGATTTGACCCTTTCCCTTATTCACAAGGAGGAGTCCGTCCTGAATCTTCCCCTTCTGATTCTGAAGCTGCTGTTTCTGCGCCAGAAGCCGATCCACCGGCGCACCCGCCGCCTTGCTTTGCTCAATGGCGCCGTCCACCTGACGGATGCCGCTGTCCACCTTCTTCAGGTTGGATCTCAGAGATTTTTCCTGGCTTTTCAGCTCCTTGCTCTTCTTCTGAAGCTTCGCCTTGCTGTTCGTCAGCTTCCGATGGCTGTCCCGGAGCTTCTGCCGGGTGTCCGCTTTTTCTTTTAGGAAATCGTTGTAATTCTTCTCGTATTTGGCTTTGTTCTTCTCCCAC
The DNA here is from genome assembly GCA_934278925.1 of uncultured Clostridia bacterium. Lineage (GTDB taxonomy): Bacteria > Bacillota > Clostridia > Peptostreptococcales > Anaerovoracaceae > Mogibacterium_A. The sequence continues at coordinate 82,950 of CAKQWJ010000003.1, read as the reverse complement.
TTTCGGGTGGCTTTGGCCACGATTTCCTTGTACCGGATTTCCGCCCGATTCTCAAGGATATCCTCCATTCCGGAGGTGGTGGCATCGATGTAATTCTTGTACTTCTTGGAGTATATCGGGTAGGTCTTCTTCAGCTTCACGTCAATCTGGGTGAAAACATCCGTGTCAAAAGCATCCCGGTTCATATATACGAAGCCGGAAACCTTGCCGTCTCCCAGAGAGGTGGTGCCCCGCTCAAAGTTCAGGTACACCGGAGAGGTGACGGTACCTACCACCTTCAGCTCCTTCCGATAAAACAAATCTCGGGTGCGCTTACTGTTCCGGGAGGAGATGACGATTTTCTTGCCGATCAGATCGTTTCCCAGATAGTAGTCCACCACGCATTCATCCTTGGCCTTCGGCAGACGCCCCTTCATCAGGTGGATGGTATTTACCTTTGAGGTGATGGAATGGAAGCGGAGCACCTTATCGGATTCCTGCCCATCATAGTGGAAGAGTACGTCCTCGCTAACGGAACCCTCCGCCGCCTCCACATCATCCTGCCGGGCGACGGCCTCCGCATCCTTTTCCGTCAATCCCAAAGTGGACTGCAGCTGGTAATCGTACAGCTTGTTGTCCTTTAGATACTGATCGGCGGTGGCAAGCATGGCGGGTTTGGTAGATTTCAGACCGCAGAAAAATCCCACTCCCAGCATGACGATTGCCAGGATGGCCAGGTATCTTCCCAGACTGGACCGTATTTCACGCAATGTTGATTTCTTCAGCATTTTTCCGTCCTACCATTCTATGTCTTCCACCGGGGTGATGTGCTCGTTCTTTTCCACCGAAGAGATGTGTCCGTTCTTGATGTGAATAATTCGATCGGCCATGGCGGTAAGGGCGGTGTTGTGGGTGATGATGACCACCGTCATGCCCTGCTGCCGGCTGGTATCCTGAAGCAGCTTCAGGATGGCTTTTCCCGTGTTGTAATCCAGCGCACCGGTGGGCTCGTCGCACAGCAGGAGCTTCGGGTTCTTGGCCAGCGCCCGAGCGATGGCCACCCGCTGCTGCTCTCCGCCGGAAAGCTGAGCCGGAAAATTCCTCAGACGGTCCTTCAGTCCCACCTTGGTCAGGGTCTCTTCCGCATCCAACGGATTCCGGCAAATCTGCGTGGCCAGGGATACGTTCTCCAGGGCGGTGAGGTTGGGAATCAGGTTGTAGAACTGGAAGACAAAACCGATTTCGTATCGGCGATAATCCGTCAGTTCCCGCCGGCTGTACCGGGAGATGTCCTTGCCGTCCAGGAGCACCTGCCCGTCGGACAGGGTGTCCATGCCGCCCAGAATATTCAGCAGTGTGGTTTTGCCGGCGCCGGAGGCACCCACAATGACGCAAACTTCGCCTTTCTCTATTTCAAATGTGGCATCGTGGAGGGCTTCAATCAGCACCTCCCCCATGCGGTACACTTTCTTTACATTTTTGAATTCAACATAGGATCCCATGGGACGTCTCCTTTCTTCTGTACGTATATGGTAGCATAGCGCGGCGGTCACCGCTACCGGAAATCCGTGACAGGCGAACGAATTTTTTTTATTAAGGCATAAAAAGAATCCCTGTGGAGCGAGTCCACAGGGATGTTTCGTGCCTTCAAACGTGTGCGTACAGAATCTATTTGCCCAGCTCAATCATGCGGTCAATCGGTCTCTTGGCGTCCCGAATCAATTCGTCGGAAAGCAGAATCTCTTCGCCGCCTTCACCCATCAGTGCGTTGTATACATCGTACAAAGTGGTGATCTTCATGTTGTGACATACGCAGCGGTCGGAGAGAAGGTAGAACTTCTTATCCGGACATTCGAACTGGAGGTGCTGCACGATGCTGCTCTCCGTGCCGATGATGAACTCCTTGCAGTCGCTTTCCTTTGCGTAGTTCATGATTCCGGTGGTGCTTCCGGCATAATCCGCCTGCTCGGTAACCGATGCGCGGCATTCCGGATGAACCAGAACCTTGGCTTCCGGATGCTTCTCCCGGGCAATCCGAACGTCGGTGGGGGTGATGTTCATATGGGTGGAGCAGCCGCCTTGGAAGAACTTGAAATTCTTCTCCGGAAGCTGTTTTGCGACCCAAGCGCCCAGGTTGCAGTCCGGGATGAATAGGATGTCCTTCTCCGGCATATTTTTCAGAATCTTAACGGCAGAAGAGGATGTAACCACAACGTCCACGGCGGTCTTCAGTTCCGAGGTGGTGTTGATGTAAGCGACGGTGGCATATCCCGGATTCTCCTTCTGCATCTCCAGAACCTTATCCCGGTCCATCTGCAGCGCCATGGTGCATCCCGCCAGGTCGTTGGCCAGGAGAACCTTCTTCTCCGGGGAAAGAACCTTCACGGTTTCTGCCATGAAGCGAACGCCGGCCATGATAACGGTCTTCTGCGGCGCTTTCGCTGCCTGGACGCTGAGGCCGTAGGAATCGCCTACGTAGTCCGCAACTTCCCAGATATCGTGGCTCTGGTATGCGTGGGCCAGAATGCAGACATCCTTTTCCTTCTTCAGTTCAATAATTCGATCCTGTAATTCTCTTGTATTCATAACATTATTTCCTTTCAGATTGTCCTACTCATTATAGTGACTGTATATTTACATGTCAAGACAGCAGTAAAATTTTTTTATTTACAACTGTCTTGTCACCTGAAAGAATATGTGTTATACTTCATCACTGATAAAGGTTTGTTGTTAATGGAAGGTTGAAAACAACGGAATATAAGGAAGAAGGTTTAATAATGAAGACAGAAGTATTAATCGTCGGCAGCGGCTGCTCCGGACTGTACTGTGCACTGCAGCTCCCTCGAGACAAGGAAATCACACTGATTACCAAAGCCGATCTGGAAAGCAACGATTCCTACCTGGCACAGGGCGGAATCTGCATGCTGAAGGACGACGAGGACTACGACAGCTATTTTGAAGATACCATGAAAGCCGGACACTACGAGAACGATCGGGAGTCCGTGGACATCATGATTCGTTCCTCGCAGGACGTGGTTCAGGATCTCCTGGAGTACGGCGTTCGTTTCCACCGGGACGAGAACGGGGAACTGGATTTCACCCGAGAGGGCGCGCACTCGGATAAAAGAATCCTCTTTCACGAGGACATCACCGGCAAGGAAATTACCAGCAAGCTTCTGGCGCAGGTAAAGAAGCTTCCGAACGTAAAACTGATGGAATACACCACCATGGAGGATCTGATTACAAAGGACAACACCTGCTACGGCGCGGTGGTTCGGAAGAAAGACGGCACCCTGGAGACCATTCAGGCGGACTGCACCGTACTGGCCACCGGCGGAATCGGCGGAATTTATCGCCATTCCACCAACTTCCGTCATCTCACCGGCGATGCATTGGCGATTGCAATTCGCCACGGAATTGAACTGCAGGACATCAACTACGTGCAGATTCACCCGACCACGTTCTATTCCAAGGATGATAAGACCAGAAGCTTCCTGATTTCGGAATCCGTTCGAGGAGAGGGCGCAAAGCTCTACGGAAAGAATATGGAGCGTTTCGCCAACGAGCTTCTGCCGAGAGATCTGCTGTCCCAGAAAATTCACGAACAGATGGAGAAGGACGGTACAGAACACGTATGGGAAGACCTTCGTCCGATTCCTCACGACGTGCTGGAAAACCACTTCCCGAACATCGTGGAGCACTGCAGAGAAGCGGGATACGATGTGTTCAAGGAGTGCATCCCGGTAGTTCCGGCACAGCACTATTTTATGGGCGGCATCAAGGTCGATCACGAGAGCAGAACCACCATGAACCAGCTGTATGCCGTGGGCGAAACCGCCTGCAACGGCGTGCACGGAAAGAACCGTCTGGCCAGCAACTCCCTGCTGGAGAGCCTGGTGTTCTCCAAGAGAGCGGCGCAGGATCTGACAGAGCACTATTCTGAGTTCAAGGGAAATGATGAAGTGGTGGCCGATACGGATCTGAAAAAGTATGAGGATCGGGAGACCATAGAGAAGGAGAACATCCGCCTGGTGGCAGCGGCCATTGAGAAGGCAAACGGCGGAACGCCGATGAATTCCGAGTACCGCCACGTATAATGGCGGCAGCGTCGGAAACGTATGGAAAGCGAAACTTGTTTTTACCGGAAGAGAGGAAATAAAATGTTTGACAGAGCGACAATGGAGCTGAACGTGGAGCCGCTGATTCTCGGCGCGCTGCGGGAGGATATTACCAGTGAAGATGTGTCCACCAACTGCATCATGCGGGACAAGTGCCCGGGGAACGTGGAGCTGATCTGCAAGCAGGACGGCGTGATCTGCGGTCTGCAGGTTTTTGAGCGGGTGTTCACCTTGCTGGATCCGGAGACGGAGGTTGTCACTTACGTGAAGGATGGCGATAAGGTGGAGAAGGGTCAGAAGCTGGCGGACATTCGGGGGGATATCCGGGTGCTGCTGTCCGGCGAACGGACGGCGCTGAACTATCTGCAGCGCATGAGCGGCGTGGCGACCCATACCCGTCAGATTGCGGACCTGCTGGAGGGAACCGGCATTCGCCTGCTGGATACGCGGAAGACCACACCGAACAACCGGGTTTTTGAGAAGTATGCGGTGCGAATCGGCGGCGGATGCAACCATCGGTACAACCTTTCCGACGGCGTGATGCTGAAGGATAACCATATCGAGGCGGCTGGCGGCGTGGCAAAGGCGATTGCAATGGCCAAGGAATATGCGCCTTTTGTTCGGAAAATCGAAGTGGAAGTGGAGAATCTGGAGATGACCCGGGAGGCGGTGGAAGCCGGCGCGGATATCATCATGCTGGATAACATGGACCACGATACGATGGCAGAGGCTATTGAAATCATCGGCGGCAAAGCGGAAATCGAGATTTCCGGCAATGTGGATGAGGCGAAGGTGGAAATGATTCGGGACCTGAAGGTGGATTACGTATCCAGCGGTGCACTGACCCACTCGTCCCCGATTCTGGACCTGTCGCTGAAGAATATGAGAAGAGTATAGGACCCGGCAAACGTGGGAAGAATGAATTGGAGAACAGGGGGTAAAAAATCGGAATGAAAGCGGCGGAACGAAGAGATGCCATCATTAAAAAATTAAAAAACAGTGCGGAACCCCTGTCCGGAGCGGCGTTGGCGCAGGAACTGGGCGTCAGCCGGCAGGTCATCGTTCAGGATATTTCCATCCTTCGGGCTCAGGGAAATGAGGTGCTGTCCACCAATCGGGGATACGTGCTTCAGCACTCGGAGGAAGCCAGCCGAGTGTTCAAGGTGATTCACACGGAGGAGGAGATTCAGAAGGAATTCTCCATTATCGTGGACTGCGGTGGGCGGATTCGGGATGAGTTCGTGTACCACAAGGTGTACGGAACCATGAGGGGGGAATTGAATATTCGCTCTCGGCTGGATATTGAGAAGTATTTGACGCAGATCCAGGAGGGCCAATCCCGGCCGCTCATGCGGGCGACTTCCGGGTACCACTATCATACCGTTACAGCGGACAGCCGGGAGATTCTGGATATGATTCAGAATAAGCTGGAGGAGTGCGGTTTTCTGGCTCCGCTGCAGGATTATGAGCCGGTGAACTTCCGGAGCCAGTCGTCGTTGTAGGGAAGACTTCTTGAATCCGGATAACCCGGATTTGGCGATTGCATGAATGCTGCTTTTATGGTAAAATCAAGCGGTACTATGTAAGTTGAAGCGTTGTGAATGTTCTATTTGCAGCGCTTTTAGTATGTTTGCATTCATGAGAGAAAGGAACACACATGTTAGACGTAATAAATGTAAGCGTGAATTTCAGCGGACAGCCGCTGTTCAAGGATGTTAATCTGAAATTCACACCGGGAAATTGCTACGGCGTCATCGGCGCCAACGGTGCGGGCAAATCCACCTTCCTGAGAGTCCTCTCCGGAAATCTGGAACCGACCACCGGAGATGTGGCCATCAAGAAGGGGGCCAGAATGTCGGTGCTGAAGCAGGACCACTTCGCCTACGACGAATACACCGTTCTGGACACCGTAATTATGGGAAACAAGCACCTTTACGACGTAATGAAGGAAAAGGATGCCCTGTACATGAAACCGGATTTCTCCGACGAGGACGGAATCCGTGCGGCAGAGCTGGAAGGGGAGTTCGCCGAGATGGACGGCTGGGAAGCGGAATCCAACGTGAGCCGACTGATTCAGGGTCTGGGACTGTCCAACGACATTCTCTATTCTCAGATGAGCACGCTCACCGGTAAGGAGAAGGTGAAAGTTCTCCTGGCGCAGGCGCTGTTCGGCAATCCGGACATCATCCTCCTGGACGAGCCGACCAACCACCTGGATATCAAGGCCATCAACTGGCTGGAGGATTTCCTGCTGGATTATGAGGGTACGGTCATCGTGGTATCCCACGACCGTCACTTCCTGAATACGGTCTGCACCAACATCGTGGACGTGGACTACGGCAAAATCAAAATGTACGTGGGCAACTACGAGTTCTGGTACGAATCCAGCCAGATGGTTCAGAAGATGATTCGGGATCAGAACAAGAAGAATGAAGATAAAATCAAGGAACTGCAGACTTTTATTCAGCGGTTCTCCGCCAACAAGTCCAAATCCAAGCAGGCCACTTCCCGCCGGAAGCTGCTGGACAAGCTGTCCGTAGAGGAAATGCCGGCATCCTCCAGACGGTATCCGTTCGTTGGTTTTACCATGGACCGAGAAGCGGGCAAAGACATCCTGACGGTGGACGGAATCAGCAAGACCATCGACGGCGTAAAAGTATTGGATAACGTATCCTTCATGGTGGGCCGGGAGGACAAAATCGCTTTCGTGGGCGAGAACGAAATTGCCAACACCACCCTGTTCAAGATTCTCATGGGAGAGATGGAGCCGGATGAAGGTTCCTTTAAATGGGGTGTAACCATCACGAAGTCCTACTTCCCGATGGACAACTCGGAGTTCTTCAACGACTGCGAGCTGAACATGATCGATTGGCTGGGTCAGTACACCTCCGAGACCACCGAGACCTTTATGAGAAGTTTCTTGGGCAAGATGCTGTTCTCCGGGGATGATGTGTACAAGCAGGTAAAAGTACTCTCCGGAGGAGAGAAGGTGCGGTGCATGCTGTCCCGGATGATGCTCTTCGGATCCAACTTCCTGGTGCTGGATCAGCCAACCAACCATTTGGATCTGGAATCCATCACTGCCGTGAACGATGGTTTGAAGGCGTTCAAGGGAAATATCATCTTTGCATCCCATGACCACGAGTTCATCAGCACGGTTGCGAACCGGATTATGGAAATCGATGGGGAAGGCCACCTCACGGATAAGCTTTGCACCTACGACGAGTATGTGGAGATGCAGGCATAGAGGATATAAGAGAATAAATTAGAGGAATAGAGGAAAAGCAAACCCCCTGCAGCGGTTCGAAACCGCTGCAGGGGTTTTTGCTTTTCAGGAACATTTGTGGAAGAGGGGAGCAAAGAGGCCGGCCCGGCCGCCTTTTCCTATTCTTATTCCGCGAAAATCCGCAGGATTTCCAGCGCGATTTCTACCATTTTATCCATTCCTTCCACGGTGAGGTGCTCATACGGTCCGTGGAAAGCGTAGCCGCCGGTTCCCAGGTTCGGGCAAGGGAGTCCACGGAAGCTGAGAATGGCCCCGTCCGTTGCCCCCCGAATTGGAACGGAAATCGGCGAAACGCCGCAGTTCCGGCAGGCATTCCGGGCCACTTCCATGACCTCCGGATAATCTTCCAGAATTTCCGCCATGTTTTGGTACTGATCCTGAATGGCAAGATCCACCGTTCCGGTGCCGTATTTTTCGTTCAGCCGCCGGGCTGCCAGCTCCATTCCGGCTTTCATGGCTTCAAGCATGTTTCGGTCGTGGTCCCGAAGGATGTACCGGAGCCGGGCTTCCGCCACGGAACCGGTCATATCGGTAAGATGGACGAAGCCTTGGTAATTCTCCGTGTATTCCGGGCGCTGGGCGGAATTCAGCATCTCGTTGAATTCCATGGCCACCAAAGCGGCGTTCACCATCACGTTTTTTGCGGAGCCGGGATGCACGTTGTTGCCTCGGAAGGAAACTTCCGCCCCGGCGGCGTTGAAGCTTTCGTACTGCACTTCACCTTCCGCCTCACCGTCCAGGGTAAAAGCATATTTCGCCCCGAACACCTCCGTCCGAAAATCATCGGTACCGCGGCCGATTTCTTCATCCGGCGTAAAAGCAACGGACACCGGGCCGTGGGGCATTCCGGCAAGCTTCTCTACGACGGTCATGATTTCGGCGATTCCGGATTTATCGTCGGAACCCAGAATTGTGGTGCCGTCGGTAGTAATCAGGGTGCGGCCCTTGAGCTGAGAAAGGTGCGGGAAATCGGAGACCCGAAGCACCCGGCCGCTTGTTCCCAGAGGGACATCCCTTCCGTCGTAATTTTCAATAATCTGAGGATTCGGCGCGGCATCGCAGAAATCCGACACCGTATCCATGTGGGCAATCAGGCCGATTGCCGGCACATCCTCTTTCCCCGGCGTTGGGGGAATGTGTCCGTATACGTAACAGTTTTCATCTACAAAAGCATCGGATACGCCAAGTGCCTGCAGCTCCTTGACCAATTCATGGGCAAGATTGAACTCGCAGGCACTCGAAGGATGAGTTTGGGAATTTTCATCACTGGGCGTCAGGATGCCGATGTAGCGAAAGAATCGTTCAATTCCTTTCATCGGTAACTTCCTTTCAATATGCAATTATTTTTATTTCTACCATTCCTCTTCGAAAATGAATTCCCGTGCGGAGTACTTGTCCACCAGCTCAATTGCGCATTCCACGTCGTGCTTGGAGATGACGGAGCTCTGGCTGTGCGGATAGCGGTCCACGATGGAAATTCCGGCTACGCGAGTTCCGTAGTAGGCCTGGTTCATGCTGGAAGCGTCCGTGCCGCCTCGGTCCATGACATCCCGCTGATAGTCGATTTCATTCTCTTCGCAGGTTTTCACCATTTCATCCACCAGATATTCATCCAGCATTGCGGATGGGTTTCCGAAGGTAACGCCAACGCCTTTGCCCACTTCGTTGCAGCCCTTCAAGTCGCAAGGGTAGTAGTGATCCGGGGTAACGTCCACGGAGACACCGATATCCGGTTTAATGCGCTCTGCGGAAACCACGGAACCGCGGCATCCCACTTCTTCCTGCACGGTGAATACATAGTAGACGTCGTTCGGATACTGTCCCTGATTCTTCTTGATGGCTTCAATCAGCACGTAGCAAGCCACACGGTCGTCCAGAGATTTCGCGCAGATGCGGTCATTCTGCAGCTCGTAATACTTGCCGATGAAACCGCAATAATCTCCCGGCTGTACGTACTTCATGGTTTCTTCCTTGCTGGTGCAGCCGATATCGATGTAGAGGGACTGCGCCTTGTTGTGAGCTTCTTCCACCGGACCGTCACAGCCTACCACGCCGATGACGCCGTTCTGGAAGATTACCTTGTCGTTGTAGATGGAGCTGGTCCAAGTCCAGCCCACGCTGTAGACCTTGATTCTTCCGTCGCCTTCAATATGAGTAACCTGGAAACCGATTTCGTCCATGTGGGCGGTGTACATAATCTTCTTGTTGTTTTCCGATTCCGTACCTTTCTTATAAGCAATCAGGTTGCCCATGGCATCGGTATAGCATTCATCCACATAATCCCGGATTTCTCTCCGGATGATGGCCCGAACGTACTTCTCTCTTCCGGAGACGCCCCAGGCCTGTGTCAGTTCTTCTAATAATTTCATTTTGAAACCCCTTTCACGTTCAAAAATGCAGGTGATTCAGTTCAACTGTCTGAATCTTATCACATCAATACAGATTTTGCAACAAAAAATAAAATTTTACAAAATTTACGAATAATATTGACAAGATGTTGCATATTATATAAAATGTACACAACAATTCAGTTCGACTAACAAAAACTATATGTTAAAATTGTTGTAAAAATGAAATCTGTTAAAGAAAACACATTTCATGAGGGGTAAAAAATATGGAAAAGAGTCAAAAATTACCGATTCGAATTAAGTTTGCCATGGCCTATGGAGACTTCGGAAAGAGCACGCTGAACATTCTGAATGCTTTCTTCCTTCTGTGGTTCTACACCGATGTGGCAAAGATTCCGGCAGCGGCGGCTACCGTAATCATGGTAATCGCAAAGGTATGGGATGCGATTAACGACCCGATGATGGGCGTTATTCTGGATAAGACCGTTTCAAAAGAAGGTAAATGTCGCGCATGGCTGAAGTATCTGTCCGTTCCGGCCGGCATCTGCGTAGCGCTCAGCTACTGGGCACCGCATCTGAAGCAGAACCATTTGATCATCTTCGTTGCCATCACCTACCTGTTCCAGGGTATGGCACAGACTGCCACCAACGTACCGTTCAACACATTGCTGGCAAGAATTACAACGGATAAGGATGAGAGAGTTAAGCTGGGTCAGTGGAGAGGATACGGAAATACCATCGCCAGCGTACTGGTTACCGCAACCGCACTGCCGTTCGTAAAGCTAATCGGCGGCGGAGACCAGACCAAGGGATTCTTCATTTTCGCCATCATCTGCGGCGTGATTTATGCGACTTCCTTCCTCACCGTATACGCAGCCAGCAAGGGATTTGAAGAACCTTCCTATAAGCTGGACAAGAACAGCCAAGACGAGAGAATTAAGGAAGAGGCGGAGAAACAGAGCGTGGGCGCCATCCTGAAGGCGCTGGTTACCAACAAATACGCCCTGTTCGTATGCGTGGTAAACATCATGTTCATGATCTATAACGCGCTGAACGGTGCGTCCATGGTATACTACCTGCAGTACAACCTGCACAACACCAACCTGATGGGTGTATATTCCACCATGTCGTCGGTTATCAGCTTTGTTGCTATCGTGGGAATGGGATACATGGGCAAAAAATTCGGAAACGCCATGTCCTGCTCCATCTCCAGTGTCGCACTGGTGATCAGCTTCGGACTCCGTTTCATCACCCACGATGCCAGCCTGCCGATCCTGTTCTTCTGCTGGGGCTGTGAAGGCATCGGCGTGGGACTGTTCGCACAGATGATTTATCAGTGCGCACTGGATTCCATGACCTACGGCGAATGGAAGAGCGGCGTGGACAACGGCGGAACCATCATGTCCATCTTCACCTTTGCACAGAAAGCCGGACTGGCCGGCGGTGGAATCCTGGCAAGCTCCCTGCTCACCGCATTCAACTACCAGGCATCCGCTGCTGAACAGAGCCAGACGATTCAGAACCTGTTCTTTGCTGAAATCGTTACCATTCCGCTGGTAATTTTCATCATTCTGGTGTTCGCATTCTATCGTCTGTCCAAGCTGGAGAAGCAGCTGCCGGCAATGCAGGCGGAAATCGATGCCCGCAAGGCAGCGGAAGGAAAGCTCATCGAGGAAATCGAGAGCGAAGAAGCTCCTGCCGAAACCGCATCAGCCGAAACACCGGAAGTTCCGGAAAAGTAAGTAATGACAATATTTTAAGAAGCAGAGCGGCGGAATTTGCCGCTCTGTTTTGCTAACAGGAGGAAAAAATGAACGAGATGATTGAGGCACTGCAGAAGCTGGTGTCGTTTCGAAGCATTGCAAAAGAAGAGGGGCCGGAATATCCGTACGGGAAAGAGGTCCATGACGCCAAGGAATACGTGCTGGACCTGGCCAAATCCTTCGGCATGAGAACCGTGGATGTGCCGGGTAAGTACGCCTACATCGAAATCGGGGAGGGTCCGCGGCTGATTGGAATTCTGTCTCACCTGGACGTGGTGCCGGCAGGGGACGGCTGGACCCGGGATCCCTTCGGCGGTGAAATCGTAGACGGAAAGATTTACGGCAGGGGTACCACCGACGACAAAGGCCCTACCATCGCTGTGCTGTACGCCATGAAGGCCCTAAAAGAAAAATCCGCTCTTCCGGCACGCATCCGGCTGATTCTGGGGCAGACGGAGGAAAACGGGGAGTGGCGAGATATTGAAGCCTATACGGAAGCGGAAGAAATTCCGGAATGTGGTTTTACCCCCGACGGCGACTTCCCGGCCATTCAGAACGAGCTGGGTGCCATGGTTTTTCAGGTTCAAATGTCGCAGTCCGGGTTCCTTCAGGGGGAAGGGGGAACCGCGTCCAATATGGTGCCGGCACACGCTCGGGTAAAAACAGAATTCGCTGCCTATGAGGCGTCCGGAAAGGCGTGTCACGGATGTGCGCCGTGGCTTGGGGTCAACGGAATTTCGGAGGTGATGGAGAAGGTGCACCGGGCGGAGCCGGAGAACCGGTTCGCCCGGATGTATGCGGATTTAATTGGGAAAACCATATACGGGGAGAAGCTGGGAATCGCAGCGGAAGACGAGAGCGGGAAGCTCACGCTGAATGTCGGACTTCTGGAAGTTCAGGGAGATGCGGCAACATTAATGTTGGACATCCGTTATCCGGCAAAGAAAAATCCGGATGAAATATCCGGATCCTTGGTTCGTCAATTTGGTATGTACGGGGCATCCTGCGAATGCGTTTATCATGTTCGTCCGCTGTACACGCCGTCGGACAGTCCGGTGCTGGGCGCCCTTCTTTCGGCTTACCGGGAAGTGACCGGGGACGAGAGCCGGCCGATTTCCATCGGCGGAGGGACCTATGCCAAAGCCATGCCCCATATGGTGGCCTTCGGACCGAATTTCCCGGGGCATGAGAATCGGGAGCACATGGAGGATGAATACATTCTGGTGGATGATTTCCTGAAATTGGAGGAAATCTATGAGAGGGCACTGGTCTATTTGCTGGATTCTTCCGACTCTTCTTCCTCTTCGTCCAGAATCGACAGCGCTTTGGCGTAGGAAGATCCCACGTGGGTTCGCATCAGGTCCTCCGCCCGGTCCAACCGGTTGTCCCGAATGGCACTTAGAATATCATCGTGCTGCTTCAGGATTTCCCGGCGATTTTCGGTTTCAAGCTCGTATTGATTCGAGAAGATGGTGGACTGGATGCGAATCTTCCGCGCCGCATCGGTGAGACGCCCGTTCTGCGCCTCTTCGTACAGGATGCTGTGAAAGGCATCGCTGTAAAAATTCCAGTGATTGTTTTCGATGGAAGCTCTGGATTTCTCCATGCACAGTTCCAGGGCTGCCAGGGTGCTGAGCCGCCGTGCCGGTGTGGTGGCCGCCCGTAGGGCGATGACGTCGAATTCCGTGAGGAGCATGTATATCTCCGCCAGGTCCTGCCGGGTGAATTCAATGACCCTCATGCCCGCGTTGGAACGGTATTCGATTAATCCATCCTGCTGCAGGCGGAACAGGGCCTCCCGGATGGGAGAGGAGCTGACGCCGTACATTTCATGGAGCTTCTTGATGGTAAGCTTTTCTCCCGAAACCAGGGTTTTGTTCAGAATGTCGTTTCGGATGGCGGTATATATCCTTTCGCTGACGGTTGCACTGTTGGCATTCATTTGTACACTTCCTTTCTTCGCCATCACAAAATTAGTGTTTATTCTTATAGGAATCCAGAACCGACATCATGCTGAACTGGAGGTGCGCCCGAATTCGCTCGGCAGCCAGGTCGAAATCCCGCTGCAGTACGGCATCGCAGATTCCCACGTGGCGCTGATGGATTTGCTCCTCGGTGCCTTCGTGAGAATACATGTGGGACATGAGTTCCATGCGGGCACTCATGCGCTCCGCCGTCTCATCCAGATATCGGTTATCGGAAAACTTGTAGAATACATCGTGAAAGGTTCCGGATATCACACCCCAGGCTTCAAAATCTCCGCCTTCCAGCGCTTCCGCTTCCCGGTCCACAATGGATTGAAGACGTTCCATCAGCGGAGCCAGGGTAAAGGCATTGCTGCAGAAGCGAAGGGCCAACACTTCCAGCTCGGCGGTGAACTGGAAAATCTCCCGAATCTCACTTTCGGAGAAATCCGTCACCTTCATGCCTTTGTTGGGATGGTACGTAACCAGTCCGTCGGCGCTGAGGCGGGTGAGGGCTTCCCGGATAGGGGTGTGGCTCACGTTGAACTGCTTCTTCAGCATGGTGAGGGTGAGATTCTGTCCCGGTTTCAGCTCCTGGTGGGTGATGGCCCGGTACAGCTCGTTGTAGATTTCATTGGTTAATGTATTGTCTGTGCCCATTTTGAACCCTTTCTTTTTGAAATTAACTTATTAAATTTTATAATATTTAATGAAATATTACAATAGATTTGATAAAATAGTGAAGGTTTCCCGGCAGTATGGGAAATTAGAAGAAAAAATTTTGCTTTTATAATAAAAAATGCGGATTTGATGGGGGTTGCAGTATAGATGAAACATAAAGATACGGTGAAAAACCTGACACAGGGCAGTATTTCGAAGGCATTGATTCAAATGTCGCTGCCACTGATCGCCTCTCAGTTCGTTCAAATGGCATACAATTTAATCGATACCTTGTGGGTGAGCCGACTGGGGATTGAGGCAGTGACGGCGGTGTCCACCGCGGGGCTGCTTCTTTTTCTGGCCCAGGGAATCTGCATGATTGTGCAGACCGGTGCTCAGGTGCGCATCGGGATGCTGCTGGGAAAAAACGACCTGCCGCAAGCACAGGTGGCTTCCGGGACGTCCATTACGCTGAACTGGATTATCATGCTGCTGTACGTTATTCCGGTTCTGGTATTTCGGAATTCCATCGTGGGGTTCTATCACATTCAGAACGACGTCATCGTTTCCTACACCGTCAGCTATCTCACCATCACCATCATCAGCGTGTTGTTCATGGGATACAATTACGTGCTGCTGGGAATCTACACCGCGGCGGGAGACAGTCAGACGCCGTTTAAATATAATCTGGTGGGAATGATTCTCAACGTCATTCTGGATCCGATTCTTATTTTCGGGCTGCTGGGTTCTCCGGCGCTGGGATCCGACGGCGCGGGTTATGCCACGCTGTTCTCTCAGATGGTGGTCAGCCTTTTGTATGCCCTGCGGGTGCATCGGGATCGGCATCTCTTTCGGGAGGGCAGTTTCCGCAGCCGTTACCGGATGAGCTGGGAAGAATGCAAAATCATTTTATGCTACGGTTTTCCCGCTGCCATCCAGACGATTATCTTTGCCATGATTTCCAGCGTGCTGGGGAAGATGATCACGGTGTACGGCAATACCTATATCGGCATTCAGCGGGTGGCGACGCAGATTGAATCCGTCGCCTACATGACCGCCAACGCGTTTCAGGTGGCCATGACCTCTTTCGTGGCGCAGAACTTCGGTGCCGGAAAGGAGAAGCGGATTCGCGACGGGTACCGTGTGGGTATCTATCTGATGCTGGTGCTGGGCGTGCTCACTACCCTGCTGTTCGTCTGTGAGGGACGACCGCTGATTAAATTGTTCTTTACGGATTCGCTGGCGATTGAAACCGGTACGGATTATCTTCGAATTATCGGATATTCGCAGATTTTCTACTGCCTGGAGGTGGCCGCAACCGGAACTTACCGGGGCATCGGCAAACCGATTATACCGGCGGCCTGCAGCATTATCGGGAGCCTGCTCCGAATTCCGATGGCGGCAGCCTTCGGATGCGTTACCGGATTCTGGTGGGCAATCTGCATCTCCACCGTCATCAAGGGAGTGGCGATTCCAATCCTCCTGCATTTTGAAATGAAGAAAGAATCGTTGGTTTGATTCACAGCATAAGAAAAAGACCGGTATTCGAGCTTGAATGGGCTCGGATAGCGGTCTTTTTTAGTTGCGGCTTATTGCCTACACACCCAGCACTTCCCGGGCTTCGTCGAATTTGTTCTTCAGAATCAGGCGGTTTACCTTTCGCTCCGTGTCGATGCGGTTCCGCTCCTGTTCGAAGATGTCGCTGCCAAAATATTTCTTATAGATGGATTTTCGGTATGCCCGGCCGCTCATCTCCCGCAGGGTGCCGTTCTCCAGAATGAAGATTCGCTGCGCACAGTCGGTGACGGTGAAAAAATCGTGGGAAACCATGAGCACCGTTCCCCGGTATTCCGTCAGCGCCTGCTCCAGGGCAATCTGGGCGTCGCAGTCCAGGTGGCTGGTGGGTTCGTCCAGCAACAGGGTATCGTAATCGCCTTGGCAGATTTCTTCCAGCTGGGCCATGTTCCGTTCGCCGCCGGACAGCTGCAGCGTGTCGTCGGATTCGGTAATCTGTCGGAAATAACCTACCTTGCTGTCGTCTTCTTTTTCCGAAAGCATGCGGTAAATATCCCGCAGGATGCTGGATTTGCCGGTGCCGTTGGCACCCACGACAGCGATTTTGTCCCCCCTGTTCACGGTAAAGGAGACGTCCCGCAGCAGTTCGTCCTCATAGGAGAGGGAATAGTTCTCTACGGTAAAAGCAATTCCGTCTTCCGGAGAGACTTCCGGGAAGGCGAAGGAATGATTCGGAATCTCCAGGAACGGATCCTCGCCCCGCAGGTTCTTCATCCGCTCCACCAGTTTCTTTCGGGCCTGCAGCTGCTTGCCCTTCTTCGGGTCGGAGGTGAATTCCGCACCCTTCCGAAGGCGGTTCACCAGCTGCTGCTGGGCTTCGATGTAATCGTCGAAATCCTTGGTTACTTCAAAAACATCGATTCGGGTCTCCAGCAGCCAGCGGCTGTATTCCGGATAGGATCCGGCGTATTCCTGGAGCTGCATGTTCTCGATGTGGAGGACTTTGTCGAAGCACTGACTGAGAAGCAGGCGGTTGTGGGTGATGGTGAGAACGGTTCCGTCGTAGCTGTTGATCAGATGCACCAGCCCGATTAGGTTCTCGAAATCCAGGAACACGTCCGGTTCGTCCATAATCAGGAGCTGCGGCTTCAGCAGCATATTTCGGATGATGTACAGCAGCTTGTATTCGCCGCCGCTGACGGAATTCACGGAATTCTCCGCGATGGCGGAAAGTCCGGCGATGTGTAGCTGCTTTCGGATATTGGCATCGTAGTTGTATCCGTCCACCGCATCGATGCGGTCCATCAGGACTTGAAATTCTTCATAAAGCTTGTCCGGATTCTCCGCTTCGCCCATTTTCTGAGCCAGGGCGTCGGACTCCCCCAGGAGTTCCACAAATGGTTTTGCCAGAAAATCAAAGACGGTGGCATCCACGGTTTCGTGCTCCACAAACTGACCCACGTAGCCGGTGCGGAAATCCCCGCTGCGGCGAATGAGGCCTTCGTAGGTGTATTTTTCCTCGTCCATCAGAAGGTGTACCAGGGAGCTCTTGCCGCAGCCGTTGCTTCCGATGAGCACGGCGTGTTCCCCCGGCTCGATGGTAAAGGAAATATTTTCATATAGATCTTTCTCCGGATAACCGAAGGATACTTTTTCAAATTCGATGAGTGCCATGATATTCCTTTCGTTGTGAAAATAGTCTGTTTCATTATATCAGATTCCGCGGAAATTGCGTACACCAAATTATCATGTGGAATGGGCGGAAATCTGTTATAATAGGGAAGTTGTTTTTATAAAAATAGAAGGGGTTACTATAGAATGAATCGGAAAGAAATCAGGGAAATCAAGAAGCGAATTCGTCCGGAGATGGATAATTTCGGCCATGTGTACGGATGCTACGTGAATGCGGCACGGGAAATCGTGTCGGATATGGATATGCAGGTGATTCAGATGGATCGGGAGGAGAAGGAGATGTATTCTCAGCTGTTCCGGAAGACCCTGTCCGGCGGCCTGGGGCGGAATCTGATGAATATCGATTTCACCACGGCCCAGGTGGAAAGCAGTGATGAGCACCGACTGCTGCAGGGACTGCGCATGGGCGGGTTGAAGGATGAGAACCTTCGGCAGGTGCTGTATCGGAGAATTATCGATTCCCTGATGTTGGAGGAAACCGGTTATGTGATTCTGCTTTTGGCGGATACCTACGATGTGCCGTACAAATCCGGAAACGATGAGGAATGGGATGAGGATTCCACGGATCAGTTCGATTATTTCATCTGCACCATCTGTCCGGTGAAGGATTCCAAAGCGGCCCTCCGGTACATGGCGGAGGACAAGCTGTTCCGAGGCGCGGCGACGGGAAGCATTCTGTCCAATCCGCAGATGGGATTTATGTTCCCGTGCTTCGATGACCGGACCACCAATATTTACGGCGCCCTGTATTACAGCAGAAGTTCCTCGGAGATACACGAGGAGCTGATTCAGGCGCTTTTCAATGCGGCTCGGCCGCCGATTGCGCCGGAAAAGCAGAAGAATGCCTTTGGCGGTGCCCTGAGCGAGGCGCTGGAGGAGGAGTGCAGCCTGGAAGTGGTGCAGGCGGTGACCAATTCGCTTCGTCAGCGAATCGAGGAGCACAAGGAGAGCCGGGACCCCAACGCACCGGTGATTCTCATCAACGAGGTGAATGAAATTCTGAAGGACAGCGGGGTTTCGGAGGAACGGATTGAGACCTTCGGAGAGACCTGCCGAAAGTACTTCGGCGAGGAAGAGGCGCTGAATCCCAACAATATCATCGAAAAAAGGAAATTCCGGGTGCACACTCCGGAGGCGGATATCGCGGTGGATCCGGAGCAGATCTACTCGGTGAAAACTCAGGTCATTGACGGTAGAGAGTACCTGCTGATCCCGCTGTGCGAAGGAGTGACGGTGAACGGCGTGGATGTGAGCGTGGAAGAATCGGAAGCGCAGGAATAAAAGAAGAAGTGTTTTGCGGCGGCAAAACACTTCTTTTTTTTACGCTTCTTTTTTTTATGAAATAATTTCCGGCTCTTCCTCGGCGCCCAAGCTGTAGGAGGCCAGACGGCCCACGTTGTTGTTGGAGCCCATGACCCACAGCACGTCCCCCTTCTGGATTTTGAGGTAAGCGCTTGGCATCAGCACCGGATAGCCGTCCTTCTGAATGCCCAGAATCATGCAGTGGGCTTTGCTGAGGATTTTGGAGTTGATGATGGCCTGACCGCAGTACGGTTCGGAACCGGTCACCTCGATGGCCAGACAGGCCAGTGCGTGCTGGGTGTCCGGGTAGTCACTTTCCATGAACTGCTCCAGGGTGCGGATTCGGCGGTCCACATCCGGGAAGAGAATTCCCTTGATCTGCAGGATGTCGTTCATCTGACCCACCAGGTACAGCTTGTCGCCGGCCTGAATCTTGAAACCGCTGTGAGGCAGGGTGTAGGTGTGCTTGCCCCGGCGGATTTTCGTTACCAAAATATTGTTGTATTTACCCCACGCCAGCTGTTCCAGCGTCTGACCGATGTACTCCGCATCCTTCGGCACGTAGTAGGATACGATGTGAATGTCTTCGTCCAGCCATTCCTGAGGACCCTGACTCTGGGCCACGTGGGTCAGAGTCTTTTCGTTCAGATTCCGGAGGAACCGGGTTTCCAGCTGAAGATAGAAGGTCGCCACTACATCTGTCTTGCTCATGGTGAGGATGGCGATGAGGGCGACGCCCAGCAACAGCATTCTCCGCGCACCGAAGATGTGGTGAATCGGGATAAAAGCAATATACGCGATGGCCAGCACGTTCAGCAGGGCCAGAATCACCAGCGGCGGCCGGTTGGCTTTGCGGTCCAGCCACAGCTTGGTAAAGGTGGTGTCCCGAAGGCGTAGCATCGGCCGGGCAAAAATTGCGATGACGATGTACACCAGCAGGCAGGTGGCGATGCCGGAGAATTTCTTCGGCATAACCTGAAGCAGGGACGGATACAGCAGGCGCACTCCCGCAATGGCGGTCACCAACATGATGATGCCGTACAGGAGAAGGCTGGAAAAGAAGTTTCGGATCATCACCAGCCAGTCGTGGGTGTGGTCCGTCTCGTCCTGCTCGCTGGAGGTGTATTGATCGATTTTTTCCAGAAGCTTTTTCGGCAAGTGCTTTCGCATAAATGCCGCCACCTTGGAAGAATTCCGGATGAGCACCGGGGTGGCCAGGGTGGTGAGCACGGAAGCCGCCACGATGACCGGGTAGAGGTATTCATCCATTACCCCCAGGGAAATTCCAAGGGCGGCGATGATGTAGGAAAATTCTCCGATTGGAGCCAGACTGAAACCGCTCTTCAAGGAGGTTTCCATCCGCTGACCGGAAAGAATCATACCCAATGTGGCAAAAATCAGCTTGGCAATCACGGCGATAATCGCAATCGGAATGATGGAGGTCCAGTGCTCCGCAATGACGGACGGATCCACCTTCATGCCCACGGAAACGAAGAAAATCACAGAGAACATATCCTTAATGCTCTCGGATGCGTGTTCCACTTCCTTCGCATGGTTGGTTCCCGCAAAGAAGGATCCCGCCAGGAACGCCCCCAGCTCCACGGAGAATCCCAGCTCTTTCGCCAGGAGGGACAGGGTGAAGCAGATTCCCAGAGACAGGGCGATGAGCATCTCCCGGTTGAGAAGGTGCATGACACGGTTCAGCAGGGTCGGGAGGAAGTAAATCCCCACAATCAGCCATACCAACAGATAGCATCCCATGAGGAGCAGCTTGCTGACAACGCTTTCGCCGCCGCTCTGGCCCACGGACAGGGAGGCCAGGATGACCATCATGAACACGCCGATCAGATCTTCCATAATCAGCTCTCCCATAACCAGGGACGTGTATTTCTCCCCGGTGACCTTTAGATCCTCAAAACATTTCTGAATGACCACGGTGGAACTGATGGCCAGCATGGTTCCCAGGAAAATACAGTTCATCTGGGACAGCCCAATCAGGTCTCCGAACAGGTATCCCACCACCAGCACGCCGCTCATTTTAACCAGAGCGGTGACGATAGCGGTACTGCCCACACTGAGAAGCTTGTGAAAATCAAATTCCAGACCGATATGAAACAGAATGATAATTACGCCGATTTCGCTGAGGGTGTCGATGGCGGGCACATCTTCCACGTTGAAAAACATGGGAAAGTACGGGCTGATCAGAAAACCCACGGCGATATAGCCCAGGATGACCGGAAGGTGTATTTTGCGGAAAATCACGCTGACAATTCCGGCGGCCAAAAGCATCATGGCCAGGTCGATTACGAGAGATGGTATATGCATAGGACTCCTTTCGTCATTAAAGGATATAACGAATACATGTATACATTATATCAAAAATATACGGTCCTTGAAAAGTAAAAGCAATAACAAAGTTGCCACATTAAATAAAAAAAGAATTGTCACTTCCCTCGGGTTGCCGAACAGTCCTAGAATTCCGCGTTTATTCTTATAGAATAATTCCAAATTAGAAAATTTTGTATAAAAACATAAAAAATTCGATAAATTATTATTATTAATTCATAAAAAAACTATTGAAAAAGTGTGTGGATTTCGGTACAATAAATTCCGTTGTTACTTTTTACAAGGTTTTGGTTAATAAGTTATTGGAGGAAAACAATGCTACATATTATTGAAGAGGTGAATAATTCGGTGAATGCTTTCATCTGGGGTGTTCCATCGATGGTGTGCATCATCGGTGTGGGACTTCTCCTGACGATTCGAACCAAGGGATTGCAATTCCGGAAGTTCGGATACGTTCTGAAGCATACTTTTGGCACGATATTCGATAAGAAAGAGGCGGAAGAAGGTGCGCTGACACCGTTTCAGTCCGTATGTACCGCACTGGCGGGCACCGTGGGAACCGGCAACATCGCCGGCGTGGCCGGTGCGATTGCCTTGGGCGGTCCGGGTGCCGTTTTCTGGATGTGGTGCTCCGCACTGCTGGGCATGTGCACGAAATTCGCAGAGGTAACCTTGGCGGTGCACTTCCGGGAGAGAAACGATAAGGGAGACTGGGTCGGCGGACCGATGTACTACATCAAGAACGGCCTGGGCAAAAAATGGCAGTTCCTGGCGGTGCTCTATTCCATCTTGGGCATACTGACGGTATTCGGGACGGGAAATGCGACGCAGGTCAATACCATCGTGGCATCCATTGATTCCGCACTGTTCAACTTCAATGTGTTCAATGAAGATAATGTGGGAAATGTGAACCTGGGAATCGGCATTCTGATTGCAGCTCTGGTTCTGCTGATTCTTCTGGGCGGCATTAAGAGAATCGGAAACGTTACGTCGAAACTGGTTCCTTTTATGGCCGTGTTCTATATTGCAATGGGACTGATCCTGGTAGCCGTTAATTACGAACGGGTGCCGGAAGTGTTCCAATCCATCTTTGAAGGAGCGTTCAATCCTCGTTCCGTTACCGGCGGTGTGGTAGGTTCCCTCTTTATCAGTATGAGAAGAGGTGTGTCCCGTGGAATCTTCTCCAACGAAGCCGGCCTGGGAACCGGATCCATTGCCCACGCCAGCTCCGATGTAGCGCATCCGATTCAGCAGGGTATGTGGGGAATCTTTGAGGTTTTCGCCGACACCATCGTAATCTGTACGCTGACCGCGCTGGCCATTCTCTGCAGCGGAATCAACATCGATTACGGAAAAGCTGCCGGTGCAGAGCTCACCATCAGCGGTTTCACCACCACCTTCGGCGGATGGATTTCCATCCTGCTGGCGGTAGCTCTTTGCTGCTTCGCCTTCTCCACCATCTTGGGTTGGGGACTGTACGGCTCCCGCTGCATCGAGTACCTCTTCGGACCAAAGGTCGTAAAACCCTTCATCGTGGTCTACGCGCTGGTGGCAATCATCGGTGCCACCATGGACCTGGGGCTGCTCTGGTCTCTGGCAGATACCTTCAACGGTTTGATGATTATCCCGAACTTGATTGCGGTATTCCTGCTCTCCGGCACGGTAATCCACCTGGTAAAGGACTATTTCCGGACTCCGGAATCCCAGCGGCCGGAAATGGATAAATAAAGGAAAATAAGGAAGATGGGCAGAAAAAAATCTCGAGGCGCAGGGCGCCTCGGGATTTTTTTGATGGGCGCCCTCCCTGCGACGAGGCCCCGGAGAAAGCGGCCGGCGCCGGGCGGGCATCAAATCAAAAATGGAGTGGATTCCGCCGGTGCGCGGAATCCACTCCATTCATCTCCTATTCTTCCTTTTCCTCCGGTTTTTTCTCCGTCGGTTCCATACTTAAATCCAGATCCAAATCCGTCTGCTGGTGCAGCAGGCCAATCAGATCCACCAGCTCGTCCTTCTTGGAATCCAGGGTTTTGAAAGTGAGCTCCGGATTCCGGTTCTTCTCTGTCCGATATTCGTCCATCATGCTGGAGAAAATCGCGGAAGAGGAAATCGGTGTGTAGACGATGGCATTGGCACCGGCCTCTATAGTACGGCGGATGGACTCGTCGGTCTTGCCGCCGCTGGCGATAATCGGCACCTTCGGGAAATCCTTCCGAATTTCTCGAACCACATCTGCGGTATTTTTTCCTGCTGCCACGTTGAGAATGGTGACGCCGGCATCCAACCGCTCCTGAATTCCGGTGGAATCGATCACCGTGGAAACCACCGGGATATCGATGACCCGCTTGATGAAGCGGATGTTGCTGTTGCTCATAGGATTGTTTACCACAACGCCGAACGCCCCCTGGGCCTCCGCATCCTGGGCCATGTACACGGAGCGAAGTCCTTTGGTGGTGCCGCCGCCCACGCCGACGAAAACGGGAATGGAGGAGGCGTTGATGATGGCCTCGGAAATCACCTGCTGCGGAGTGAACGGGTATACGGCCAGAACCGCATCCGCGTCGCAGTTTCGAATAATGGCGATGTCCGTGGAGAAAATTAACGATCGAATTTTTCGACCCAGCACGATGATGCCCGAAGCTTCTCCAATGGCTTCCGGCATTTCAATGGTATGGGCACGAAGCGTGCCGGTTATTCTTGGAATTGATTCCTTCATTGTGAACCCTCCTCTTTCTTTCAACAAAAACTGTACTGTATAACATGAAGTACTGCACTTCTCGGAGAAGCACAGATCTGTATGTCATAAAATCACTGGACAATTATACACGATTGCGCCGAATTCGAACATATCCATTTGTGTATTTTTGATAAAAAATTGTTACACTCGGCATCGACTTCCGGCAGTTCTATAAAAGCGTGAAAAGCAATTTATAAAAATATGAAAAAATGTAAAAATATCCCCCCAATATCCGCAAGTACAGATTTCCGTCCTTGCGTTAAAAATTAGTCGACTTCTGTTATACTAGTGAAGTTGACTTCTCCGGTGGGTAATTGCAGGTAGTGCCCGGAGAATAGAATTAATAATTAGGAGGGATTATTGATGAATACTATCACTTTAATGAAAGCATTGTGTATTGTTGGAATTGTGTTTACCGCAATTCTGCTGGCGCGGAGCATTCCGAAGATTCGTTCCACAGCAGAGGGACAGGCGAGATGGGAGAAAGAAAAGAAGCATCTTGCATTCAACTCCGTTGTGGCATTTATCGCAAACTTCTTCGATGTGCTGGGAATCGGTTCTTACGCCACTTCCACCGGTGCATATAAAATCAAAGGCTCCGTGGATGACATGTATATTCCGGGAACGCTGAATGTGGGCGACACCATTCCGGTGCTGCTGGAGGCATTCCTCTTCTTCGGTTTTGTGGAAATCGATAAGCTGACGCTGATCTCCCTGCTGTTGGCAATGATCGTGGGTTCCAAGGTAGGTGCCAGCCTGGTCAGCAAGATGGATGCGGAAAAAATTCGTCTGGGCATGGGCATCGGACTGCTCGTGGTCGGCGTGGTTATGGCATTGAAGCAGCTCCAGATCGGACCGTTCGGCTTGGTTGGAATGGAAACGGGAATCTACGGAATCAAACTGATTATTTCCGTTATCGTTGAATTCTTCGTGGGTGCTTTTATGACCATCGGTGTCGGAGCATACGCGCCGACGTTTGCACTGGTCTCCATGATGGGCATGAACGTTCAGTCCGCATTCCCGATTATGATGGGCGGATGTGCGTTCCTGATGACCTTTGGCGCCGGCCCGGAATTCATCAAATCCGGTCGGTACGATATGATTGCCACCTTGACCAACGCGACCTTCGGATCTCTGGGTGCGCTGATTGCGTACATGTTCGTGAAGAACGTGCCGCTGACCATTCTGCTGTGGATCGTGGTAGCCGTGGTATTCTACACGGCGATCATGTTTATCCGGGACTACATGAAGAGCCGGGAGCCAAAGAAGGCAGCCAAAAGCGTTCCGGCCAAGGCAGAATAGTCCAAAGACTATTGCAAAGATTCCATCGAGATACTATAATAAGTACATTCAGGAGGCTTTCCGCTGGGAGGCCTCCTTTTAATTGGAAAGGAGAGGGATCAATGATTGAATGCCTGGTAGTGGGTGCCGGCGGTTTCGTGGGGGCGGTGCTCCGATATCTCGTGGGACTTCTGGATATGAACCCGGAGAGCGGTTTTCCGGTAAAAACATTTATCATCAATATTGCGGGAGCGTTCCTCATCGGGGTGGTGGCGGCTCTGGCGTCCCGGGAGGCCTTGAATCCGCGGACGGTACTTTTTCTGAAGGTGGGAATCTGCGGGGGTTTTACCACGTTCTCTTCCTTCGCGCTGGAAAATCACGATTTGATGATGAACGGCGCTTCCGGCGTAGCGCTTACGTACATGGGGGTGAGTCTGGTCCTTGGAATTCTGGCGGTGTACATCGCCCAGCGGATGTTCGGTGCCTAGGGGCAAAAAACCGAAAAACCGAAAGAAATCCGAAAACAATATCCCATCGTTTATGGGAATGTGGTACAATGATAACAATTTATGAAATAAGGCAAGACAAGGAGATTAGGTCGATATGGAATTTATGGAAGAACGGATTCGCAGAGACGGCAGAGTGGCACCGGGGGAAATCCTCAAAGTAGATACCTTTCTGAATCATCAGATTGATGTCAGTCTGATTCGTCAGATTGCAAAAGCGCTGAAAGAACATTTTGGGGACCGGGAGATTACCAAGGTGGTAACCATAGAAGCGTCCGGAATTGCCATTGCAAGCATCACGGCAGAGGAATTCGGCGCACCGATGGTTTTCGCCAAGAAGTCCAAGAGCCGGAACCTGAATTCGGATACCTATAAGTCCCGGGTATATTCCTATACTCACGACCGCTATTACGATATCGTGGTAAACGAGAATGCCCTGAACGACAACGACAAGGTGCTTCTCGTGGATGATTTCCTGGCGAACGGGCAGGCCATGCAGGGACTGCTGGACATCTGCCGGCAGGCCGGCGCGGAAGTTGCCGGAATCGGCATCTGCATTGAGAAATCCTTCCAGCCGGGCGGAAAAGCACTTCGGGAAGAGGGCTACGATGTTCTGAGCATGGCAAAGATCAAGAGCCTGGAGAACGGAACCGTCGAATTTGAACAATAGAAAAACGAATCGTCAAAAGGAGCTGCGCAGTAGGCACACTGCAGCAGCTCCTTTTTCAAATCCGTATTTTAATCTCCCACAATTACCGGGGTGCCGATGTCAACCTTTTGGAACAGTTCTCCGGCGGCGGAGACCGGCATGTTGACGCAGCCGTGGGAGCCGCCGTACTGATAGATGCTTCCGCCAAAGGCCCCCCGCCACTGGGCGCTGTGAATTCCGAAAGAACCGCCGATAAAGGCCATCCAGTATTGAACGGTGACGTCATAGCCTTGCCCCTTGAGGCGGGTGCCGGTGCTCATGGAATTGATATAGTAACTTCCCCGAGGTGTATCGTGAACCCCCTGGGTGCCGGTAACCACCGGCGAGGACATATTGATTTTACCGTCGACGAAATAGGTCAGCGTTTGCTTCGGGATGCTGACGTAGACGTAGGTTCCCATGGCGCCGTATGCCGGCTTCTGCACGTGGAAGGTGGCTTTCGCCTGGGAAACGTTGCCGTAGGGGTCGGTGGCGGTGGCGTGCACGATGTAGTCCCGAACCTTGTGGACGTTGATCTTCTCGTGGGAGAGCTTCACCTTCACCTTTCCGGAATTGTCGGTGGCCTTGAACATTCCTTTTAGCAGATCCTGAAGTTCGTATTCCGTCAGCTCCGTATCTTTGAAAATATAGACGTCCTTCGTCTTCTTGAATTTCGGCTTTTCCATATCCTTGATGGTCACTTGGTATTTCCGGTAGACCTGATCCTCGTAGTAGATGGTGAGGGGGTAGGTGCCGGGACGGTCGTATTTGTGGCCGGGAACCTTTTTCCCATGATAGACGACGGAAGAATTCTTCTTTACGTATTTCTGTTCTTCCTTGGACAGGGCGTCCATGTTCACGTATTCGGATATGTCCGTGGAAACCGCGGTGCCGTAGTTGACACAGATCTCCGGGTGGGCGTATTTCTGATTCAGCTCCAGCAGCGGGCCGCAGCCGGTGAGGGCGAAAACCGCCATAAGGCAGAGCAGCAACGGAACCAACCGCCGACGTATTTTGCGTGGCATATAACATCCTCCATTAATGTGCGTATGTTTTAAAATTATACTATAGAAATGATTCTGTCGCAAATAGCGATGGACAAATTGTACTGAAAAAAGTATTTGTAAAAAACAACAAAAAATTTGAAAAATTTGTTGACAAACTCATGAAAAAAGTTATAATAAGGTAAGTCAACTGAATAGACCTGATTCGATAGAGGTTGCGGAGATCAAAAGTACGGAGTTACGGACGCAGAGGATGCGGTAACTCGGGAAAGGGAAATCCGCCGAAGGCTGAAGCATCCTACAGCGGAGGCCTGGGACATCGCAGAATATGCGATGGACTGTCACACATGTGGAGCGCTATCAATGGTATATATTTGTACAGGAAGAGATTTTTTGAGTACTTAGCCATGGATACGTTTCAGACGTTATTCAGGGCTTTTTTATTTACACTTTATGAGAAATCTGCAACAGAAGGGTATTGCAGAGAAAAGAACAATGGGAGGATTAAAATGACACATTCAATTCGAACAAGGCTGAATTACATCTTCGGCCTAGCGATTCTGATAATCGCTTCTATGCCGGCACTTTGTTTCGCAGCAGAGGAAACGGCAAAGAAGCCGGCACTGTACGCAACCGGATTCTCGGTTCTGCCGCCGCTGATCGCCATCGTGCTGGCGCTGATTACAAAGGAAGTATACAGTTCCCTGTTTATCGGCGTTTTCACCGGTGCAGTGCTGTATGCCGGTGCTAACTTCAGCGGCATCATGAACCACCTGCTACAGGACGGCATCATCGCATCCCTGTCCAGCGCCGGTAACGTAGGAATCCTGATTTTTCTGGTAATCCTGGGCATGTTCGTTGCCATGATGAACCTGAGCGGCGGATCCGCGGCCTTCGGAGAATGGGCTTCCACCAAGGTAAAGAGCAGACAGCATGCGCAGTTCACCACCATCCTGCTGGGAATCCTGATTTTCGTGGATGACTACTTCAACTGCCTGACCGTAGGAAGCGTTATGAAGCCGCTGTCCGACAAGTTCAATATTTCCAGAGCAAAGCTGGCATATCTGATCGACGCAACGGCAGCTCCGGTCTGCATCATCGCTCCAATCTCTTCCTGGGCGGCAGCAGTATCCGGATTCGTTCAGGGTCAGAACGGATTGACCATCTTTATCCGCGCGATTCCGTACAACTTCTATGCGCTGTTCACCATCGTGATGATGTTCGCCATCGTTGCAATGAACTTTGATTACAGCAAGATGGCAATCTATGAAAAGAACGCTATTGAGAACGGCGACCTGCTCACCGTTCACGAGAACCTGTCCTCTCAGGACGAGGAGGTTTCTCAGAACCATAACGGTCACGTCGCAGACCTGATCGTTCCGGTAATCGTACTGATTATCTGCTGCCTGATGGGCATGATTTACACCGGCGGATTCTTCAGCGGAACATCTTTTGTAGACGCTTTTGCCGGCTGTGATGCCGCTCTCAGCTTGTCTCTGGGAAGCATGGTAGCACTGATTATTACCATCGTATACTACTGTGCGCGCCGCGTCCTGACATTCCAGGAATGCATGGGTTGCGTTCCGGAAGGCTTTAAGCAGATGGTATCCCCAATTCTGGTTCTGACACTGGCATGGTCCTTGAAGTGCATGACCGACAGCCTGGGACTGGCTCCGTTCGTTGCCGCAATGGTTGAGAAGATGCCGGCTAGCTGGATGGCACTGATTCCGGCGGTTCTCTTCGTCATCTCCTGTGCACTGGGCTTTGCATCCGGTACATCTTGGGGAACTTTCGGAATCCTGATTCCGATTGCACTGGCAATTACCGCATCCCGTCCGGATATGATGATTCCGGTAATCTCCGCTTGCATGGCCGGCGGCGTGTGCGGCGACCACTGCTCGCCGATTTCCGACACCACTATCATGGCTTCTGCCGGTGCCGGCTGCAACCACATCAGCCACGTAGAGACGCAGCTGCCATATGCACTTACCGTATTGGTTATCTCCACCATCTCCTACATCGTGGTTGGATTCACCAAGTCCGCAATTCCGGGACTGGTTGTCGGTGTGGTTCTGCTCTTCCTGTTCCTGAACATGATGAAGAAGAGACAGGCGCGCATGAACATGGTTGCCAACGCAGAAGCGTAAGAATATCGCATTGCGAGATATCGAGACTTCCTAAAAAAACATTTTGCAAGCCGGGGCTTCCGAGGAGGCTCCGGTTTTTCGCTGGGCGAAATAGGTGGACTTATCTTCTCAAACAGAATATACTTTACATGTAATATTCCGATACACGGAAGAAGAGGGGAGGGAAAACGATGAATTCATGGGAACAGAGCTATACCACCGATGAAATTCTGGAGATGATCCGTAATCACGACGGAAAAGAAACGCTGGATCTTCGGAAGTGCGAAATCCAAAATGCGGATATTTCCGGCTGGGACATTCCGGAAAACATCGACTTCGAGTGGAGTGTTTTTACCAATGTAAACATGACCGGAACCACCTTTCGAAAATGCAATCTGAATCACGTGTGGTTCAAGGAGTGCCGGACAGAAGGAATTCGATTCCTGTATTGCGACGTGCGGGAGGCGAATTTCCGGTGGATGAATTTCCGGGGAGCGGATTTCTCCGGTTCCAATTTCCATCATACCTTGTTTGAATATGCCAATACCGAGGATATAACGGATAATGAGGATACGAAATTTTTCCGGATGGTGTGCCCGGAAACCGGTCCGTTCATCGCCTGGAAGTGCTGCACGGAGCTTCGGGTGGTGCAGCTGCTGGTGCCGGCGGATGCCAAGCGGGTATCGGCCACGGCGGAAACCTGCCGGTGCAATAAAGCGAAGGTGCTGTCCATCAAGAGCATTGATGAGACAAAATCCTACGACTGGGCCCAGTCCACGGTGGATCCGGACTTCTATTACGAAGTGGGAAAATGGGTGGAACCGGCCAACGGGTTTGAAGAAAACCGGTGGCGGGATTCCTCTCAGGGAATTCACTTTTTTATGGAACGGCAGCAGGCCGTGGATTATCAATCGAAATAGGAAAGGATTATTGTTTTTTTATGAATTTTAACGATTACAGCGACGATATCGTATTTGGTTTTAACACACGTACCGGCGGCGTCAGCACCGGGGTGTACGATTCCATGAATCTGAGCCTCACCCTTCCGGACGATCCGGAAGATGTCAAGAAGAATTACGAAATATGGTGTCGGGATCTGGGTGTCCGTATGCAGGATCTGGTCATCGGTCTCCAGACCCATACCAACAACGTGGTTCGGGTGGATGAGCGCAACAAGGGGCAGGGTCTCTTCCGAACCCGCATGAAGGACGTGGACGGCATGGTGACCAATGTGCCCGGTGTGGCGCTGGTAACTTATCATGCGGATTGCACGCCCGTGTATTTGTACGACCCCGCGAAAAAAGCCATCGCTATGGTGCACGCCGGATGGCGGGGCACGGTAAAGAAAATTGCCGGAGTGGCGGTTCGAAAGCTTCAGACGGAGTTCGGAACGGATCCGGCAGACCTGGTGGCCATGATCGGTCCGTGCATTTCCAAAGAATACTTTGAATGCGACCGAGATGTGGTGGATGCGGTGCGGGCCATGGATATTCCGGCAGAGGAAATGATTTCCTACGATACGGTCAAAAATAAATATCACGTCTCCATCGCCGGCGTCAACCGACTGGTGCTGGAAGCGGCCGGCGTTCCCGGGAATCATATCGACATGCAGGACCGGTGTACCTACGGAAATCCAAGCTTGTTTTTCTCCCATCGCCGGGATGGATTGAAGCGAGGCGGTCACTGCGCATTGCTGATGCTGCGGTAGATTTTGCACCAACCCCATAAAGGCAGAGAATTCGGTTGAAAAAAAGCGCTGAATAGGGTATTCTAATATAAGTGTTGAAAATTGAAGTAAAGGGAGTGTTATTATGAAAATTACATGGATTGGACATTCGTGTTTCAAAATTGAAGAAGGTGGATATTCCATCATTATCGATCCGTATCAGGACGATTGCATCCCGGGACTGGCTCCGGTTCGGGAGAAGGCCAACGAGGTTCTGAAGAGCCATGAGCATGACGACCACAATGCTGTAGACAACGTGGAAATCGTAAAAACCGTGGCTTCTCCGTTTAAGATTACCACCATCGATACGTTCCACGATGAGAAGAACGGCACCGAACGCGGTAAGAACAAGATTCATATCATCGAGACCAAGACTCAGAGGGTGGCACACCTGGGTGACCTGGGCTGCGAGCTGACGGACGAGCAGATGGGACAGCTGTATCAGGTGGATGCACTGCTGATTCCGGTAGGCGGCGTTTACACCCTGGATGCGGCACAGGCGGCACAGCTTACCGTGGATTTGGATGCCAGACATACCATTCCGATGCATTACAAGAGCGTAGAGAGCGAATTCGATCTGCCGGAGCTGGGCACCGTATACGATTATACCCTGCGCCTTTCCGGCGTGTGGGTGAATTCTCTGAACACCCTGGACCTGGACGAGAATTATCCGGCCAAAGTAGTGGTTCTCCAGCCGCAGAACATGACCAAGAAGTTCATGAGCATCGGCGAGATGGAGAAACTGAGCAATACAAAGAATGCGAAATAGCCACATTCGGCTGCGGCAAAAACAAATTCAATGAAACAAAAGGTGACCGGTGGGAACACAAAAAGTTCTCCGCCGCGTCACTTTTTTTATTTGGAAATGACAATACATTTTCGGAGAGATGTGGTATAATTCAATTAACCCAATTAAAGGAGGTCACAACTATGAAGGTTATGATTACAGCGAAGAATTATAAGCCGAGTGAGCGTCTGCAGGACAACATCGAGAAGAAGTTTTCGAAATTAGAGAAGTTCTTCGATGAAGATGTTACTGCGAATGTGATTGTTTCGAAGTTCAAGGACAAGACGAAGTTGGAAGCAACCATCAATACCAAGCAGACACTGTTCCGTGCCGAAGAGATTTCGGATAACGTGTACGAGGCAATGGATCTCATCATCGACCGACTGTCCAGCCAGATGAAGAAATTCAAAGGCAAGCTGGAATCCCGGTACAAGGAGAACAAGGCGCTGAAGTTCGAGTTCATTCCGGATGATGAAGAGGAAGAAGATAATCTCACTGTTGTGAAGAGAAAACAGTTCGAGCTGCAGCCGATGAATTATGAAGAAGCCATTCTTCAGATGGAGATGCTGGGACACAATTTCTTCGTATACTTCGACATGGATACGGAATCCACCAACGTGGTATACAAACGGAAGGGCGATGCATACGGTTTAATTGAAACATACAGATAGAAGGCAATTCGATCCCTATCCGGACGTGACCGGACAACTGAATATTGATTTTACGGGGCTGTCATCGAGGCAGCCCTATTTTTATGAAGTAAAAATAGGTAATTCC
Organism: uncultured Clostridia bacterium; assembly: GCA_934278925.1. Taxonomy (GTDB): domain Bacteria; phylum Bacillota; class Clostridia; order Peptostreptococcales; family Anaerovoracaceae; genus Mogibacterium_A. The sequence continues at coordinate 50,348 of CAKQWJ010000003.1, read as the reverse complement.
CCGGCCTTGCCGCCCATTTTCTTGACACCGCAAAAGCCCTACGGTAATATATTGACATGAGTAGAAGAACTCCGAGGAGACAGGGCGCATCGGTGTCGAGACGAACATCTCAGCACGGAAATGCCGGCCGGACCAGGGCGGGTTCCAGGGCATCCCGGAATGCGTCTCGGAAGAACGGCGGCGGCCGAAGACATGCAACGAAACAAAGGGCATATACCACCTCCGAGAGTCGGATACTGGATTTCCTGGCCACCATACCGGCCATGATTGTGATTCTCATTACCCTCCGGGAGATTTTCCTGGCGGTAACGAATTCCGCAATGGGGAAGGAACAGTATACGAAATTCCCGGAGCTTTTTCAATTTGGCAATTTTATTATCATCATTGTAGGAATTCTCTATGTCGTGCTGTCCAACATGGTTCCGGTGAAAAAGAAGCCCCTCCTGCAGCGGAATCCGGAGTTCCTGTTCTTCGGTATCTTCATGATCTGCATGGCGCTTTCCACCTTGGTGAACGGCATCGACGGGAAAGCCATCCACGGAATCCCGTATCGAAATCAGGGCATCTTTCATTTTGCCTTTTACATTTTGATTTATTATTTCGTCTCGTCCAAAGTCAAGCTGCAGCAGCTTCGGAAGTTTGTGCTGCTGTCCTTTCTTTTTACCGCGGACGTGCTGGGCGTTACCGCAATCGGTCATCAGTTCTTTCTGAACATTTCAGCCTATTCCGGAAAAAAAGGCCTGAGTGCGATTTTCTTTAACAGCAATCACTACGGGTATTTTCTGGCCATGGCCTTGATGGTGGCGGTGACCGCTTTTATCGTGGGTGATAAAGTGTGGGTGCGGGAGTTCGGCTTCCTGTCCGGGATGCTGAACCTAATCGTGCTGTTCATGAACAACACCTTCGGGGCGATTCTGGCTTCCTTCATCAGCTTGCTGGTGGTGCTGTTTCTGTCGCTGATCAAGCTGCCGAAGAGCAAGTGGCGGGCGGTGTCGGTGGCGTCCCTGATCATCGCCATTCCGCTGGCGGGTGGCGTGCTGCTGAACGCCCAGTTCGACAATTTTGTGGTGCTGCTGCAGGATATCGGAAAAATCATGTCCGGAAGTTCCGATGCGGCATCGGCAGGAACCAATCGTTGGGGGCAGTGGGTCAAAGCCGTGCAGTACATCCAAGAACATCCGCTTCTGGGATATGGCTGCGAGGGAATGGCGGACCGGATGATGAACGATATCGGCATTTCCAATCCTCACAACGAGCTGCTGACCTATGCGCTGTTCTTCGGCGTCCCGGCGGCGGTGTGCTATACCGTGGCGGTGCTGATGATTTTCCTGCGGCACCTGGTAAGCGGCGCCTGGAAGGATCCCTATGCGCTGATGGCGTTTTCCGCCGCATTGGCGTATTTCATCTCCTCATTTTTCGGAGTGGCCATGTTCTATACCACACCGTTTTTCTTTATCATGCTGGGGTACAGCTCCGGGAAGGGGAAACGGTGAGAAGTTAACGAAAGGCGAGTGAATTTATGAAAAAAGCGAACTTATTCTTTCTGATTACAATGATTGTTATCGGTTGTGTTTTATCGGGATGCGCCGAAAATGATAATGCAGAAATAGTGAAGGAAGCTTCTAAGCTGCAAGAAATAAACCTGACTTTGTACAATGGAAAAAGTGTAAATGTGACGGAAACAGAGAAATTAGAAGATATAGTGAAGGTAATCAACGGTGTAGCATCAACAAAAGAAGAATCCGTACAGGATGTGCCGGATGCAAAGCAGTATGGAAAAATTATCCTTGTATCGAAAGAGGAAGAAAGAACCCTGTATTACTATGAAAGAGAGGGTAAAAACTATATTGAAGAACCGTATGTAGGAATCTATCAATGCGATCAAGATCTTAATTCGTATTTTAAATCCATCGCAGACCTCTAGTTCGGGTCCCCGGTGCCTTTGCCGGCGCCCAAGAATGAAAAAACCTGCACCCGGAAAGCTTCGCTAAGCTGCTGCTGTGCCGGTGCAGGTTTCTATTTTATTAAATCCCGAAGAAGAGGGGGATTATGTTTTAAATTACTTCCGAATAATGACCCGGGTGCCGTTCGGGACCATCTTATACAGCTTGCTGACCTTGGAGCGCGGCATGTTCACGCATCCGTGGGAGCCGTTGTATTTGTAGATGGAACCGCCGAATGTGGAACGCCAGGAGGCGTCGTGCATTCCATAGGATTGTCCGATGAAAGGCATCCAGTAACTCACGTGGCTTACATATCCCGGACCGGTGAGATTTACGTTCCGAGATTTGTGATGCAGTTTGAATCGGCCGGTAGGCGTTCCGCATCCTCGGCCGCCGGTGACCACATTGCTCTTTAGTTTTACCTTACCCTTGACGTAGTACTTCAGCGTTTGATCGCTGATATCAATCAGAATGTATTTTTTGTAATTGTAAGGACCGTAGCTTGCTCGGCGGTACTGCTTCTTGGTGATGGCACCGGTCTTCTTGTTGGGACGGATGGTGACATCGTGGTACTTAAACGCCTTGGTTTTCGCCTTAGCGGCGGAATCGAAATAGTAGTAATACTTTCCGGACTTCACCATCTTCTTGGTGGTGAGCTTTCCGCCTTTATTGCAGTAGTAGGTATTGCTCTTCCAACGGAACCGGCCCTTCGCCGTGCGGAGGACACCTTTAGAATCGGAGTAGTAGTAATACTTTCCCCATTTGTACACGCCTCGCATGATGACGCCGTTACCGGCTGCCCGGTAGGTTTTCTTGCCGAGTTTGAACGTCTTTCCCGCGAGAATCTGTCCGCCGTTCTGAACGTAGTAGAGTCTCCCGTTACAGGCAATGAAGCCCTTCGCCGTGCGGATTGCTCCTTTTCCGTCGGCATAATAATACGCTTTGCCGATTTTTAAAATTCCGCTTTGCAGAACACCGTCGTTGTTGAAATAATATTTCTTTCCCTCGATGGTATTCATTCCGGTGACAAAATGATTCTCCGCATCGTAGTAGCGGGTCTGACCGTTGTCCGTAACCCAGCCCAGATTTTTTGGATTTTCCGGGGTGGTCGGGTTTTCCGGGGATGCAGAATCTTCCGGTTTCTGCTCTTGATTTTGTTCCGGATTCTGCTCCGAAACCGCTGAATTCGATTCTTTCGAAGCCGGCGGTTCGTTGGATTCTTGCTGCACTGCAGAATCGGTACCGGTCGCAGGGGTGTCTGCTGCGAAGACGCTGTTAATGCTCAGCGCCAGGGTTAGGACGAGCAGCAGCGCGAAAAATGAAATAAACCGATTCTTACCAAAATGTTTCATCAGTCTGAATTCCTTCCTTTGTTTTTCTATAAATATTCCCATTCAGTGTAGCCCTTTTCATGGAAGAAAGCTATAGCCGTATGGTTCAATTTTGCGAATTGCTTCGCAAATTATAACGTCCAGTAGTTCAAATCCACCCGTCCTTTGATTCCCGGAACCTTCCCGGAGCTGGTGTACTGCCAGCACCGGTACGAACCCTTGTATGTTACGGTGGCGTTATACTGCGCCACCCATACCCGATAGACGGACAGCTTCTTCATGTCCAGGTTATTGTTGAGCCAGCTGGTGCTGGCGTAGATCATCGGGGTATAGCCTTTGGACTTTACATAGTCGCAAAAAGCTTTTACCGCCGCGGTTCGCTTGGTCCGGTTCAGCTTCGAGGAGGAAGCCCGTCCGCCCGGATAATTCTCGGTATCGATGACCAACGGCAGGGTGATTTTGCAGCCGGACGCCTTCACCTGCTTGATGGCGAAGGCGGCTTCCGCCTGAGCTTCTTTTACCGTGCGTGCCTGAGAGAAGTAGTAGGCCCCTACGTCTACCCCGGCGGCGGTGGCCTCTCGCATATTGTCCTTAAAGGTACTGTCTTCACAGCGCTTTCCGTTGGAAGTTCCGGAGTAGCCGCACCGCAGGAAGGCGAAGTTGATGCCACTGGATTTTACCTTCGCCCAGTCGATATTTTTCCCCTGATAATAGGAAACGTCGATGCCTTTCATATATTTCCGATTTGAAGAGATAATGGATCCGGATGTGTTCGCAGTGTAGGTGTATTTTCCCACCTTAAAGGTGCCGGTGAGGGCAGCGGCCTTCGGCCCGGCGTAGTAGATGTTGCTTCCGCTGAAATAAAAGCGCTTGGTATACAGGGTTCCGCTCTTTCGGCTGTAGTAGGACTTTCCCTTCCAGGTAATCCGGCCGGCCTTCTTCCGCAGCTTTCCGGTGGAAGTGGAGTAGTAATAGTATTTTCCCCATTTGTGCACGCCCACCTTGATGCGCCCGTCGGAACCGGCCCGATAGGTGTACTTTCCGATGCGGAAGGACTTGCTCTTCTGAATCTTTCCGCCTTTTCGAACGTAGTAGCGGTTCTTTTTCCAGGTGACAAAGCCCTTGGATTTCCGAAGCCGCCCCTTGCTGCTGGAGTAATAATAGCTTCTTCCCCATTTATATACGCCGATTTTTATTTGCCCTTTTTTGTTCGCCCGATAGGTGTATTTCCCCACCTTGAAAGTCTTTCCGGTCTGAATCCGCCCGCCTTTTCGAACGTAATACTTATTTCCGTTCCAGGTGACAAAACCCGCTTTTTTTCGAATCTTCCCCTTACTGTCCCGGTAAAAATAATATTTTCCCTTGCGAAGGACCCCGGCTTTGCTCTTGGGTTTGGACGGTTTCTCGGACGGCGGTTGGATTGCGTTCGCTTCTTTTACCGTAAAACACATCCGGACACTGTCTTCATATAGGATTTCCCAGTTGCCGGTTGCATCGGTGTTTAGAAGATAGAGACCTTCCGAATCCGGCTGAAGGGGGATTTCCTTAGAGGTACCAGCAGGACGCTGCCGGAGAACCGGTGCGGTGCCGGAGTCTTCCTGCGAAGATGTGCCGGATTCAGTGGATTCGGCAGCTGAAAAGCGCAGGTATATTTTCTTATTTTGCTCAAAAGTGACCGATTGATTCGAATCGCAGCTTTGCCAGCTTTCCCCATTGGACGGTTCTGCGGTGTATTGCAGGACATCCGTTTCCCCGAAGCAGGGGAGGGGAGTGAGCATTACCGCCAATGCGATGATGACAGATAAAATATTTCGATGGTATTTCATGGAAAAATCCTTTCATTTGATGATTGATGACTGGATAAAATCTGTATTGTCATCTCTTAATTATAATATAGGAGCTTTCGGAAGGGAAGAATATAAAGGAAACAAAAAAGAGATGAGGGAAAAACTCATCTCTTTTTTCGGGAAAGTGATACGGTATGTGTAGGTTGTACCGAGATCAAATTCTCATGTGTATAGGTGTGTAAATTTATGATGGCGATTAATAATACCAGTAGTCCATATCTACTCGGGTGCTGATTCCGTTGACTTTGCCGGAACTGGTGTACTGCCAGCATTTATAGGAGCCGCCGTAGGTGACCTTCTTGTAATACTGGGCAACCCATACATAGTAGCCGGACAGCTTGCTCATATTGAGCTGGTTGTTGAGCCAGCTGGTGCTGGCGTAGATCATCGGCGTATATCCCTTTGCTTTTACCTGCTTGCAGAAGGCCTGAACCGCTTCGGTCCTCTTGGTCTTAGAAAGTCTGCTGCTGGATGCCCGTGCACCGGCCAGATTCTCCGTATCGATAACAACCGGGTAGGTGACCTTTACGCCGGACTTCTTAATCAGCTTGATGCAGTAATCCGCCTCTTCCTTTCCTTCTTTCGCATTAATCGCTTCCGTGAAGAAGTAGACACCCACATCGATTCCGGCCGCTTTCGCACCCTTGATGTTTCTCATAAAAGTACTGTCGGTGTACAGCTTACCGTTGGTGCTTCCGCGGTAACCGCAGCGAATGATGGCAAACTTCACGCCGGAGGCTTTCACCTTTTTCCAGTTGATTTCGTACTGGAAATAGGATACATCAATTCCGATGGCTTTGCCGGTATTCAGCTCGATAATCCGGCCCGTGGATGTGGTCTTGTAGGTCTTTCCGTTCACCTTGAAAGATCCGGTCTGAATGGCACCGGTGGAGGAGGCGTAGTAGCGGTCTCCGCTTACGGTGATGAACTGATTTTGGTAGATTTTTCCGCCGGATGCGGCATAGTAGCGCTTTCCGTTGTAGTTAATCCAACCCTTGGTGGTCTTTACCCGGCAGTTGGAATCGCCGTAATAGTACTTGGATCCGTACTTGAAGATTCCCTTGCCCAGACGGCCGGTGGCATACGCCTTGTAGGTGTAACCGGAAACCTTGAAGGTGTGACCCCACTCAATTTTTCCATTGGAATTCACATAATAGCGGTTTCCGTTGTAATTGACAAATCCCGGGGTGGTCTTTACCACGCCGTTACTGTCCGCATAGAAGCGGGACACGGTTCCGTACTTGAAGACGCCGGTTCCCAGTTTTCCGGCGGCGTACGCTTTATATCTCTTTCCTTTTAACTTCAAGGTGTGACCGGTATAAATGGTACCGCCTTTGGTGACGTAGTACCGATTACCGTCGTATTTCACGAATCCGGCGGTGGTCTTCACCTTGCCGGAAGATGCATCGGAATAGTAGTAATTATCTTCATGTGAAAAATGACCTTTGACAAGACGTCCCTTTCGGTCAAAGAAGTACTTACTCCCCTTGATGGTGGCAAAGCGGTTCTTGTAGTATTTGCCACTCTTGTAATAATAGTATGTATAGGAACCGGACTTCTTCCAGCCGGTCTTCGCCTTACTGCTCTTGGTTGCTCCATGAGTTGGAACCATGGCCAGCGCAAAAATGAGAAGCACCGCCAGAATAGCGATTCCAATATTGATTTTCTTCGTGTGTTTCTGAATCATAACGCTTTTGTCATTGTCCTTTCCGTAAATACCTGTAAGGATAATATCATTGTTGGGAATAAAATGCAATAATATTATTCGTAAACTGGCGGAAATATTTTATCGGTTAACTTGTGACAGGGTCGGTTATGTGCTAAAATCGCACTATATTGAGGTGATACCAATGAGATATATCAGATATTGTACGAATCTTATGACCGCCGGCGTTTTTATTCTGTTGAACCGGATTATCGGCATCTTTTGTCCGGTGCGAAAGAACAAGGCGCTATTTATTTCCGACGTTCGCGGGGAGAACGGCGGAAATTTAAAGTGCGTCTACGATGCCATGGGCGAGGATTACGAGAGAGCCACGTATTTCAAAGCGGATCGGCGAAATTGGACTTCCTTCGGAAAATTCTGCAAATTAGTCTACAATATGACCACAGCGGAAGTTGTTTTTCTGGAGGATTATTTCCGTTATACATCGTACTACAAGGTACGGGAAGGTCAGAAAATCTGCCAGCTGTGGCACGGTGCCGGCGCCTTTAAGAAGTTCGGATACAGTCGGGCGGAAGGAAATGAGAATATTCGCATCCATAAAGGATACCGGAAATATACCCATGTGATTACCAGCAGCGAAGCCATCAATTCTTGTTATGCAGAGGCTTTTGGCGTAACTCCGGACAAAGTGCGGGCCACCGGCGTGCCCCGGACGGATATTTTTTTCGATGAGAAATACCTAAAGGAAACGAAGGTGCGGCTTCACGAAGCGTATCCGCAGCTGCAGGGAAAGAAGCTGATTCTGTTTGCACCGACGTATCGGGGTCTTCGGGCGGATGATGCAAGCTATGATTTCAGCCGGATTCCGCTGGATGAAATCTACGAAGCACTTCACGATGAATATGTGTGGGCCTTTAAGTGGCATCCGGCGCTGTACAACAACATTGCGAACGGCAAGGTAAAGACCCCGGATTTCGAAAAGTATCCGGATTTCTTTCTGGACCTCTCGGAGGAACGGGAGATTAACGATATCCTGACGATTACGGATGTGATGATTACGGATTATTCTTCTGTAATCTTCGATTATTATTTGACCGGCGGCCGTGTGGTGTATTATCCGTATGATTTCGACACCTACTACAACGGCCGGAGCTTCTATTTTGATTACGAGGAATACCTCTTTGGACCGGTGGCAAAGACACCGCAGGAACTGATTGCGGCAATTCAGGTGCCGGCGAAGGAAGAATCGGAAATTCGCCGGAAGTTCGGAGAGAAATACATGTCCGCATGCGATGGCCGCGCCACGGAGCGGGTTATCCAATGGGTATTTGAGAAGAACGGGAGTGAGGAATGCAGATAATGCTGAAAATCGCCATTGCCATCTGCAATGGCATCTATGGAATCCACAAACTGTTCCCGGTTCGGAATCAAATCGCCATGGTGAGCCGGCAAAGCAGCACCTTGACGTTGGATATGCGTCTCCTAAAGGAAGAACTGGAGCGGCAGAATCCGGAGGTAGAGATTGTCACGCTGAACCGGATGATTCCACCGGGATTGGCGGGTAAAATTAAATATCTTTGGTACATGGTAACCCGAGAGATGCACGTCTTTGCGACATCCAGGGTTGTGCTTCTGGAAGGGTACTGCATCAATGCCAGCATCCTCCATCATCGAAAGGAGCTTTCCATCATCCAGCTGTGGCATGCACTGGGTGTGCTGAAACAGTTCGGGTACTACGCGGTAGGAACGGAGGAAGGGCACAGCGAGGCCTTAGCAAAGGCGATGCATATGCATGAGAATTACGATTATGCCATCTGCAGCAGCGAATTTTGCCGATCATACTATGCGAAGGCTTTTCGCATGCCGGAATCTCGGGTGAAAGTATGCCCGCTACCGCGGACGGATTTGCTGCAGGACCGGGAATACCATCGCCGGAAACGAGAAGAGATTATTCGGAAGTATCCGGAATTGGGCAAACGTCCCAATGTCCTCTATGCTCCGACGTTTCGAAATGGAGAGGATATCACAGAACATTTAGATTCCTTATTCGAAGCGTTCAATTATGAAGAGTATAATCTCATCGTGAAGCTTCATCCGGTGGATCGAACCGGCATTCATCGAGAAGACGTTTTCGAATGTTCGGAATTCACGGCGATGGAGTTGTTCAGCCTAACGGATGCGCTGATTACAGACTATTCATCCATCATCTATGAAGCGGCGGCAGCGGAAATTCCAATCTACCTATATACATTCGATTTGGAGCGGTATCTGGAGCGGAGAGGTTTTATTATCGATTTCATGAAGGATATTCCGCTGGAGAAATATGGGAAGCCGACCCAGCTTCTGGAACATGTGTATGAAGATGTGAAAAGAAGGGCGGAAGGCGCAGAGATGCAACCGGATGAAAGCCGGTCATTCATTGAGAAATACGTGCAGCCCGGGACCGGAAATACCCGTCGATTGGCGGAATGGGTGCTTCACGAGATGACGCAGTCTTGCGATTCTTGAATAATATACGAATATGATATATAATTACATGATTTAACTCTGATACATAAGGGAGGAAGAAAAATGGTATACGGCGTTGTTCTGGCAGGTGGCATCGGAAGTCGAATGGGAAATGTGGATCGTCCGAAGCAGTACCTGCACATTGGAAAGAAACCGATTATTGTTCATACAGTAGAGAAATTTATTATCAATGATAGTTTTGAGAAGGTTATCGTTCTGTGCCCGGCACAGTGGGTGACCTATACCAAGGATTTGTTCCGGAAACACCTTCCGGAAAAAAGCAACGTAGTTGTAATTGAAGGCGGAAAAGATCGAAACGGCACCATCATGAATGCCATCCGCTACATTGAAGAAACCGACGGACTGGATGAAGAAACCTCATTGGTAACGCACGATGCGGTTCGTCCTTTCGTAACGCATCGGATTCTGGAAGAGAATGTGGAATCCGTTCGAAAGGGAATCGCCTGCGATACGGTGATTCCGGCAACGGATACCATCGTGGAAAGCATCGATGGAGAAACCATCGCCAGCATTCCGAACCGAGCGAACTACTACCAGGGTCAGACACCGCAGAGCTTCCGGGCAAAAAGATTCAAGGATTTGTATGAGACCTTGAGCGAGGATGAGCGTAAGATTCTGACCGATGCGGCGAAGGTATTTGTTGTAAAGGGAGACAAGGTGGCATTGATTAAGGGAGAGACCTTTAATATCAAAGTAACCTACCCGTATGATCTTCAGTTGGCAGAAACGCTGCTGGGAGGAGAGAAGTAATGCTTAATACAGTATACAGACTTGTAGAGCCGCGGCGTATTGAGTCGGAATTCTCCAATATCGATGTTAATGGGGATTCAGTGCTGGTGCGTCCGACCCATTTATCTATTTGTAACGCAGACCAGCGCTACTTTCAGGGAACTCGGCCGCCGGAAGTGCTGAAGAAAAAATTGCCTATGGCATTGATTCACGAAGCAATCGGTGAAGTGATTTATGACCCGACAGGAGATTTTAAAGCGGGACAGAAAGTGGTAATGGTACCGAACACGCCGATGGAAGAGGATGATATCGTTGCGGAGAACTATTTGCGCAGCAGCAAATTCCGTGCCAGCGGGTTTGACGGATTTATGCAGGATATCGTTGCCATGAGACGGGACCGAGTTGTGGCCGTGCCGGACGGGATTGACGATTACGTGGCTGCTTTTACTGAGCTGGTGTCCGTAAGCTACCATGCCATCGATCGATTTGATCGGAAAGCGCATGGAAGAAGAAATGTACTGGGCGTGTGGGGAGATGGAAATCTTGCTTTTATCACGTCACTGCTTCTGAAGAAGAGATTCCCGGAGAGTAAGGTGTACATTTTCGGAAAGCATGAATATAAAATGGACGATTTCGTCTTTGCGGACGACACCTTCTTCATCGACTCCATTCCGGAAGATTTGAGAATCGATCACGGGTTTGAGTGCGTTGGGAAAGCCGGATCCGGTACATCCATCAATCAGATTATCGACTACATCAATCCGGAAGGATGCATTGCGGCGCTGGGCGTTTCCGAAGACCCGGTACCGATTAACACTCGAATGATTTTGGAAAAGGGACTGACCCTCTACGGAAGCAGCCGTAGCAGTGCGGAGGATTTCCGTCACTTGCTGCAGTTCTACAAGGAGCATCCGGAAGTGGTGGATTACCTGTCCAGCATCATCGGAGAAATCGTAGAGGTTCGCACCATCAAGGATATGACCCATGCGTTTGATGCGGATATCCAGAAGCACGGCGGAAAGACCGTCATGGTGTGGAAGAAATAACGAGCGTTTCGGAATTATTTTGAGTGGGGGAATAAAATGAGTATCAGGCAGATTTGCAAGAATCTCCGAACCAAGGGCTTCAAGGAAACCTATCGAATTCATCGAGTGCATAAGTGCGAAGAGGGCTTGTATGGGTATGCGACGAACCGACCATATGGTAACTTGCCGCTGGAGAAGCGGCATAAGGCGTTAGAAAAAACCGTCAAATGGGAACAGACTCTGGAAGAGTTGGATCCGAAGAAGTATAAGAAGTTTAAGAAGTGGCTGAAGCCGCATTATCTGAAAGAGGTGATTCCTCAGAGATATGCGGAACTGGTTCAGCAGTGCGATGTGAAAAACAAAGTCGTATTTATGGAAAAAAACGGACCGGATGGACCGCCGAATAACTACATTTCCAAAGTCCTTCGAGAGGGAGGAAAGTACGAGGTTGTGAAAATCGGATTGGGAAAAAATCGCTATTCCGATTTCGGAGTCTTTGAAAATGTAGTTCATCTGGTGGAGGAGATGGCGGATGCGAAGGCATTTTTTATCTCCAGCGCGAATCAGTACCTCAGTCATGTAGAGATTCGCCCGGAAACAAAGTTTATTCAGTTGTGGCACGGCTGCGGCTGTTTCAAAAAGGTGGGCTATTCTACTTTGGATAGCAGCGATTTTGGGCGAAGCGAAAAGAATCTTCAGGAATACGAACAGTATCATAATTACAATTATGTGTGCCTGCCGGCGGAGGATCAGAAGTGGGTATTCGAAGATGCCATGCGCATTCCGCGGGACAGCGGAAAGCTGGTGCCGGTGGGCGTTTCTCGTACGGACCAGTTCTATGATCCGGAATACAGCAAAGCGGCGAGGGAAAAGCTGGAAGAAAAGTTTCCGCAGATCGCCGGAAAGAAGATCATTTTTTACGCTCCCACATACCGAGGCCGAATTTCAAAGGCGTATACTCCGAATCGGCTGGATGTTGCGGCGATGGGTGCGGCCTTGAGCGATGAATACGTTCTTTTGATCAAGTATCACGGCTTTGGTTGTAAGACGAGACCGGCACTTCCGGAAGAATATGCCGATACCTTTGCATTCGATATGAATGCAAACAGTATTCTGGATATCGAATCGCTGCTGTCCATTGCAGATATTCTGATTACGGATTATTCCAGCGTAGGCTTTGAATACGCAATTCTGGAACGACCGATTGTCTTCTTTGCGTATGATAAGGATCAGTATCTGGACGAGCGGGGAATGTATTACGATTATGAAGAAATTACGCCGGGACCGATATGTACGGAAACGGAAGAAATTGTTTCATATATCGATTCCTTGAAAGACGGATTCGACGATGCCGAAATCAAGAAGTTTAAAGAGCAGTATGTGAAAATGTGTGACGGTCATGCCACCGAAAGAACGATTGCATTGTTTGATGAATAGACAGGGGAGGTAACCGATGAAGAGAGTGATAACATACGGAACTTTTGATTTGCTTCATTACGGTCATATCAATCTTTTGCGTCGTGCAAAGCAATTGGGGGATTATCTGATTGTCGTGGTTTCCAGCGATGAGTTTAACTGGAACGAAAAGCATAAGAAGTGTTACTTCACCTATGAGCAGCGAAAGGCGCTGGTGGAGGCGGTACGCTATGTGGATTTGGTCATTCCGGAGACCAGCTGGGAGCAGAAACGTTCCGACATGCATGAATATCATATCGACACGTTTGTAATGGGAGACGACTGGATCGGAAAGTTCGATTTCCTGGAAGAGGAGGGGGTAGATGTGGTATATCTGCCTCGCACACCGGAAATCAGCTCCTCCCAGATCAAAGAAGATTTGAATATGCAGAATAAGTAGAAAAAGAATCTCAGGACGGCATCCTGAGATTCTTGCTTTTCTTGAAGAAAGTCGCAAACTGGTATATAATAAAGAGCTAAGTGTATAAAAATCGGTAATGGAGAAGTCGATTTTAGATATAGAATCATAGTGTACGAAAGGAAGTTTTATATGTCACCAAAAGTATCGATTATTGTTCCGGTATATAATGCGGAAAAAACGTTGCCGCGGATGCTGGATGCAATTAAAGCACAGACTTTTGAAGATTATGAAGTCATTTTGATGAATGACGGCTCCGTGGACGGAAGCGAGCAGGTTATGAGAGCGTATTCCGAGGAAGATGAACGCTTTCGGGTATATTCTCAGGTGAATAAAGGTGTTAGCGCTGCGAGAAATGCCGGCCTGGATTACGCTCAGGGAGATTATATTCTCTTCTACGATGCCGATGATTCCGTACCGGCGGATGCCGTTCAAAAGATGTACCACAAAGCCCGGGAAAAGATGGCGGATCTGGTAGTGGGCAAGACGGTGATGCACTACATGTCGGAGGAAAGATTTGCAAAACCATCGGTGACCCTTTCCGAACTGGAAGATATTCCGAAGTATAAGACCACGATGATGTGGAACTTCTCACTTTGCAATAAGATGTTCCGCAAAGCGGTAATTGATGAACATCATCTTCGATTCAACGAAACCTCTCACGGAGAGGATGGGGTGTTCCTATACGAATTCATCCGGGATTGCGAAACCATGGTGGGCTGTGATTGTGAAGCTTATAACTATTACAAGAAGGGATTCATGGAGGAATCCTCTTTGAGTCAGAGCGTATCGACTTCGTCCTTCCGGGACATCTGCAATAATTTTGAAACAATTTGCCGAATTCTGGATACCATGACGGAGGAAGAGCTGGCGAAATTCGATACGGCACAGCAGTCCGGGCCTGCTTGGGACGAAGAGCGGTGGCGCTGGAGAAGGCTGAAAGCCACCGTATGGAAGAGATTTGCCGGTGTCTCTATCCTGAATGAATATTATCGGATGATTTGGAGAAGTGATGAGGAATTGTACCCTCTGCTGAAGGAATGCCTGAAAAAATGCGAAGAAAATATGCTGCCGAGTCAGTGGCAGGGAATTCTGGAGGACCATGCGGACTTGCAGCTGGAATCGGGACTTCTTTCAAAGGAAGAGCTGGCAGAAAATCCTCTGATTTCGGTAATCATTTCGGATAAACTGCCATCAAAATATGTGAACAAAGTACTGAGTGCATATTATCATCAGATTTTCCCGTCTTTCGAAGTGCTTGTAGACGAGTCTATGGCGGATGCTGTGGCGGAAGAATACAAAGGGATGATTAATCTGCACTTCCTTGAGCACAGAGATACCGCTCGTTGGAAAAAGGAAGCTCTGCAGCAAGCAAGAGCAACGCATTGCATCTTCGTGGAAGAACCGATATATCCGGTAGCACGGACCATCCGACAGATGTACGAAGCCATGGAAAAGGGGACGTTTATCACCGCACCGATTTTGCAGTATTCCAATGGCGAATACAAACCGCTGCGGACGCAGTCTACGGCGTTCATCAACGAATTTGTGATGGTTTATTACCGGTCACCGTATAACCAGTTGGATTCCACCTGGGGAAATAAGATTTTCAACGTAAAGAATCTGCTGGCAAAGAAACGCCTCTTTGAAAAGAAATCGGAAACAGACATGAACCGTTTATACAATAATTCGAAGTATACGAAATTTACCGATAATTCCTTCGTAACGGATTTGACGGATCAGGATATCTTGAAACGGGTGGAGAAGCTATCCGTTAAGTTGGGCTACCCGAGAAAACTTAGACAAGAAGCGAAGCGGCTGGCTCGAATTGAAAAGGAATCCACCCGCATGGTTCCGCTGTCGCTGAGACTGAAAAAGTGGAGAAACAAAAAGCTTCGTCAAGGATACAAGTTCTTGACCTTGAAGGTGATATTCCCGCTGTATTACAAGTGGCATGCCCGGAAGCCGATTGAGAAAAACAAGGTTCTTTTTGTGGTAAATCGGAAGCCGACCCTGCCGAATTCTATGACGTACGTGCACAGTTTGCTGGAGAAATCCGGGAAGTTTGACATTCACAATAAATTCTTGTTGAACCTGTCTCTGCGGTATCGCCAGAAGTTCAAGGTGGATCTGGAATTCATCAAGGATTTGGCAACGGCAAACTATGTATTCCTGGACGAGGCTACGGTGACTACCTGTGGAATTACAAAACGGCCGGACACGAAAATCGTTCAGCTGTGGCACGGATGCGGCGCATTCAAGAAGTTCGGGTTCAGTACGGCAGACAAGATTTTTGGCGGAAACGCAAAGGAGCAGTCCCGGTATCCGATGTACCGGAATTTCGACTTGGTCTGCGTCAGCAGCCCGGAAGTGGTATGGGCGTACGAAGAAGCCATGCAGTTGGAAGGGGTAGGAAATGTTAAGCCGGTAGGTGTCAGCCGGACGGATGTGTTTTTCCAAGATGATTATATCGAAGCGGCGAAAAAGCGGGTCATCGAGCAGATTCCGGCAGCGGCGGAGAAAAAGATTATTCTGTACGCTCCGACATTTAGAGGTCGTGTGGCAAAAGCCTATGGACCGGATCGGTTCAATTACGATAAACTCTACGAAGCTTTGGGGGATGAGTATATTATCTTAATCAAGCATCATCCGCTGGTGAAGAAGCTGCCGGACATTCCGCTGGAATATCGGGATTCCTTTGCATATGATGTATCTCATACCATGGAGATTGAAGATTTGATCTGCGCTTCCGATATCTGCATTTCGGATTATTCGTCGTTGATTTTCGAGTATTCACTGTTCGAGAAACCGATTATTCTCTTTGCGTATGACTTGGATGTGTACTTCGATTGGCGCGGGTTCTATTACGATTATTTCGAAATGGCTCCGGGACCGGTTTTGATCAGTACCGAAGAGATTATCGATTACATTACCCATATTGATACGAAATTCGATCGGGAGAAAATGCACGCATTCCGCGAGAAGTTCATGCGCTCTTGCGACGGGCATTCTACGGAACGAATTCTGGACGAAGTGGGCTTGAAGCTGTAAGAAAAGGCTGGGCATGATGAGCACCATCGTGCCCTTTTTACTACCGGGAATTATACGGATTCAAATTAGGAAAAATGTTGAGTGAACGGAGGAAATTGAATGAAAAAAATCAGCATAATTATCTCTTTAATCGACGAGAGATATTGCGAAGCGAAGAATATTCAAGAAGGGATGGATTGCATCCTGGACCAGAGCTTAGGAATGAGTTCGATGCAGCTTGTTTTTCTGCCGTTTCTCAATCATCCGACACTCATTCAGCAGCTAAGCGACTACGCTCGGTCCTATCCGGATTCCGTACAGATTCTGCCGGTTTCCGATAAAAATAGGGACGTTATTTCGACGGTTACCGAAGCAGTGACCGGCGAATACGTTCTTTTCTATGATATGGGAAATCGATGGGAAGAACATGCACTGGAAAAGGTTTGTCAGCATTTTGAAAGGTCATCGAAATCGTTTGATTTGTGCCTGTGCAATGAAATTTTTAAGAAAAAAACGTCAGCGAAGAGTACGTTCCGCTTCATGTACAAATCCGGCGATACTGCGAAAGATATTCGAGAGAATCCAAGATATCTTGCAGTGTCTTTAAATAATGTAATTTTCCGAAAGGCTGCCCTGTTCCGGGCAGCGATACAATTAGAAAACAGAATTCGATCCCATTCATATGGCTGGGATCTGATGCTGATTACGGAAATTCTGAAAGAGAATCCGGTGGTGGGAATCGCTGCTTCCGCACAATTCATCTATTATGGTTTCGAAGAGCTTAGCGGACAGAAACCGGTGGAAGCCAATGAATATCCTGAGGCACTGAAAGGCTTGTTTTGCACGCTGAAGGAAAGATGCATGCCGGAATTGGATTCTTATGTTCAAAACTTGCAGATGTATATTATGCGCCAATATTTGGAAGGCACGGATACCCGGGGAGAATTTAGTGAAGAATCCAGAACGGAGTATATCCGGCTGCTGCGTCAAGGATTGGACGGTATTCCGGATAATATCATCGACAAAGCACCGGGGACAGTGCAACGTCAGCGTCTGGGACTGTATGTGCTGAAATACGGAAAGCAGATTCTTCAGAAGATGACCGGATCCTCCGGGCAGCTTGTGTATAACGGACATCGGTTGATTAATTTAAAGCATGATGCATTCCGTTTCTATACGATGACGGTGGAACAGGGGATGCTCCGCATTTGCGGGAGCATCTGTGCCGGAACTTCTGAACAGGAAATAAGTGTACTTGCGCAGGATCAAACCGGCAAGACTTGGAAAGCGGCGATGCAGGACTGTTCGAGCAAGGATGTACGAGATCGGTTTGGAGAAGTGCTGATTTACGGGAAATCGTTCTTATTTGACATCACCCTTCAGGATAAGATGAAGTTGACTTTTACGCTCTCTTTTGATGGGACAGATATAAAAATATATCCCAAAATGATGCAGGATATCGAATTAAAGCAGCAATACCATCATTCCTACACGGAGAGAAACGGATGGCTGATTCGTTATAATAACGGCGCTCTGTTCACAAATAAATCAACGGCTTGGAATCGAATCAAACTCCATCGGAGCTATCTTGCGGAGTTGAAACAGAAAAAGAATGAAGAAGGCGAATCCACCTATCTGAAGAACCGCCGCTGGAGAAAACAAATTCGGAAGCTGAAGCTGAAAAATCAGATTGCTTTTGTGACGGCACGAAGCAATGAAGAATTGCTTCCGAACATTCGAGGCGTATACGACTATACCGGAGCGAAGTCGGTGGTATTCGCCCGGATGATGCCCTATGACGATGAGCAGATGGATGCGGCGATTCAGGCGGTGTATTCCAGCAAAGTGGTGGTCACGGATGATTACTTCTACCTGTTCCGAAAATTTGGGAAGAAGCCGGGACAGAAATTTGTGCAATTGTGGCATGCTGCCGGCGCTTTCAAGAAATTCGGTGCGGACGGAACATCACTCTTTCCGGATGTGGATTACCTATACCATAGGGATTATGATTTGGTGTCCGTAAGCGGCGAGAATGTGAGAGCAATCTATGCCGGAGCGTTCGGCGTTGATGAAGACCGTGTGAAAGCCTATGGCGTTCCGCGTACCGATGAACTTCTGGATTCGGAATATGTGGCACAGGTAAGGAAAAGAATTCTGACCGAATATCCGAATTTAGAGGGAAAGCAGGTGATTCTGTATGCACCTACTTTTCGGGATGGAAAGGGAAAGGATAAGCGTGATTTCCGTCCGGAGATGGATTTCGAATCGTTAAGCCATTCTTTAAAAGAGAATCAGGTGTTCCTAATCTGCCCGCATCCGGTGATGCAGAATCGAATTGTGACGAATCCATACGAGAATATCATTCAGGTGGAAGATTTCACCACCAACGAAATGATGTGTGCTGCGGACCTGCTGGTGACCGATTATTCCTCAGTCATCTTTGAATACTCGCTGTTGAATAAGCCAATGGTGTTCTATTGTTACGACTACGATGAATACAATCGGGATTTCTATTTGGACTACGAAAAGGATCTGCCGGGGAGACTGCTGCGCAGCTACAGAGAATTGGAAGAGTATATCTGCAAAGGAGATTTCAGCGAAGCAGATCGGGCAAAAGAATTTCATGAACGGTATATGTCTGCTTGCGATGGGAAAAGCGGAGAGCGGATTGCTCATGTTTTGGAGAAGCTGTTGAAAGAATAATAGAAAGGAATAAAGTTGTTATTCTCAAGTAATGTATTCATATTTATCTACCTTCCGGTAGTGCTGCTTGTAAATTACGCACTCAAATTTAACCGTCGGGCGCAGAACGTTTTTCTGTGCCTGGCCAGTTTGCTCTTCTATGCTTGGGGTGAACCGCGATTCGTACTGGTGATGATGACATCCATTCTGGTGAACTGGTTCTTTGGGTTGCTGGTTGGAAAGCATAAAGCAAACAAAAATGTACGGTGGCTGATTGCACTGGACGTTTTCATCAATTTGCTGATTATTTTCATATACAAATACCTGGCGTTTACGGTGAAAAATCTGAACTTGGTACTTCACGCACACTGGAAGGTGCCGGAAATCGCGCTGCCAATCGGAATTTCTTTTTTCACGTTTCAGGCGATTTCCTACGTAATCGACGTGTACCGGGGACGAGGCGAGGCACAGAAAAACCTGCTGAATGTGGGCCTGTACATCTCCTTCTTCCCTCAGCTCATCGCCGGACCGATTGTGCGATATGAAACCATCGCGGATCAGATTAATAATCGGAAGGAGAATCTGCAGGATTTTTCCGATGGTGTGGTGCGATTCATCATCGGGTTGGGCAAGAAGGTGCTGCTGGCCAACAACATGGCGCTGATTGCGGATCATGCCTTTGGTTTCGGGAACGGAACGGTGCAATGGTTCGGTGCGGACATGCCGCTGACTGCAGGGATGGCCTGGCTGGGGGCGTTGGCCTACACCTTCCAGATCTACTTCGATTTCAGCGGATATTCGGATATGGCCATCGGACTGGGGAAAATGTTCGGATTCCACTTTGACGAAAACTTCAATTATCCGTATATTTCCCGTTCCATTACGGAGTTCTGGCGGCGCTGGCACATCTCTTTGTCCAGCTGGTTCCGGGATTATGTCTACATTCCGTTGGGCGGAAACCGGGTGAAAACGGAGGCACGGCATATCTTCAATCTCTTCGTGGTATGGCTCCTGACGGGAATTTGGCACGGAGCGAATTGGACATTTATCCTGTGGGGTCTGACATATTTCGTGCTTCTGGTGACGGAGAAGAAGCTGGGACTTCACAAAGAGGCAAAATATCGCTGGATGAATCCGCTGAAGTATATCGCAACCATGTTCTTTGTCATCATGGAGTGGGTGCTCTTCAGGGCGGATAGCCTGGGAGACGCCGTACATTATATGAGCTGTATGTTCGGTGCCGATGGTTGGGGTCTCTCCGCACCGGGAATTTTCTATCTAACCCAGTACCGATACTTCTGGCTGGCAGCGATTGTGGGTTCTTTACCACTGGTTCCGTGGATGGGAAAACGTTTGAAACAAGAGAGGGTTTCAGCTAAAAGAAAATGGGCCGCGGATGTGATTTCCGGGGTGTTCATCATCGGTATTCTGCTGGTGTCGGTATCGTATATCGTCATCGGAAGTTACAATCCGTTTATTTATTTTAACTTTTAGAGAAGAAAGGAGAAATCATGAGAAATCGAATCATTGCAGTAATATTTCTTTGTTTTCTGCTGTTCTTCGGTTTTCGCACCGGAATGAATGTATGGGATTCAATGAACGGTGCGGAGAATAATCATCAGCCTCAGACGGAGGCGCTGGGCAGCAACGGTCAGATAAGTGGTTTTAATAAAGAATCTTTGGAGGCAATTTCCAACACGATAACACTGAATTTAGCAAATCGAAATCAATGGATTAATTTAAATGGTATGTTCCAAAAGGGGATGGGAAAAACCGCTGACCTGGAGAAGGATTGGTATCGTCTGGAAAACGGAATGCTGATGTACAGTTTGAGAAAGGACTCTCCGGAAGACCTGAATAAGTATGCCAATAATGTGGTGGAACTGTCCCGGTATGTGGAAAAGCAGGGAAAGAATTTCCTTTATGTGGAGCTTCCGTATAAGGTGCAGGACGAAGCAGAATATCCGGCAGGGGTTCCGGAGTACGGGAATCAAAATGCGGATGAAATTCTGAAGATGTTGGATAAAAAATCTGTGCAGCGAATGGATGTCCGAGATATAATGAAGGACGAAAACATTAAATCTACAGATAGCTTTTTCCGAACAGACCAGCATTGGAAGCCGGCGACCGCACTGTGGGCGGCGGGAGAAATTTCCAAGAAGCTATCTCGGGTGGATTCGAAGTGGAAAGATTATCCGGAATATCGGAATTTGAATAATTATCGGAAAGAGCACTATTCGGACTTGTTTCTGGGTGCCATCGGAAAGAAAATCGGCAGTTCTTATGCCGGAATGGATGATTTTGATATGCTGATTCCGAAATTTGACAATCAGTTTCGGTACCGTATGCCAAAAGCGGAAAAATCCGTAGAGCGGGCAGGTGATTTTAAAGCAGCGTTTATTGTTCCTGAAAATTTAGAAAAAAATCCGTTCCGAGTGAATACCTATGCTGCATATTGTGGGGGAGATCATCCGGAAGAATGTGTGACAAATGAGAAGGTGAAGAACAACCGACATATTCTATTGATACGGGATTCTTTTTCTTGTGCGCTGATGCCATATTTATCCCTGTACACAAAGAATGTCACTACGTTGGATTTGAGACATTATAAAACCGCGTCATTATATGATTACATTCGGAATCATCCGGAAATCGATACGGTGATTGTGGCCTATAATCCAAGTGCCATCACAGAAATACAGTATACTTTTGACAGGGTTGTAAAATGAAGAAGATAATTAAGACGACAATTAAATCTGTTTTGTATGTTCTCTATTATGGAATTATCGCTTTGCTGCTGTATTTTGCTGTGGCCGGCCGGACCTTGACGGATTGGTATGACGTTACGTTCGGTACGCGGTTCCGGGAAATCGTGTATACTTTCAATCTGGGATTGACCGGGGCGGACACCGGTTTCATGAATGAAGCGCTTCAGGAGTGCCGACCGGATTTAATTAAAGCGACGGTTATCGTACTGCTGCTTATTCTGGCGGACGTGATTTTGTTCCGAAGAGTGGGACGGAGAAAAGTTCGGGAGGATGAATCTAAGGGGCAGCACGATGTACAGGGAGAAACGATAAAGCATGAAGCGAAAGAAGAAAAGCCGAAGTACCGGTGGGTGCGAAGCAAATGGGGGTACGTGCTTCGAGGTGTTTACCATGTAACAATCCTGTTGATTTGCATTTTTCTGGCGAAGCCGGTGTATCTGTATGCCGATCAGGTGCTGGAAGTGTCGGATTTTGTGCGTTCGAAACTTGCATATACGAAAATATACGACGAAAAATACGTAGCCCCATCCTCTGTTCAGATTCAGAACACACGAAAGCGGAAACGGAATGTTATCATCGTATATATGGAAAGTATGGAGACCACCTATGCGTCGAAGAATCTGGGAGGCTATCAGAATCACAATCTGATGCCGAATCTCTATAATCTGCAGCAAGAGAACATCGCCTTTGGGGATCGAAAGGGAATGGCCGGAACGCACAATCCGTCCGGCACGACCTGGACCACAGCATCTTTGCTGGCATCCTCTTCAGGAATTCCATTTGATTTCAATATGGGAATGAATAAGAATGAAGGAAACGATAATGATGAGAAATTCGCTAAAGGGGTAACCACTCTGGGAGATATCCTGGAGAAGCAAGGATATAATCAGGAATTCATCTGTGGTTCGGATTCCACCTTCGGCCGAAAGAAGAAATTGTTCCGGGAGCACGGAAACTACAAAATCTTCGATTATTACTCCGCAATCGATGCCGGGTATATCGATAAGGACTACAAGGTATGGTGGGGAATGGAAGATTTCAGAACCTATGAAGCGGCAAAAGACGAAATCCTGAAACTGGCAGATAAAGGAAAACCGTTTAACTGTACGATGCTGACGGTGGATACCCACCATGTGGGCGGATACAAGTGTTGGAAATGCCCGACGGGGAACGGCAGCAAAACCGCCAACGTGGTGGCATGTGCCGATCGGCAGGTGCAGGAGTTTGTGAATTGGTGCAAAGGGCAGGACTTCTATGAGAACACCACTATCGTCATTCTGGGAGATCACCCGCGAATGGATAAGAAACTGGTGCGGGGAGTGGATAAGAAAGATCGGGAAGCGATTGATGTGTTTATCAACCCCGCGTCGCCTTATCAGAAGATTAATCAGAAGAGGACCGCAGCAACGATGGACCTTTTCCCGACCATCCTGTCGTCCATGGGCTATTCCATTGAAGGAAATCGGCTGGGATTGGGAACGAATCTGTTTTCCTCGAAGAAAACCCTGTCCGAGGAAATGGGATACGACGAATTTAATCTGGAGTTGGGAAAGAATTCTCGGTTCTATCACAAAGAATTCGAATAAAAAAGCTTTTTTGTTGAGACAAAGGCTGGAGACATCATGGAAAAGCAATACGACATCAGCGTAATTCTTCCGGTGTACAATAACGCGCAGTACTTGGAAGAATGCTTGGGCAGTGTTTTGGCAGAAGAAAAACTATCCATCGAGATTGTTGCGGTGGATGACGGCTCCACCGACGGATCCGGACAGATGCTGGAGGATTATGCCGGAAAATATGAAAACATTCGAGTCTTTCATCAAGAGAATTCCGGTGTCAGCGTCGCCAGAAATCTGGGACTTGAAAAAGCAAAAGGGGAATACATCTGTTATTTGGACAGTGATGACCACTATCAACTGGGTGTGTTGGAAAAGGGACTTGCCCTGTGCAACGAAAAGAAACTGGATGTACTCTTTTTTACCTACGAGAATTATTTCGAAAATGAGATTGCTGCGGAGCGGTGGAAGAACAATCGGGTGAATCAGCCCATGCGAAAAAGAGAATATCCCAAGGAACCCTTCAGCGGCCGAGAAATGATGCTTTTATTCAAAACGCAGCTGGAATACCGAGTGAATGTGTTTTTGCAGATGGCGCGCCGGGAGTTTCTGCAGGAGAATCATTTTTCCTTTGAACCCGGAATTATTTTTGAAGATATTCCGTATACATTCGAAGTGCTCCTGAGGGCGAAACGGGTGATGGCATTGAATGAAGTGCTGGTGAAAAGGCGTATTCGTGACAATTCTCTGGAACACCGTCCGACGACGGTGCATCGGTGCAAGAGTGCATTCCGAAGTCTGATTCTGGATTACAAGTTGGTTCGGGAATCCGGGTACGACTTTCCGGAATGCGAATCGGCGGTAATTCAGGAATTGGCCTTCCGGCACGAATTTGTGAAAAACACCTATCTGGAATTGAATGAGGAGAATCAGGAGATATTTCTCCGGCAGTGCAGCCCGGAGGAGCGGATTTTCTTTGAGGCGGCGATTCTACCCCGCATACAGAGGGAACGGAAGGATCTGGCAGCGATTGATGGATTGAAAGAGAAGCACCGAGAAAAAGCGGAGAAGTATAAGGCGAAGATTGCCGATCAAAAGGAAACGATTCGGACATTGAAAAAAGAAAAGAAGGATTTGCAGCTGACGAAAAAGAAGCTTCAGGAGGAGATAAAAAGAATTCGAAAATCCAAAGCTTTTCGGTTGGGGCGCTGGTTGTTGAGGCCTTTTTCTTACATAAAACGATGTATTAAAGGAGAATGATAAAAACGTTGTTAAATTAATGTATTTTGAGATTGGGGGAATGATTTCAATGAAAAGGTTATTTGTTTGTTTTGTTTTAATTTTGAGCTTTGTCTGTATGCCAACCAGTCATCAAAACATTTACGGCGCGACGAAGGCGCATGCTCAGAGCAAATACGTTTCCAATAAAGTATTGAAAAAATGGAAGAAGGGATGGCATTCCCGCTCCGGAAGAAAGTACTATTGCGTAAAAAAGGGCAAATTGGCAAAAGGATGGAAAAAAATAGGGAAAAACAAATTCTATTTTGATAAAAAAAACGGGTTCATGAAACGCTTTTGTCAAACCATTCGCGGTGAAAAGTACTATTTTAACTCAAAGGGTGTAATGAAGACCGGGCTGGTTAGATTCAAGGCCGGGAACCGATGGTACGACAAGAACGGAAAACAGGTCACCGGATGGAAAACGGTTCCGGTGAACGGAAAAAAGGAAAAACACTGTTTCGATCCGAAGACGGGCATCATGATTCCGGGAAATACGGATGATGCGTTGGAAATCCCAGTGCTGACATTCCATCGAATCGTTTCCGACAAGGTTAAACAGACGAATTATCCGGATGACCAGTGGGTAGCGTCCGTGGATGATTTCAAAGAACAGATGGAATACTTGTATAAACACAATTACAAGACGCTGACCATGGATGAGTACTATAGTTGGTATGAGGGAAAACACACTGTAAAGAAAAAGAGTATCGTGCTGACCTTCGACGATGGCGATTATGAATTCTACTATCGGGTAGCTCCAATCTTGAAGAAATACGGATTTAAGGCAACGGCATTCGTCGTAGAATCGAGGATTAAGCCGGTTACTTCATTTTATATGGATGACGCTTCAAGGCATTTCATGGGTGCAGACTTAATCGAGAGAATACAGGTTGAATATCCGAATATCATGATACAGAGTCATACATATAATCTTCATCATTATGAAAACAATCGGATGGCGGTATTTGAGAAAAGCTATGAAGAGTTAAAGGAAGATTTTGCAAAGACCAATCCGAAATACCGATATATGGCTTGGCCGTACGGTTACTTTTCCGATGAGGCGGTTACTGCATTCAAGGGAAGCCATTATCGCTTAGGCTTTAATTTCGGTCGGTATCGAAACTCCACGCGTGCGGATTTGCCGTGGTCAGTATATCGGGTGAAGATTAACGGGCAGATGAAAATGGACGTCTTTAAGAAGACAGTGGAAATTCAGTAGTTCAAGCAGTGAAAAGAAATAAACTTAGAGCGCGCGAAACTTCCGGATTGACAAACGAGACATTTAATTCATATAGTTGAAATAAGTGGCTTTATGCGTTATAATAGCGTGGTTTATGTTAACGTTTTTTTTAAAAGGTGGGTACATGAATAAGTTTTTTTCGAATATAAAAAAGTATCATAAATATGCAATTCGAAGTGCGAAAGCGGAGCTCAAGAGTGAAGTTGCGGACTCCTATTTGAACTGGTTATGGTGGATTATCGAGCCGGTGTGCTTCATGCTGATTTATACGTTTATTTTTGGATATGTATTTCATAACAAGACGCCGTATTTTGCGTCCTTCGTATTTATCGGTTTGACTGCTTGGGATTTCTTCAACCGCATGGTGAAGGGAAGCGTAAAGCTGATTACCAGCAACCGGGATTTGGTCAAGAAGGTGTATATCCCGAAGTACATTCTGTTATTGGCAAAATCGTACACGTATCTGTTCAAGATGGGAATTTCCATGATTATCACGTTCTGCCTGATGTTCGCTCAGGGAGTGCATTTAAGCTGGCATATCATTTTCTTTATTCCGATTACAGCGATTCTCTATGTGCTGACTTTCGGAATCGGAATGATTTTGATGAACTACGGAGTTACCGTAAACGATCTGGCAAACCTCACAAATGTATTGCTGCGGATGGTATTCTATCTTTCCGGTATTTTCTATAATATCAATGAACGACTGGCAGGAACTTTATGCTTCATTTTGCTTCGCGTGAATCCCATTGCGATGCTGATGAATGAACTCCGTCGGACGATGCTGTACAATCAGCTGCCGAGTTTCAAGTGGCTGCTGGTATGGTTGGGCATTGCGTTGATTCTGAATGTGATCGGCATTCATTTAATTCATAAGAACGAGAACAGTTACGCGAAGGTGATCTAATGAGTGATAATGAGAAGAAAATTGCGCTGTCGGTGAGAAATTTACATATCTGCTACCGCGGCCTAAAGAAAACATCCATTCGATCCAGTTGGATGCGGTTGAAAGACAAAGTTGAAATTTTCGAAGCCCTTAAAGGCGTGAGCTTTGATTTGGAAGAGGGAAAGATTCTGGGAATCATTGGTAAAAACGGAAGCGGTAAGTCTACTATGCTCCGGGCCATTGCGGGAATTTTCTCGCCGGATGAGGGTACAATTGACTTGCACGGACGTCGGGTGTCCCTGCTGTCCATCGGTGTTGGTTTTAACAAAAAACTGACCGGAAGGGAGAACGTATACCTTTCCGGAATGTTGCTGGGCTTCTCCGAGGAGCAGATTGCGGAGAAGGAAAAAGAAATCATCGACTTTGCGGATATCGGGAAATTCATCGATCGTCCGGTAAAGACCTATTCTTCCGGAATGTACTCAAAGCTGGCTTTTGCAATTACGGCGATTCTGGAGACGGATATCATGCTGATCGACGAAGTCCTGAGTGTGGGTGACCAGCGTTTCAAGGAGAAGAGTTACAATAAGATGAAGGAACTCATTTCCGATGATACACGTACGGTGGTAATCGTTTCCCACAGTTTGAGTACGATTGAAGAATTGTGCGATGAGGTGCTTTGGTTAAACGACGGTGAGATGATTGAACAGGGAGATCCGGCAGAAGTGCTGCCGCGATACACGGAGTTCATGAAATCCAATAAGAAAAAGAAATAAGCTCATGAAATGATTTTTATAAAATCCCTTTGTGGTAGTTTATTTATTGAGATTTTGGTCTCACTGTGCTACAATCGTAGAAATAAAGAAATGAATTTGTCAACTTGATGAGAAAGGAAGATGTATGTTTAAAAAGAACGGAAAGAAAGCCGTAGCGTACGTAGCCTTGCTTTTAACATTAATTATGTGTTTGGGCACCTTATTGGAAGGCGCAATCGCATTTGCGGATGTGGATACACCAAATGCTTCGACACCGATCGACGAAACGGTGCAGGAGGATACACCAAAGACAGAAGAATCCGGTGCAGGTGATGAAGAGCAGGCGGAGGATGAGAATACGGATCCGAATGCTTCCGGGACTGCCGCTTCTACAGAAGTGGTGACGGATGACCTGAAGATGACGGTTGCCCCGGTGAGCAACAGCCTGTATCTGAACGTATCCGGAACGAAGAAGGTCACCATTCAGTGCGAGCTGGATGCCACTGCCGGATACACAGCACAGACTTTTGATGTCTTCGATCAGACGAAAAATGCGGCCGTGGCCACCGGTATCGCGATGGGAAGCAAGGCGACGATTGCGGTAGAAGATGGCCATGTGTATTGCCTTGAGGCGAAGGCCAAAGATGCTTCGGCGAAGGAAGTTAGTATTCAGTCTAAGGAGACTTATTCCGTGAAGTTCCCGGGAAAAGTCACGGATTTGAAGGCGACTTGCGCAAAGAAGGACAACTTGATTAAAGTGACTTGGGATAAGGTTGAGGGGGCCAACTGTTATTACGTGTATCGGAATACAAAGACCACTCGTCCGAGCAAGCCGCTTAAAACGGTAACCGGCACCTCATTCTCCGAGCGTAGAAAAGGCGGATCCTACTATTACTGGGTTCAGGCGGCGAATACTACGGATGCCGCTGCTTCGACTCATGTAAGAAGCGGAAAGGTCACCGCAGGGAAGTATCTGACGATAGCGGTGCGGAATTATTGGTTCACCGCGAAGTCAAAAAAGCGCATTCCGATTTATAAATCCGCAAAGAGCAAAAAAGTAATCGGTTATCTTCCAAAGGGAAAGACTGTGGTAATCAAAAAGAAGAGCCCGAAAGTTGTTCCGCAGTACGGCGTGGTAAAGAGGGTATATTTTGATGACAAGAACCTGAAGAAAAAGGGCTGGGTGAATTACAAATCCATTAAGCTGAAGAACCACGTTGCAGGAAAGTCCAATGACTGGAGCAAGAGCGTGAAGGAGAGCTACGTGAACAAGAAAAAGTTCAAGAGCTCGACCAATTATCTGATTTGGCTCAGCAAGTATACCCAGAAGGTATACGTGTTCAAGAGAGCCAACAAGCACAGCAAATGGGTTCTCAAGAAGACCTATCGCTGTTCTACCGGTACGTTTGCCCATCCGACACCGACCAATATGAATTATATTTTGATTCGGAAACAGTACGATCGGCATCGTGTTACCAATAAGGGCTTGAGATATTATTATAAGTATCTGTCCGCATTTGGAAAGAAGGGTTCCTCCGGACGAGGAAATGCTTTCCATACCGTATGTTGGAGAGAAGGAACTAATAAAATGCTGAAGCCGGTAAAGGATAAGCCGAACACCAAGGGCTGTGCCAGAATGTTCACCGGTGAGGCAAAGTGGATTTATAAGAACGTTCCGACTAAGACCCGTGTAGTCAGCTATTAGTTCAACAGCATTTATTGTATAGTGAATTCAATAATCGCATAGGACATCGTCCTATGCGATTTCGCTGTGTTCGCCTTTTCCAAAGTGTGATACAATAGACTCACTGACGTTAAAGAAAACAGAAAGAATTGGTATAATGAGAAGAAAAAAGATTGCAATCGTGGGAGCCGGTGATTTCCAGCTTCCTTTGGTTCAGGAGGCGTCAAAAGAAAACGACGTGGTGCTGATTGCACCGGTAATAGACAAAGCATTTGAACCCTACATCAAGGAGCGATGTCTCATCGACGTGAGAGATCAGGATGCAGCGTTGAACTTCTGCCGAGAACAGAAAATCGACGGAATCATTACGGATCAGACGGACATCTCTGTTCGCACCGTGGCCTACGTGGCAGAACAGATGGGTCTGCCGGGAATCGGTTACGAGACGGGACTTCTTTTTACCGATAAATCGAGAATGCGGGAAGTGATGGAAGCGGCAGGAATTCCGTGCCTTCCGAACCGCACCGTAACTTCCGCAGAGGATGCGGTGTCCTTTTGGCGAGAATTGGAGGAAACGACGGTCATCATTAAGCCGCTGGATTCCCAGGGAAGCCGGGGAATCTATTCCTGCGATTCGGAAGAGGATATTCGGAAACATTTTGAGGAGAGTGCCGGATTCTCATCCAGCGGAGAAGTAATCATCGAGAAGATGGCCATGGGAATGGAGTTCTTCGTGGAAGGGATGGCTTTTGACGGAACGTTCCGGAATCTGATTATCGGAGACACCCACTATTTCGATATTGAGAACGCTTACGCAGCGGAAAGCCGCCGAACACCGTCGGTACGAAATCCGGAGACGGTACGGCGCGTGCTGGAGCGAAATCGGGAAATCATCGAAGCCTTTGGGCTGAAGCAGGGACTGACGCACAGCGAATTTATCATGGACGGCGACGAAATCTACCTGCTGGAGACGGCGGCCAGAGGCGGCGGCGTGTACATCTCATCGGATTTGATTTCCTTGGAAACGGGAATCAATGTGGAGAAATTCCTGGTAGACATTGCTTTGGGGAAGCTTCAAGAGATGCCGCAATCGAAAGCTACCGGGAAGTATTCCGGATACAAGGCCTTCTACGTGCCCTTTGGAACGGTGAAGAGCATCTCGGGTCTGGAGGAAGTAAAGGCATTGCCGTATGTGCACCGCAATCAACTGGATAATTTGCATATCGGAATGGACGTTCCGGTGGAGAAGCTGAACAAGACCAATCGGTTGGCGCTGATTGTGGAAGCGGAATCCGAGAAGCAATGGCTGGAGAGAGTAGAACAAATTAAAGACATTCTGCATGTGGAATGCGAATCGGATGACATTACTCGCGACCTGGTGTGGAAATAGGAGGGAAATTATAAATGCTGGATAAATTGCAGAAAAAAATGGTAAACGTATTTCTGTTCTTTGACCTGATGAAACTGAACAGAAAGTATCCGAAGGGAGATGACTACATTCGCCTGAAGAAGATTCAGGAGAAGCGTCTTCACAAGCTCATGAAGAAGGCGTACCGGATCCCGTTCTATCGGGAGCGTTTTGACAGAGCCGGTGTGAAGCCGGAGGATATCCGTACTGCGGAGGATTTGGTGAAGCTGCCGCCTCTCACCAAGGATGAACTTCGTGCGTGGATGAACGAAGAAGCGGAAAAACCGAAGTACAAGGATTGGTTTCACGACACTACCAGCGGTTCTTCCGGAAAGCCGCTGATGCTTCTGTATTCTCCGAAGGAGAAGGCTTTCATGATGGCCGACTGGTTCCGGGTAATGTGTATGGCGGGATACAACCCGTTCCGCGGAAAGACCATGAGCCGAAAGAGTGCTCACAGTACTTCCGCCGGTGCGGATACGTTCCTGCAGAAATTCGGCATCCTCCGAAGAGGTTTTCTGAATCAATATGCACCGGAAGAGGACATGATCAAGCAGGTAAACGAATACAAACCGGATTTCCTGTACATGAACAAGACGGAACTGATGCGTCTCTGCCTGTACTGCAAGGAGAATCACAGCGAAATTTGGCAGCCGAAATTCTTCTGCGCCTCCGGCGAGATGACGGATCCGGCAGCCAGAAAGCTGTTCAAGGAAATTCTGGGAGATGGAATTATCGATGCGTACGGCAGCGCCGAAACCGGTTCCTGCATGCTGAAGCTTTTCGACAGCCCGGAGCATATCATTCATTACGATGCATATGTAATCAATATCTATGACGAAAACGACCGGCTGGCCGATGCGGGTTCCGTGGTAATCACCCCGTTGTTCAAGACGGACATTCCGCTGATTAACTATAAGATTGGTGATAAGGCCATTTCCGAAGTGCGGGACGGCGTTCGTTACGTGACCGGTCTTCAGGGACGAATGAACGACTTCTTCCGCTATGACACCGGTGAGGTGACCACCTTCTTTGAAATCGCCCCGATTATCGCTCATTGCGAGGATGTGGTTCAGATTCGTTTCGTGCAGGATTCCTACACCCATATCGTGGTTCAATGCGTACAGAGCAAGGAATCCCCGAAAACATTGGAGCAGATCGAAAAGGAACTGGATAAGGCTTTGAACAAAAGATTCAAGCACCATATGGACATCGACTTCGAATGGTCCAACTCCATTCCGCCGGACAGCAACGGCAAGCTGCGAATGATTGTATGCAAGGTGGACGAGAATGGAAAAAAATAAATTGGAACGGCTGCAGCGACCGGCAGATATCGTGTTCGGTATCTGTCTGGTGCTGACATTTGCGATGGAAACTCTGCTGGCGTATCGGCAGAGTATTCTGTATAACGGAAAATATTTTTCGGACACGGCACTTCACTTGAATATTGCCCGACGCGACCAGTACACCTATCGGATGATCGGATTTCTGGTGAAATACATGGACAAGGTAACTGCCAGTCCTTGGGGCATCGCTGCGGTAATCGGATTGCTGGTGCTCTTTACGGTGGTGGGGAACTACCTCTTGATTCGGTTTTTCACGAAAGGAATCACCAAGACCCGGATTCCGGCAGAAGTACTTTCTCTGGTGGCGTTGTACACAGGACCGATTTACATTCCGAAGTACATGCCGTATTTCTATGCAAAGACTCAGAGCAAATACGCGTGGCAGAATCCCACACAGATTATGGTGACGGTGTTCTCCATCTTTGCACTGCTGGTTTTCTACAAGGTATACGAGAATTATATGGAAGGGATTTCCGTGAAATCCTGGATTCTTCTGGCGGTGACATTTCTGCTGTCTGCCTGGGCGAAACCAAGCTTTATCATGGCCTTCTTCCCGGCGGCAGCGATGGTACTGCTGGCGGATGTATTCCTTACCGTCGATATATCGGAGATAAGGGATTGCCGCATCGTATCCAAGGCGTATCGCTTTCGACAGGTGGTAATCATGGGACTCACCATGCTTCCGGCCTGCATTTACTTCCTAATGCTGAATCAAACCCTATTCGGAAAGGATACCCAGCAGGCGTCTGTGGAAGCGGGAAAAGAAGCCTCCAAGGTGGTCATCGATCTGGGGCGGGCCTACTTCAATCAGGATTTTTCCATCACACTGAGTATTATTGCCGGACTGGCATTTCCGCTGTTCGTACTTGCTTTTAACCTGAAGTCGTTAAAGAAACCGGAATTCGCGGTGGGCTGGCTGACGGTGTTGTGGGGATATGCGGAACACTTCACCTTCTCGGAAAGCGGTCCGAGAGCGACTCACGGTAATTTTGCCTGGGGAAAAAAGGTTGCGGTATATCTGATGTTCGTAATCAGCATGGCAAAGTTCGTCGAGAACCTGTACGATCCGGAGTTCTGCAAGGGAAAGAAGAATCTGAAAATCGCCTATTTTGTCGTAGGCATCGGGCTTCTGGTTCTCCATATGGGATCCCAGCTGGTGTACCTGAACCATATCGGTCACGGCGGACGGTATATGATTTAATATTCAATGGGTATACGAGTCGGCGGAAGTTCAGATTTCGCTTTTGGAAGTAATAGA
The DNA here is from genome assembly GCA_934278925.1 of uncultured Clostridia bacterium. Classification (GTDB taxonomy): domain Bacteria; phylum Bacillota; class Clostridia; order Peptostreptococcales; family Anaerovoracaceae; genus Mogibacterium_A. The sequence goes on along the minus strand of CAKQWJ010000003.1, from coordinate 17,511 downwards.
GACACAAGAGGAGGGAGAATTGAATAAGTACAAGTTTTCAATTATCGTACCGGTATATAATGCGGAGGCATTTCTGGAAGAGTGCATCGAATCCGTCATAAAGCAGTCTATCGGATTCAAAGAGAACGTTCAATTGATTCTGGTAAACGATGGAAGCCAAGATAATTCCGGCGAAATGTGCGAAAAGTATTTTCAACGGTTTCCGGAAAATATCATATACATCGACAAGGAAAACGGTGGGGTCGCCAGCGCAAGAAATATCGGAATGGAAAAAATCGAAGGAGAGTATACGGCTTTTCTGGATTCTGATGATTACTATTCGCAGACCATATTGGAAAAGGTGTATCACTTGTATAAACAGGAAAAGGATGCATTTGACGTATGCGTTTGTCGACTGGAGCATGTAGGGGATTTTCATGGAAAAGAACATGCCCTGAACTGGCGTTTTGAAAACGGAAATCAAGTAATCGATCTTAAGGCGAACCCGGAATACGTTCAATCGGCAATCGGCAATTCTGTGTTTCGGAGTGAAGCGATTCAAGATGTGCGATTTGACGGCAGACTGCGAACCGCGGAAGATGCGCTGTTCAATGCTTTTGTAATTCTGAAGCGCCTGAAGCTGGGAATCTGTGCAGATGCAACGTACTTTTATCGCCGCTTCGAAACGGGGGATTCTCTAACCGGGACCATTCGAATGCGGAAAGAATTCTATCTGGATATTCCAAAGAACTATTATTTGCAGCTGATAGAATACACAAAGAAAAAGTATGGCTGTGTCCCTGCTTATGTGCAGCACTTGATTCGTTACGATATACAATGGCGAAAATATATTCCTGAAGCAATTCAACAATTGAATGCGGAAGAACGAAATACTTATATCCAAATGATGAAACAGACGCTAGCGTGTATTGATGATAAGGTGATTTCTACACATGACGGATTAAATCAATACCGACGGCTTTATCTGTTCCTGTTGAAGTATGGATTTCAAATTTTGGATGAGGTAACGCTTCAGCGTGGGGTTCTGTATTATAATGATTTGAGGCTGATTAATCTCACGGCGCCGAGCTTTCTGAGAGTTACCGCTATTGAATTGGATGGGAATAACGCATGTATCGAAGGATGTGTGACGGATTGTCTCCCCCACGCGCCCCAAAAGATGTTCATCTGTTCCAATCAAGGAAAACAGATTCCGATTCATTTTGAATATGCGGAAGCGGGGTTTGTTGCGGGATACGTTGGCGAACACGTGGCAGAAATTGGAAGCTTTAAAGTTGAAATACCGATTTCTCCTTGTAATAAATGGTGGTTTACTCTAGAATTTAACCAAGATACGATTACGTTGAATCCTAGTTTTGACGAATCGGTGGGATTAAGCCGAAAGCAGAAGGAATCTTTTTTTGTTTCCGGAAAATACATTGTAAAGTATAGAAAAAAGAAAATCTGCTTTTATAAGAATGCTTTCAAGACGAGACTGGCATCCGGGTTTCGTTACAGAAAGGAGCTTCGATCCCAATTCGCAAAGGGGAGAAAATAGTATTCGTTATGTTCGCTGATTTTTAGGTTAATGAGAGAAGGTGGAAGTATGACGAATGTCAAAAGAAAAGGCCTGGTCTATGCTTTGATTCTGACACTCTGCTTGGGCGTGATTCCATTTAACGTGGCATCCTTTCAGGCAGCGGCAGAGACCAAAAGTACAGCACCGGCAGTAACCGCAAAGACCTATTCCAAAAAGGCAGGTCGCTATACGGTAAAGGTGAAACAGGCAAAGGTGGATTACAAGACCGTGAATGTATACGTTCCGGGCGTAAAGACACTGAAGAAGGTAAAGGGAAAGAAAAAGGTCTATAAGATTAAGGCAACGGCTTATATGTACTGTGACAAGAAGGTTTCCAAGAAGAAATCCAAGACCGTAAAGCTTTCTTCGATTCCCTCAAAGAAAAAGTATTTTACCATGGCTGCACCGGCAATGGGTAAATACAATTTTGTAGTTAAGTACTACAACAAGAAGGGTAAAAAGCTGAAAACCGTTACGGTGAAGAATGCCGGCGTAATTGCACAGGAATACAACATTGCAGTGCTGAATGCGACCTACGGACCGCTGCAGTTCTCCCTGTCCCTGTGGGATATCACCAAGAGGGATGACGGAAGACCGATTCCGACGACCATCGCAACGACACGAAAGAAATCCTATAATTGGTCCAAGATGCCGCCGAACGTGCAGCAGAATCCGAAGATGAAGAATCCGATGTCCACCAGCAATGTGGCTACCATGACGAACTACATGCGGAAGTATGTGCAGGATCTGAGATCGTTGAATAAGAATTCTAAGTTCCACATTTACCTGACGGACACCTATGTAAAGGGTGTTCTGGAGTTGGCATGCAAGACGAAGCTGCCGGAAAACCGTTACGATGTGACGTTCCTGTCAGACGGAAGTTCCAGCTACGTGTTCTTCAACCAGCTGTACGGCGGTGAGAATGCCAAGAGCGTATACGATACCACCGAGGCAGAATGGAAGCTTCTCAAGAGCGCTTGGAAGAAGGGGCATTACGTAGATCCGAGAGATGTGAAGTATGCCGCAAATCATGAGTCTTACAGCCTCAGAAAGTACACCTATGTGGCAGTGGCATCCGCAAATAACGTGAAGTGGTGGGTCGGCCGTAAGGATGGTACCTTCGAATCCCAGGATGCGGAATTCCTGGCTCAGGCAAAGGCCCGCATGGAACAGTACAACATGAATGACAAGCTGAATAAGCTGAAGGCGGAGAAGCACGATAAGGCGTTCAAGGCATGGTACCATTTCAGCGACAGCATGTTTGCGGATGCGGTGAAGAATCACAAGAAGGTCATGGTTCTCATGGGCGGACGCGTAACATCCGAAAAGGACTTTGCGGAGTTTACCGCTTTCGTTAAGAAGTACTACGGTTCCGAATATGAATATTATTACAAGGGTCATCCGGCAACTCCAACCGTGAAGTATCCGGAAAAACAGAAGCAGCTGAAGGACGCGAACGTACATGATGTGGATTCCACCATTCCGGCAGAACTGATTCTGTTCTTCTACCCGGACGTATATGTATCCGGTATGTCCAACAGCACCTTGAACACCAGCTACAAAGACGGCAGAACTTGTGCGTACCTGGGTGCCAGAAAGGATGTGGCGCTGGCCAAGGATGATAACGGCAATATGGGTGTCATCGACGGAAACAAGTTCCAGATTTTCTTTACGCAGCTGACGGATGCAGAGAAAGCAACCGGAAAGTACGGAGAACTGGATATTCCGGCAGGACACAAGTGCTATCTGGTTGAATTCAACGAGAATCCAAAGTACGATTACGCTCTCTATGATTATGATACCAACACGATTCTGTATCACGAAATCAAGAAGGCCGGAGAAGAGACGAAATAGGGTGAATCTATCGAAAAACTGAATAGTTGAATTAATAGGCGTTGTCTTGACAACGCCTATTAATATGCTAAAATAAAATTATCGGTTAAGTTAACGGATAATTTTATTTTAGCGCTCTTTTTACATATTCAGAAAGGACAGAAACCAAATGGAAGAAAAAACATGTGGGGGAGAATCCCGGGGAATGCAGTCCGGGATGAGGAAGCTCCTGCGGTGGTTTGGCATTGCCCTGATTGTTATCAGCATGCTGGGACCGGCGTTTGCACCGGCGAGCTACGGCGCAGAAGCGAGTTCTGCAGAAGATTCGCAAGTGAAGACGGTAAAGATTACCACGAAACCGGCCTCCGGACAGGTGAATCGCCGGACGGGCGTTGTGGTGCGGAAAAGTGCCTCTTCTCGCTCCAAGAAGGTGACCCGAATTCCGAACAACAAGAAGATTACCATGGAGCACATGATATTTACCACGACTAAGAACTACTCCAGAAAGCAACGGTGGTTCTACATTAAATGCGGCAGCGTGAAGGGATATGTGCCGGTGAATCAGGTGGATCACGTGCGGTATCAGTATCGGAAGGTGAAGGCGAAACGAAACCTGACATACCGCTACGGTGCCGGCTATAAGATGCGGAAGAAGGGAACCTTGAAGAAGGGGACCACACTTTCCCTGTGTCTGGAAACCAAGGCCAATGGGTCCAAGACTCTGTGGTATCGTTTCCGCTTAGGCAAGAAATTCTATTTCGTCAGCTCCAATGATTTGAATCTGACGGACAACAAGGAGAATGGAACGAAACCGGAAGGAGAGAATACGGTTACTCCGCCGGAAACCAGTCCATCGGTGAATGCGACGGTTCTGCAGAGCAACAAAAAGCCGATGGAGGCGCAGATGCCGAAGTCCACTCTCACTGCGTGGTACAATTCGCTGCTCAAGATGGCGAATTTAATTAAGACAAACAATCTGAAGTACAATACCGGCGGTGGCGGTACGACTTACAAAAAAGGGCTGGCGGCCAAGAAGGTGAATTGCGCCACCTATATTTCCTGGTCCTTGCAAAACGCGGGCTTTGAGCCTTCCGGATTCTGTTTTTACCTGGGAAAGGGGAAGATATACGACCAAAAGATTCCGAAGAATTATTTCATCAAGTCGCCGAATTATCTGGTGCAGACCAATCTGAACATGTCTTTGGCGGACTGCGTGAAGAAGGGATACTTGAAGCCGGGGGATATCGTGGGTTGGCAGGACGGATACCACACCATGGTGTACAAGCACACGAAGAACGGAAAGTATTATTTCTTCTCCGTGGGACCGAAGAGTGTGGCCAAGAAGGTGGTTCACGAGAACACGTACAAGGCGAGCTATCGTATCGGGGTAATCATTCGGCGGATTGCCTGATTTGGAATGAGCGGAACGGAGAGGAATCTCCCACGAATAACAGAAGAGGGACGACACGGCGGTGTGTTGTCCCTCTTTTGCATCTTACTCTTTGGAATAGGTCACCTTGCAGCTGATACCGCTGAGCCGTCCGATTCGGCCGGACAAGGTGCTGATAATCTGCTGAGGCGCATCCATGACGATGCTGATGATGTTGATTCCTTTTTCCCGGTAGGGAAGTCCCATTCGTCCGATGATGTAGGGACTGTTTTCGTGCAGCAATGCGTTTACCGGTTCGACGGAATCCATGTCGGAAATGATGATGCCGAGAATGGCCACCCGTGTGTTTTCCATTGTTCCTTCCTCCTGTTGAATCTTCTTGAATTGTATCACAAAAGTCCTCTTTTTTCTGTGTAAATTGAACAAATTTCTCGATTTTTCTCGAACGATGTGTACTGAAGGGGAATTTTTTTTCTGCCATAATGGAGTCAGAAGCAATGCTGATCATTTAGGAGGTATGAAATGAAAAGAAAAAAGAAAAAAATGAGCAAGAAGCAGTTTGCGGAGACGATGGCACAGGAGCTGAACCGGTACTTCGAGGAGACTCTGACGATGGAAGTGCACGCCACCATTCGGGAATTCGTGAAGACCAACGATTACACCCATTACGCCATCGTGCTGGAACGGCCGGGCGTGTATGCCCTTCCGGCGCTGAATGTGGATATTTTTTATGAAGGGTACAAGCATGGAGACAGCATCGAATCCCTGTCTCGAACACTTGCCTGGAATGCGATGGGAGCGATTATGACGCCGCCGCCGGTGAACGGCATGGACGGAATCCCGAAGAAGGATTTTGGCGTGAAGTTGTCCGCCCGGGTGGTGAGCAAGCGCCGAAATGAGAAATATCTGGAGGATGTGCCGTGCCGGGATGTGGTGCCGGGCATTACCATGTTCGCCAGCGTGGAGATTATTGTGGAAGACATGGATTCCTGGCAGTGCCGGATTACCAACCCGATGATGAAGGAGATGGAGTATCAGGCGGACGAATTGATCGATGAGGCGCTGATGCTGTCCGAAGAATACTATCCGCCGATGCTGATGACCTTCTCCGACGGCAATGCGGAAGGGGAGAATTTGCTGGAAAAAGAAGGTTACGCAATGAATGACGATTCCATGTACATCCTCACCACCAAACGATTCCGGTTGGGTGCGGTGGCACTGTTCTATCCCGGCGTTGCGGAGAAAATCGCCGAGATGGCCGGGGGTAATTTCTACGCAATTCCAAGCTCTGTGCACGAATTCATTATTTTGCCGGAAAGCGATAAGTATTCCGAAGAGGAACTGCAGACGATGCTGGAGAGCGGGAACCGGGAGGTGGTCTCCGAAGACGACATCCTGTCGGATACCGTTTACGTCTACGACCGGCACCTGGGACTGCTCCTTTCCTGCTCCGAGTACAGCGGCATGTCCGGCACGGAATTCTGTGAGACCATGTGGTGTTAATAGGCAAAGGGCAGTGAAAGAACGATGGAATCTGTGACAAAAATATGCCGAAATCTGTGGTAAACTTAACGCTTTGAATACTGTCCGGGGTGTGCTAGAATAAGGGCACAGAGACTTACTGACCGTAAGGAACACCAAGCGGGAAGAAGTGCCGGATACAGTATATAAGGGGCTCTCGGAGACCCGTATCGAATGGACTTCTTCTCGGAAGAAGTCCATTTTTTATGTAGTTTGGAGCAGAGGTATGATTAAAATTGCAATATACGGAAAAGGCGGAATCGGTAAATCCACAGTAACGGCCAATCTGGCGGCGGCATTTGCCATGCGGGGCAAGAAGGTCCTGCAGATCGGCTGCGATCCGAAAGCGGATTCCACCATCAACCTGCTGGGGGGAGAACCCCTGGAACCCGTGATGAACTTCCTCCGGGATCACGACCGGGAGCCGGAAATCAACGATATTGTGCGCACCGGATTCGGCGGCGTGCAGTGTATCGAGACCGGCGGTCCGACGCCGGGCATCGGCTGTGCGGGACGGGGCATTATCGCTACCTTTAATTTGATCGACGATCTTCGGATTTTCCGAAAGTTTCAGCCGGATATCGTGCTGTACGACGTGCTGGGCGATGTGGTGTGCGGCGGCTTTGCGGTGCCGATTCGAGAGGGATATGCGGAGGACATTCTCATCGTCACTTCCGGAGAGAAGATGGCCCTCTACGCGGCGAACAACATTCGCACGGCGGTGGATAATTTTGCGGACCGGGGATATGCTTCGGTAAAAGGAATCGTATTCAACCATCGAAATGTTCCGAGAGAAGAGGAAAAGGTGGGAGAATTCGCTCGGAATGCGGGGATTCCTATTGTAGGCGATATTCCGAGATCCGATGAAATCATCGAATGCGAAGAAGAGGGAATGACGGTGGTCCAGGGACTTCCGGATTCCGTGATCAGCGGGAAATTCTTTGAACTGGCGGACTTCCTGCTGAAGGAACACGAAAAGGAACGGAAAGAGGAGCAGGTACAATAATGAAAAATGCCTACTATATCACAATAGAAGAACTTCTGAAATCAGCGGAACTTCGGATTCCCGGGGAACTTCAGTCCGGAGAGCATTTGATATACAGCTCACCGGCCACCTTGTCCTACAACTCTCCGGGCGCCCAGGGATTCGGAGTGAAACGGGCCGGTTTGGTGATTCCGGAGTCTGTCATGCTTCTGATCGCGCCGGCCTGCTGCGGACGAAATACCACGATTCTGGCGGACGAAGGGGGATACAGCCATCGAATGTTTTTCCTCCAGATGGATGAATCGGACATCGTCACCGGAAGACATCTGTCGGAGATTCCCGAAGCTATTGAAGAAATCCTGGCGGTGTGCGAGACGAAGCCGAAGGTCGTGGTGCTGTGCATTACATGCGTGGATGCCCTGCTGGGAACGGATTTGGAGAGAGTCTGTCGAAAGGCAGAGGAGGCGCTGCACGGCGAGGTGCGTGTGGTGCCGACCTATATGTATGCGCTGACGCGAGAGGGAAAGAATCCGCCGATGGTGGCGGTGCGGGAAAGCATCTATTCCCTTCTTGAGAAGGAAGAGCGGAAGATGAACCAGGTGAATCTGCTGGGATTCTTCACTCACCTTGCGGATGACTGCGAGCTGTATGATTTGCTGAGGCAGATTGGACTGGACCGGGTGCTGGAAGTGGGCCGATGCGAGACCCTGGAGGAATACCGGGAACTGGGTGCGTCCAACTTTAACCTGATTCTCAATCCGGAATCCCGGAAGGCGGCTTTTGCACTGGAGGAACGATTGGGAATGCCGTACGCGGAGCTGACCCGGCTCTACCAGATCGATCGAATTCGCCGTCAATACGAGCTGTTCGCCGCCGCTTTGGGGACGGAATTCCGGCTGGAGGAATACCACCGGGAAGCAGAGCAGGCGGTGCAGGAACTGCAGGAAGTCTGCAAAGGGAAGTCCTTCGTGGTGGGCCAGGTGGTAAACGGCAATCCGCTGGAGATGGCACTGGCACTTCTGAAAATGGGATTTGAAGTAAAATCCGTCTTCGCAGCGATTACGGAAGAGGATTATCCATATATTCGGGAAATCGGGGAATACAATCCGGACCTCCGGATCTATTCCACCCTTTCCCCAACCATGATGAATTACGACGGGGACCAGGATGTGGACATCTCCATCGGTACGGATGCGGCATTCTACTATCCGAAATCCGTGAACGTGAAGTGGAACGATGAGATTCAGCCATTCGGTTACCGCGGACTGAAGAATTTCGCCAATGAGGTGGCGGAAACCTGGACGCAGGCAGCGGAAGGCGACGCTGAGATGAACGAGACGAAGGAATAGGAGGATCCGGAAATGAAAGGACTTCGTAAATATATTTCACCTTTTTCCCCGGATCAGTCCGGAACGGCCTCGGTGCTGTTCGGGTACGGCGGGATGTTGATTATCATGGATGCCGGCGGCTGCGTGGGCAACGTGTGCGGATATGACGAGCCCCGGTGGGGCGGTGCCAAGAGCGCCATTTTCAGTGCGGGCCTTCGAGATCTGGATGCGATTCTGGGACGGGATGAGCTGCTGATTCGAAAGATTCGGCAGGCCCTGCAGGATATGGATGCCACCTTTATCGGGCTCATCGGAACGCCGGTGCCGGCCACCATCGCTACGGATTATCGGGCACTGAAGCGGCTCCTGGAGAAGGATACGGGAATTCCGGTTCTTCCGGTGGAGACCAACGGCATTGAGCTGTACGATATGGGTCAGGAGAAGGCTTATCAGTGGCTCTTCCGGGAGTTTCTGGACGAGTCGGTGACCGACAAGGAGAATCGCGTGGGCATTCTGGGGGCGACCCCGCTGGACACCACCGCGGTGGACAGCGGAGCGGAATTCCGTCGGCTGGTTCCGGGCGGCGTGGTGTACGGAATGGGCGACACCCTGGAGGATGTGAGAAAAGCGCTTTCTGCCGAGAGAAATCTGGTGGTATCTCCTTCCGGTTTGAAGACCGCCCGCATGCTAAAAAGAGAATACGGCATACCGTACGAAACCGGTTATCCGGTAGAGGCGGAAAGTCGAAGGGAATTCACGAAACGGATTCTTCCGGAGCTGGGTTCCCATATACTGATTGTGCATCAACAGATTTTCGCCAATGAAATCCGGGAATGGATTCAGGAACAGAAGCCGGATGCGAAGGTCACCGTAGCTAGCTGGTTTCGGATGGACGGAACCCTGAAGGAAGAGGGCGATTGCCATCTGGAAGAAGAAGCGGATTTGCTGAAGCTGGTGCGGGAGGGTGCCATCGATACGGTGCTGGGAGACCCCCTTCTGAAGCGGGCCCTTCCGGGATGGCAGGGAACCTATCTGGATCTTCCCCATTATCCGGTGTCCGGAGAACTCCATTCCGTGGAAACCTCCCGAGACTATTGGAAGAAAGCGGGGCATAGAAGATGACAAAGGAATCGGAAAACCGGATGCGAATCCGCATCTACGGAATCGTCCAAGGTGTGGGATTTCGTCCTTTTATCCGAAAATTGGCCCTTCGGTTTCGGATTACCGGAACCGTCTGCAACCGGGGAAGCTATGTGGAAATCTACGCCCGGGGAGACCGTCTTTCGGAATTCCTGGAGGCAATTCCGAAAGACGCACCGGCGCGTTCGGCGATTCTAAAGATCAAAACGGCGGTGCCGGAAGAGTCGGAGTTTCCGCCGGAATCGGAAGATTTTGAGATTATTGAAAGTGCGAAAGAAGAGGGGATGGTGTTTGTTTCACCGGACATCGCCACCTGTCCGGACTGCGAGCGAGAGCTTTTCGACCCGGCAAATCGGCGGTACCTGCATCCTTTTATCAACTGCACGGCCTGCGGACCGCGGCTGACGATTCTGGATTCCATGCCCTACGACCGGGTTCGCACCAGCATGGGGGAATTTCCCATGTGCGAGGACTGTAACCGGGAGTATACGGATATTCGGTCCCGGAGATATCACGCCCAGCCGATCTGCTGCAACAGCTGCGGACCGGAGCTGTACCTGCTGAAGGGACCGGAGACGGGAAAAGATGCTCTGATCAAGGTGCGGAATATTATCCGCCGGGGCGGCATCGTTGCCATCAAAGGCATCGGCGGTTTTCACCTCTGCTGTGACGGGAGCAATGACGAGGCGGTGGGGCGGCTTCGGAAGCTGAAGAACCGGCCGTTCAAGCCTTTTGCGGTGATGATGCGGGACATGGAGACGGTGCGCCGGGAGTGCGAAGTGCCGGAGGGCGCCGAAGAACTGATGACGGGACCGCAGAAACCCATCCTGCTTCTGGAGAAAAAGAAGATTCACGAGGCGGGCGCTTCCGTTCTGAGCGAGGAGCTGGCGCCGGGAAATCCCAATATCGGGGTGATGCTTCCGTACACGCCGGTGCACATGCTCCTGTTCCGGTATCCGGAGGCGGAAAACTCGCAGGAGCCGGCGATGCCGGAGGTGCTGGTGATGACCAGCGGAAACCCTTCCGGGGCGCCGATTTGCATGACGGATGAGGAAGCGGAGAAATATCTGGCACCCATGTGCGATGAAATCCTGTCCAATCCCAGGAAGATTCGGATTCGTGCGGACGACTCGGTAATGTCTTTTTACCGGAATCATCCCTATATGATTCGCCGGTCCAGAGGCTATGCGCCTCTGCCGACGGTACTGCCGCAGGAATATCACCATTCGGTGCTGGGCATCGGCGGGGAACTGAAGAATACCTTCGGGCTTCTACGGAGGGATATGAACTACATGTCCCCGTACATCGGCGATATGGCGGATGTGCGCAGCGTGGAGGCTTTGGAGCTGGCGGAGGAGCGGCTGGAACGGCTGCTGGAGATTGCGCCGGAGGCAGTGGTGTGCGACCTGCACCCGAAATACAACACGGGTGAGGTGGCCCGGAAGCTGGCGGAAGAGAAGGGCATTCCCTGCATGGAGGTGCAGCATCACTACGCCCACGTGCTTTCCTGCATGGCGGAGAACGAATGGGATGCGCCGGTGATTGGCGTTTCCTTTGACGGAACCGGGTTCGGAACGGACGGCACCATCTGGGGCGGCGAGTTCCTGCTCTCGGATTACGACGGCTTCCGGCGAAAGGGAAGCCTTCAGCCCTTTCTGCATGCCGGCGGGGACCTGGCATCGAAGGAAGGCTGGCGCATTGCGGCGGCGATGCTGGAACCGGATGCGGCGGAGCAGCTGAATCTGGGAAGCCCGAAGGAGCGGGCGGCGATTCGGTTCATGCTAGGCAACCGGGTGAACGTGGTGGAATCCACCAGTGCCGGGCGGCTGTTCGACGGCGTCAGTGCCATCCTGGGATGCAAGGAGCGGAATTCCTTTGAAGGGGAGATGTCCATGCAGTTGCAGTTCGCGGCGGAACAGGCAGAGGCGCCGGAAATCTATGACGGACCGCTGATTTCGGAAAAAGAAGATTTCTTTTATCTGGAGACGGTCAGCCTGGTGCGGGAGATTGCCCGAGGCAGGCTATCCGGGAAGGATGTGGGCGCGCTGGCTCGTATGTTCCACGAGGTGCTTTCTCAGATGGTTTCGGAAGGCTGCCGGCGCATTCGCCGAGAAAATGGCATTTCAACCGCAGCCCTCACCGGTGGGGTATTTCAGAACACCCTGCTGTTGGAGCTGTGCCGAAATAAATTAGAACATGACGGTTTTCGAGTGCTGACCCATTCCCTGGTTCCGCCCAACGACGGCGGGATTGCTTTGGGACAGGCGGTGTACGGCGCGCGAAAGCTGGAAAAGGAGGATTCGAGATGTGTGTAGGAATTAAAGCAAGGGTTTCCGATGTGGAGAACGGAATGGCCGTCATCGACAATTCCGGCGTTCGGAGAAAAATTTCCTCGGAGCTGATTGAAGATCTGGCGCCGGGAGATTACGTAATGGTTCATGCAGGAATTGCCATCGCTCGCGTTACGGGAGACGACAGCGAGGAAGCATCGGAAGTGATGGAGGCGTTATAATGGCTTTAAGTAAAGGGGCAGCGGAGGCTGCCGAGATTGTACGAAATTATGACGGGCCGAAAATCCGGGTGATGGAGGTCTGCGGAACTCATACCCACGAGATTTTCCGCTTGGGAATTCGGCAGATGCTTCCGGAATCCATCGAGCTGATTTCCGGCCCGGGATGTCCGGTATGCGTCACCCCGGTGGGCTACATCGACGAAGCGGTGATGCTGGCTCTGGAGAAGGGGGTAAAAATATTTACGTTCGGCGACCTCATCCGGGTTCCCGGCACGAAGAAGAGTCTGGCGGACGCCCGCAGCGAAGGGGCGGAGGTGCAAATCGTCTACTCCCCGATGGATGCTTTGGATTATGCCAAGGCACATCCGGAAGAAGAGGTGTGCTTCCTTTCCGTGGGGTTTGAAACCACCACTCCGGGCAGTGTAATCGCCCTTCGGAATGCCATTTCCGAGAAGGTGGAGAACTTCTCCCTGCTGACGGCGAATAAAATCATGGAGCCGGCATACCTGGCTCTGAAGGGGAGCGCCGATGCCTTCCTCTATCCGGGTCACGTGAGCACCATGACGGGCATGGAGGTGTACCGGAAAATCGCGAAAGAATGGCAGATTTCCGGTGTGGTAACCGGCTTTACCACCTCCGAAATCGTCACCGCTTTGGCGACGGTGGTTCGCCGGGTGGAAGAGGTTCGCGCCGGTGAGCGGGAAGCCTTTGCGGAAAACTGCTATCCGTCGGTGGTGTCGGAAGAGGGCAGTCCGGCGGCCAGAAAGCTGGTGGACAAATACATGGAACCGTGTGACACGGAATGGCGAGGACTTGGAATTATTCCGGGATCCGGCATGAAGCTGCGGGAAGAATTCTCGAAATACGATGCCCGGGTGCGCTTCCAATTGCCGAAGGTTCAGGGCAAAGCCAGCCCGGCCTGTCGCTGCGGCGAAGTGCTGCGGGGCCTGATTCGTCCGATGGACTGCAAAATCTACGGAAATGCCTGCACGCCGGAGCATCCGGTGGGCGCCTGCATGGTGTCCAGTGAGGGCGCTTGCTCCGCATACTACAAATACGGTGATACACTGAAACTGAAATAAGATACCGAGGTGGAATACAATGAATGACAAAATCACACTTGCGCACGGTGCCGGCGGAAAACAGACATCGGAACTTATTGGCGGATTGTTCAAGAAATACTTCGACAATCCGAATTTGACCGCAGACGATGCGGCGGTGCTGACTCCTCCGGCCGGAAGAATGGCTATGTCCACCGACGGATTCATCGTTTCTCCGGCCTTTTTCCCCGGCGGAAATATCGGAAAGCTGAGCATCTGCGGAACCGTGAACGACTTGGCCTGCATGGGTGCAAAGCCGCTGTACATTTCCTGCGCCTGCGTCATTGAGGAAGGATTCCCGATGGATACCCTGGAAGAAATCGTGAAGAGCATGGCGGAGACCGCCGCGAAAGTCGGCGTTCAGATTGTCTCCGGAGATACCAAGGTTGCCGGCAAAGGACAGGTGGACGGAATCTTCATTACCACCACCGGTGTGGGCGAAATCATGCCGAAGGCCGAACTGTCCGGTGCTTATGCCCGTCCGGGGGATGCCATCATCGTTACCGGTGACGTAGGCAGACACGGATGCACGATTCTGCTGGAGCGGGACCGTTACGGAATGGAAGCCGAGGTGACCAGTGACTGTGCACCGCTGTGGCATCCGGTACGGGATCTGATTCAGGAGATTCCGGAAGTGCACGTAATTCGGGATGCTACCCGGGGCGGCGTGGGCACGGTGCTCTATGAAATTGCGGATGAAAGCAATGTGGGCATCCGCCTGGATGCGGAATCCGTGCCGGTATGCGATGAGGTCCGGGGCGTAACCGGCATGCTGGGTCTGGAACCGCTGTACCTGGCCTGCGAAGGACGTTTGGTCATTTTCGTACCGAAGGAAAAAGCCGAGGATGCGGTTCGCATTCTGCGGGAAGCAAGCCCGGATACAGCCGGAGCGACCATCATCGGTGAGGTGACGGATCACATGACCGGTCACGTGGTGATGGCAACGGAGCTGGGAACAGAAACGCTGCTGCCGCCGCCGAGCGGTGAACTCCTTCCGAGAATCTGCTAGAAACGGCGGATGCCCGGAAGCCAAAAACAATTCTTTACACCGGAATGGGAAAAGAGTACAATAAGCGAGATGGACGGTATTCATGGGAAGCTGTACCTTTTAAAAAACTGTGTAGAGAATAACAGGCGAGTACATTTGCATATGCGAAAGAAGAATCGGTCTATCCGAAGGAAGACAAGGTTTTCGATTTTTGCGGCGCAGGGTATTCGGGTACATTTATGATGAATACAATCCATCCGTGCTTTTCGGAATCCGACGCATTGTCGGACGTCTCGGGAGGTACGGATGCTTTTTTTATGAGAAAAGGAGAAGTCTGGAAAAAGGAGGATATTTTTGTAATGAAGACTACCGTATTGACTTTTCAGAAGATGAAGCGACAGGGTGAGAAGATTTCCATGCTGACCTGCTACGATTACACCACCGCTCGGCTGATGGACGGAACGGTGGACGGAATTCTGGTGGGGGATTCGTACGGAAATACCATGCTGGGATACGATTCCACGCTGCCGGTGACCATGGATCACCTGATTGCGGCGACGCAGGGCGTGGTGCGGGGCTGCAAGGAGAGCCTGGTGGTGTTCGATATGCCGTTCATGTCGTATCAGGTTTCGGTGGAGCAGGCGCTGGAGAACGCCGGTCGGGCGCTGAAGGAAACCGGATGCCAGGCGGTGAAGTTGGAAGGCGGCGCGTCGGTGTGCCCGCAGATTGCGGCGCTGAGCCATGCGGGGATTCCGGTGGTGGCGCATATCGGGCTGACTCCGCAGTCGGTAAATGCTCTCGGAGGAAACCGGGTGCAGGGAAAGACCGGAGAAGCGGCGGAGCGATTGATTGAGGACGCCCGCAAAGTAGAAGCGGCCGGGGCTTTTGCCGTGGTGCTGGAGTGCATTCCGGCGCCGGTGGCGGAGCGAATCAGCCGGGAAGTGAACATCCCAACCATCGGAATCGGTGCCGGTGCGGGCTGTGACGGCCAGATTCTGGTGTATCAGGATATGCTGGGCATGAACGAGGACTTTAAGCCGAAGTTCGTAAAAAGATACGCGGCGCTGGCGGAAGAGATGCGCAGTGCGTTCCGGGAGTACACTGCGGACGTGAAGGGCGGACGTTTTCCGGAGGCGAGTCATCAGTTTGAGATGAGCAGCGAAGAAGAGCTGAAGAAGTTATATTAGCAGAAATAAAGAAGAGAAGAAAAGAGGCAAAAAATGATTCAGGTAATTAATACAATCGATGAACTGAGAAAGCAGGTTAAGGAATGGAAGAAGGAGGGCCTCACCGTGGGCCTGTGCCCGACTATGGGATACCTTCATGAGGGTCACGCATCTCTGATGGATGCGGCGAGAGCCGGAAACGACAAAGTGGTGGCTTCGGTGTTCGTTAATCCGATTCAGTTCGGGCCGAATGAGGATCTGGCCACCTATCCGAGAGATTTTGAACACGACTGCCGGCTTCTGGAGGCGCACGGCGTGGACCTGGTATTCCACCCGGAACCTTCGGAAATGTACGCTCCGGACTTCACCACCTTCGTGGATATGAATGAGCTTTCGGAAACCCTGTGCGGCAAAACCCGCCCGATTCACTTCCGCGGCGTGTGCACCGTTATTGCCAAACTCCTGAACACGGTAACTCCGGATCGAATCTATTTCGGACAGAAGGATGCTCAGCAGTTGGCCATCATCCGCCGGATGGTTCGGGATCTGAATTTTGACGTGGAAGTAATCGGCTGCCCGATCGTTCGGGAGCAGGACGGACTGGCAAAGAGCTCCCGGAACACCTACCTCAGCCCGGAGGAGCGGAAAGCGGCACTGGTGCTGTCCCGTTCCGTTCGAAAGGGTCAGGATCTGGTGGCCTCCGGTGTTCGGAATTCCGCAGAACTGCTGGCTTCCATGAAGGAACGCCTGGAGGAGGAACCGCTGGCGGATGTGGAATACGTTGAGGTGGTTGACGGTGAAAGCATGCAGCCGGTGGAAACCTTCAAGGAAGGGGACCTGGTGGCCATGGCCGTTCGCATCGGCACCACTCGTCTGATTGACAACTTTACCGTGGGCGATCCGGCAATCTCTTTTGAGGGATAGGTAGGACGGACGGAATCGGCTGGCCCGAGCGCTTGTGGATGACGGTTCCGGATAAAGAGAATTATAGGAAAGCAGTGTGCGATGTTGACAGAAACGTTGCACACTGCTTTTTTTCGAGCCTGGCAGCAAAAAACCGTCAGCGAAACTGCGCTTTCCGGCCGGAAGTTGTGTGAAGATTTTGCTCCCCGGAACGAAGGCATAAGGCCTAGAGGGGAGCGGGGAGCAAACCGGCCGGCCCGACCGCCGGCGAAATTGCGCCTTCCGGCCGGGAATTGTGTGAAGATTTTGCTCCCCTTGACGAAAACACAAGGCCTAGCGGGGAATGGGGAGCAAACCGGCCGGCCTGTTTACCGGCCCCGTGCCGCTATTTCCGAATCTCGGAGCCCGTGGTTTGCGTACGGAAACCGAAATCAGTGGCTTAGCGGGGAGTCGTACGCAAAACTTTACCGGCCCCCGGGCCTCCATTCTCGAAACTCCCGGCCCGGGGTTCGCGTAAGGAAACCGAGAACAAAGGCTTAGCGGGGAGGCGAGCGCGAACCATGCCGGCCCCCGGGCCTCCATTCTCGAAACTCCCGGCCCGGGGTTCGCGTAAGGAAACCGAGAACAAAGGCTTAGCGGGGAGGCGAGCGCGAACCATGCCGGCCGCCGGGCCGGCTTATCCGAAATACCCGGCCCATGGTTAGCGCACGAAAACCGAAATCAAAGGGTTAGCAGGGAGTCAAGAGCAAACCGGCGCCGGCCGCCGGGCCGGCTTATCCGAAATACCCGGCTAACGCCAAAAAATAATTTTGAAAAAAATAAAAAAAGTACTGGACAAGAAGGCGGTTCTTCTGTATAATAAATCTTGCGTTGAACAGCGTAAAAAAATAAATATGGCGTATTGGTCAAGAGGTTAAGACGCAGCCCTCTCACGGCTGAATCTGGGGTTCGATTCCCCAATACGCTACCAATCGGAAACCTGAAGCTTGTGCTTCAGGTTTTTTCTATATTACAAGCATCCAGACGGCGAACGCCTCGCAGGCACGGCAGCGCCCTTGCAAGAATGGCGAACGCCCCACAGGCACGG
>CAKQWJ010000002.1 GCA_934278925.1 uncultured Clostridia bacterium | reverse complement strand
AGCATTCCTCCAAATCTACCTTTCTACCTTATGGATTATTTAGTTATCAATGTTCAACTTGTTATTGCAATTTGCGGAGAATAAAAAATAGAATTTATGCAGAAAATTGAATTGTTAGCTCCTGCGGGAGATATGGAAAAGTTAAAAACAGCGGTGCGGTACGGAGCCGATGCGGTGTACTTCGGCGGAGAGGTGTTCAGCCTTCGTGCCGGGGCCGGAAACCTGACTGTGGATGAAATGAAGGAAGCCATGGAATTCCTTCACGCTCACGGGGCGAAGGGGTATCTGACCATCAACATCTATCCTCACAATGAGGATATTCAGCCGCTTCAAGAATATATTCAGCAGATACGGGATATTCCCATCGATGCATTTCTGGTATCCGATCCGGGGGTCATGCAGCTAGTGAAGTATGGAATCCCGAATGCCGAGATTCATCTCAGTACTCAGGCCAATACCACAAACTACTTGAGTGCGAATTTCTGGGTATCTCAGGGTGTGAAGAGAATCGTTGCGGCTCGGGAAATGAGCCTGAAAGAAATCCGAGAGATGCGGGAACACCTTCCGGAAGATATTGAAATCGAGGCATTCCTTCACGGTGCTATGTGCATCTCGTACTCCGGCCGTTGCCTTTTGAGCAATTATATGGTGGGCAGGGATGCGAACCGGGGACAGTGCACCCATCCGTGCCGGTGGAAATACCACTTGATGGAAGAAAAAAGACCGGGAGAATACTTCCCGATTGAGGAGGATGACCGGGGAAGTTATATTATGAACTCCCGGGATCTTTGTATGCTGGATTGCCTGCCGGATATGATTGATGCCGGTGTTACATCCTTGAAAATTGAAGGCCGGATGAAATCGGCTTACTATGTGGCAACGGTGGTTTCCGCATACCGGGCGGCATTGGACAGCTATATGAAGGATCCGGAGAATTACGAGTTCAAACAGGAATGGTACGATGAACTGTGCAAGGCCAGTCACCGGGAATTCACCCACGGCTTCTTTTATCAGAAGCCGAGCAGTAAGGATCAGAATTACCTTACCAGCGACTACGTTCGGGAGTACAGTTTTATCGGCGTGGTGTTGGGCGTGGACGAAGCCACCGGCGAGACCATCGTCCAGCAGCGGAACAAGTTCTGCGTGGGAGATGAGATTGAAATCATGAGCCCGGGAGAACCGTTCTACACGGAGATTGTTTCATCCATGAAAGACGAAG
Organism: uncultured Clostridia bacterium; assembly: GCA_934278925.1. GTDB lineage: Bacteria > Bacillota > Clostridia > Peptostreptococcales > Anaerovoracaceae > Mogibacterium_A. The sequence goes on along the minus strand of CAKQWJ010000002.1, from coordinate 140,056 downwards.
AAGGAAATGCGATTGAAAGTGCACCGCATCCGAAGCAGGAAGTGAGAATCCCGTTTCGGAGAGTTCCGGCGAAGTATTCAATCTTAAGAAAAAGGAAGTAGAGATATGACATCTGATACGAGTGAAATACCTATATATGCGTATATTATAATCATTGCGGTGCTGTGCATCGTGTATGCGCTGGTGGCAGCGGCAAAACGTTCATTGGACAATACGGACCGAAACACAATTAAAGAATTGAGCGAATCGGATCCGGAGGACAGCAGAGTTCAGGCGGTGATGCGTTTCATTCAGAAACCATCGGAATACCATTATGCGGACTTGTTTCTGAGTTACCTGACGCTGATTTTGTCCTTTTTCCTCTTCCATACACTGTTGAAACGGAAAATGGGGGATAACCACTGGATGATTTTGTGGGATATTCTGTATTTTGTGGCTTTTATCGGTGTGGCGGACATCCTGCCCAAAAAGCTGGCATCCCAGTCCCGGAATACTTCGGGAATTGGATTTGCGGGCTTTCAGCGGATGGTGTATTACATCACTTGGCCGTTTGTAAAAATATGCGTGTGTCTGGCCAACGTATTTCTGGTGATACTTCGGAAAAACACGGATGTGGACAATATCTACTTCTCGGAAGATAAGGTCATGTCCATGCTGGACCGAGGACAGGAATCCGGAGATATCAAAGAAGAAGCTCATCGGATGATTGACAGTATTTTCGAATTTGATGACTTGCTGGCGTATGAGATTATGACACCTCGAACAGATGTGTTCATGATTGATATTGATGACGACCGGGAAGAGTACTTCGATGAGCTGATGGAACTGCGTTATTCCAGAATTCCGGTGTATCGGGACGATCCGGACAATATCATCGGAATCCTGCATATTAAGGATTATCTGTTCCAGGCCAGTCAGCACGGATTCGATAACGTAAATTTTGAGGAAATCCTTCGGGAACCGTATTTCGTTCCCGAAACGAAGAACATCGATGCACTGTTCATCGAACTTCAGAAAAGTACCAACCACGTGGCCATTCTGATCGATGAGTACGGCGGATTCAGCGGTATCGTTTCCATCGAGGATATTATCGAACAGATTGTGGGCGATATTGCGGATGAGTTTGATGAAGACGACCGGGTCATAGAGAAGATCAGCGATTCAGAGTTTATCGTTGATGGCAATGTGTATTTGGACGATTTGGCGGATGAACTTCATGTGGATTTGGAATCGGAGAACAGCGAGACCGTAGGCGGTTTCATCATCGATTTGATGGGAGAAATCCCGAAGGAAGAAGTGAAATACAAACCGATTCAATACGGAAACCTCTCCTTTACCATTCTAGAAGTGAAGGATCGCCGAATCGAGAAGATGAAAATTGAAATTCTGCCGGAAGAACCGACAGAGGATGCATAAAAGATAACTCATGAGTAAATCAAAAGACTTCAAAGAAAAGAATACAATTGAGGATTCCGTGATTGCCGGGTATGCTGTACAGGAAACCATGAAACTGCCCGGAGTTATCCGGATGGCGCCGGGAATTGCGGAAAGCTTCTCCCGGAACATTCTGGGCAGGATTACGGAAACACAAGGCGTTCACGTAAACGATGAGGATGGAAAGGTTGCTGTGGATGTTCATATTATCGCAGCATATGGGGTGAACATACCACAGCTTTCGTACGACATCCAGAACCGGGTAAAGAAGATTATCGAGAAGGAGACGGGAATTTCCGTCGAAGCAGTTAATATCTGTATTGAGGGAGTTGAAAAGAGCAGGTAACGAGTACTATGAAAAGAGAAGAAATTAGAGAAATGACGATGCAGGTGGTATATCAGATGGATGTGGTGGGAGATTTCGATTACCGGAACATCTCTCTGATTACCGAAAACGAACAGATTCAGAAGGAAAAGCAGGCTCTTCAGACCCTGGATGTAATCCGCGATCATCTGCAGGAAATCGATGCTACCATCGATTCTCATTCCGATCGTTGGAAAACGAACCGAATGGGAAAGACGGACTTGGCAATTTTCCGTATTGCCGTTGCTGAAATTTGCTATATGGATGCCATTCCGGACAGCGTTTCCATCGATGAAGCGGTGAAGATGGCGAAGAAATACGGTGAAGATCGTTCGTATGCATTTATCAATTCTGTTTTAGGGAAGATTGCCAAGGATAAATAGTATGGCTAAAGTAGTATTGGGAATCGATACATCTAATTATAAGACGTCGGTGGCGCTGACGGATGAGAATGGAAGCATTCGATATCAGCGCTCTGAATTTCTAAAGGTAGAACAAGGAAAAAGAGGTCTAAGGCAATCCGTTGCCTTTTTTCACCATTGCCAGGTTCTACCTTCCTTTATTGAGGAAGCTTTTCAGACGGTAGATCCAAAGGAAATCGTATCGGTGGCAGTATCGTCTCGCCCACGGAATGTGGAGGGATCCTATATGCCGGTGTTCCTATCCGGCGTTCAGACCGGAACGGTGATTTCTTCTGCATTGCAGGTTCCGATGAACTGTTTTTCTCATCAGGAAGGGCATATTGAAGCCATCCTGTCCACGCTGCCGCCAATGCCGCAGAAACCCTTTCTGCTGTTCCATCTCAGCGGAGGAACGACGGAGTGCCTCCTGTGCGAACGGACTCCGGAAGGATATGCGGTTGAAATTGTGGGCGGAACCAAGGACATCAGCGTAGGTCAGCTTTTAGACCGAACCGGTGTCCGGCTGGGTTACGATTTCCCGGCGGGAAAATATTTAGACCGAATTTCCGTGAACCGGTCGTATACAGTCTTTCCGGGGAAAATTCGGATTCAGGATGGGTTCTTTAACTTGTCCGGAACGGAGACTCAGGTGATGAAGAGCATTGAAGAGAAGGGCGATGAAATTGTCCCGGGAATCTTCTACCGGATTCAGCAGCTGCTTCACGACACGGCGATACAGCTGAGCCAAAAGTACGAAGTGGATACGGTGGTTATGGCCGGAGGGGTCTCCGCCAGCGCAACCCTCCGAAAGTATGCAGAGCTATGGCAGGAGAAGCAGGATGGATGCCGAATCCTGTTCGGTGATCCGGTGCTTTCCGGAGATAATGCCGTGGGAATCTCCCTTCTGGGAAGACGGAGGAACCAAGAATGAAGCCGGTTAGCGTGACGCAGGTAAATGAATATCTAGCCAATAAAATAGACAGCGATTTCAATCTTCGGAACGTGGCCATTGAAGGGGAAATCTCCGGATTAACTCGGAAAGGACATGCGTATTTTTCCTTGAAGGATGAACAATGCGTCATCCGCAGTGTGGTCTGGAAAAGTCAGCTTCCCAAGATAGATCCGGAACTTCTGGAGGACGGACGCAACGTGGTTGCGGTGGGATCCGTTCGGCTATATGCAAAGGGTGGCACCTATTCCTTCCAGATTCATTATATGGAAGATGCCGGGGTCGGAAAAGCGAAGACGGCTTTTGAAGCCTTGAAAAAGAAATTGGAAGCGGAAGGACTGTTCCGGCCGGAATACAAGAAGCCGCTTCCGGAATTCCCGGAATGCGTGGGGGTCGTTACATCCACGGAGGGAGATGCCCTTCGGGATATACAGAAAATTATTTTAAAGAAAAACAATTACGTGAACCTGTTGATTTTTCCCACTTATGTGCAAGGCGTGAATGCGCCGGCCAGTATTTGTCAGGGAATTCATTTGGCAAACCGGGTGAACGAATCGGGAAAACGTCATATTGACCTATTGATTGTAGGGAGAGGGGGCGGATCCCCGGAGGATTTGGCGGCTTTTAACGAGGAATCCGTTGCCAGAGCTATTTTTCAATCGGATATTCCGATTATTTCCGCCGTGGGTCATGAACCGGATGTATCCATTTCCGATTATGTGGCGGATGCCCGAGGGGCAACGCCCAGCGAGGCGGCGGATATGGCGGTGCCGGATATTTATGAAATTCAGAAGCGCATCGCTGAGTGTCGCAGTGCGCTGAGTGAATCTCTGCGTTTTAAATTGCTGAATGAAAAGAGAATGGTGGAATCGCTGACCCAGCTTCTCTGTTCCAATATGAAAAACCGGCTGCAGAAGGCCCGGAATGAAATGGAGCAGGCACTGATCAAGCTTCGGGAGGGAAATCCGAAACGAGTGCTGGAGCGGGGGTTTGCCGCAGTTCTGAATGAAGCGGGAACTATCGTCTCCGATATCGATGATGTGTCGGAAGGTGAAGAGTATACGGTACTTCTGCGAAACGGCCGCTTCAAGGCGCAGGTTACCGGTAAGAGCAAGGAGGGACACGATGAGTGATAAGAGTTTTTCCGAATCCATGAAAAATCTCCGGAGTGCCGCAGATCGAATCGGCGGACCGGCCACTTCGTTGGAAGAAGCGCTGGCGCTGTTTGATGCCGGAATGAAGGAGTCGGAATATCTGAATTCCGTACTGGAAAAAGCGGAACAGAAAATCGAAATTTTTGATGAGCAGGAGGGTTCTTCCCATGAATAATTACGATTATTATAAAAACATGATTGAAGAAAATCTGGCGGAGAAATTGCCTTCCGTCGCGCCACAGGTTCAGGTCCTGTGGGATTCCATGAACTACAGCGTAAAAAGCGGAGGAAAGCGTCTGCGTCCGGTTCTGCTGCTGGCCTGTGCGGACTTCGCCGGAGGAAATCCGGAAGAAGCCCTTCCTTTCGCGTGCGCCATCGAATACATTCACACCTATTCGCTGATTCACGACGATCTTCCGGCGATGGACGACGACGATCTTCGCCGAGGAAACCCGACCAACCATAAGGTGTACGGGGAAGCCATGGCCATTCTGGCCGGAGACGGATTGCTGAACACCGCCCACGAAATCATGCTTCAGGATGCAGCGGCGCTGAAAGGCGATTCGGAGAAGCTCCATCGCCACGTGATGGCGGCACTGGAAGTGTCTCGCAATGCCGGTATTCACGGTATGATTGCGGGTCAGGTGGCGGATATGGAGAACGAAGGAAAAGAATGCGATGAGGAAATGCTGAATTTTATCGACTCCAACAAGACCGGTGCGCTCTTGAAGGCGCCGATTCTGGCCGGACTCTATATCGGAAATGCATCGGAAGCGGTTCGAGCTGACTTCGAACAGTATGCGGAACTGGTTGGAAGAGCCTTCCAAATTTCCGATGATATTCTGGATGTGATCGGCGATGAGAAAATGATGGGGAAAAAGTTGGGCAAGGATGCCGATCACGGCAAATGCAACTACGCCACGGTCCTGGGGCTGGAGGCGGCGAAGGATGAACTGCATTCTTTAACGGAAAAGGCAGTTGCGCTTATGGAGAAATACGGCGATTCCGCAGAATTCTTCATTGAACTTGCTCATAAGCTGGAAAGAAGGAAATCTTAATGCTGTACGATCTTGAAAGAGAAGATTTAATATCGATTATAAAGAACTCCGACTACGGGGATTTGGAAGCCCTGGCACAGGAAATGCGGGATTTTCTTGTGGAGAAGGTTTCGAAAACCGGCGGTCATCTGGCCTCTAATTTGGGCATTGTGGAGACCACCATTGCCCTGCACAAAGTATACGATACCGCAGTGGACCGCATAATCTTCGATGTGGGACACCAATCCTACGTTCATAAAATCATTACCGGAAGGGCGGGGGCTTTCGATACCCTTCGAAAATATAAAGGCCTTTCCGGTTTTCCAAAGTCCCGGGAAAGCGTTCACGATGCTTATGACACGGGGCACAGCAGCACGTCCATCAGTGCGGCTATGGGATATGCCACCGCACGGGACCTTCGGAACGAAGATTATCAGGTGGTAGCGGTAATCGGCGACGGTGCCATGACCGGCGGCTTGGTATACGAAGCACTGAACAACATCGGCGCTTCCGGAACCAATATCAAAATCATTTTAAATGACAACGGAATGTCCATCGCCAAAAATGTGGGTGCCATGTCTCGCCATTTGAACAACCTGCGTACCTCGAAGAATTACACCCGAATGAAGGAGAACATCCGGGAGGCATTGGACAATATCCCGGTGGTGGGTCAGAAGGTCAGCGACACCATCTCCTACACCAAAAATAAGATTAAGTATTCACTGCTGGATGAACAGGGTGTTCTTTTTGAAGATTTGGGAATAAAATATATCGGTCCCGTAGACGGATACGATCTTCCGGCTCTGGTTGAGGCCTACACCGCAGCCAACCAGTACGACGGGCCGACGCTGGTGCACGTCATTACAAAGAAAGGAAAGGGGTACTATTGGTCGGAAAAGTATCCGAGGAAATTCCACGGTATCGCTCCATTCGATGCGGATAACGGTAATATATTATCGTCACCTACCGGACCGAGTTACTCAAAAGTGTTCGGCGACAAGCTGGTGGAGTTGGCACGGGCGGATGAGTCCATCGTTGCCATCTCTGCGGCGATGGGAACGGCCACCGGACTGGGCCCGTTCTACAAGGAGTTCGAGCCGCGATTTTTCGATGTGGGAATTGCGGAAGCCCATGCGGTGGTGTTTGCAGCAGGAATGGCGAAGGCCGGCATGACACCGGTGGTGGCCATCTATTCTTCCTTCTTACAGCGTGCCTTCGATCAGCTGATTGAAGATATTTGTCTGCAGAACCTTCATGTGGTCTTTGCGGTAGACCGGGCCGGCCTGGTTGGCGCGGATGGTGAAACCCACCACGGTATGTTTGACTTGTCTTATTTGAATATGATTCCAAACATGAGAATTCTCTGTCCGGCAGACGGAAATCAGCTGGAAGAGATGTTGGAATATGCGGTCCATCAATACGACGGACCGATTGCCATTCGGTATCCGAGAGGTTCTTCTCAGGGGAATCACCTGAGGCTGAAGCCGTTCACCGGGGAAAATACGGTGCTCTCCGTCGGTAAGGATGTAACGATTCTGGCGGTAGGGGCGATGCTGGATACCGGTATCGAAGCGGCGAGACTTCTTCGAGAACACGGCGTCGATGCCGGTGTTACGGCAATCAACGTGGTAAAACCGATGGGTGCTACGGCAGTGAATCCGGAGACGAAACTGGTGGTCACGCTGGAGGACAACACCATCATCGGAGGCTTCTCTGATGAATTCGATCGGGTGAATCGGGAGCAGGCGTTTGGAATTCTGAATTTTGCCCTTCCGGATGAGTTTATTGAGCAGGGAAGCATCCCGGAATTGCGACAAGAATGTGCAATGACTCCGGAAGATGTAGTGAAGGGGGTAGAGGATTACTTTGAAAAAAGAAAGGCTTGATGTCATTTTGGTGCAGAAAGGTCTGGTGGAATCTCGAGACAAAGCGAAGAGAACCATCATGGCCGGACTGGTTACCGTAGATGGCCGGGTAGAAGATAAAGCCGGGCAGAAGTTCGATCCGGAACTGGAATTTGCGGTAAAGCAGAAGCTTTGCCCGTATGTGAGCCGAGGCGGATTGAAGCTGGAGAAGGCCATGAACTGCTTTCCTATCGATTTAAAGGATGGGGTGTGCATGGACATGGGCGCTTCCACCGGCGGTTTTACCGACTGCATGCTGCAGAACGGCGCTCGGAAGGTCTACGCCCTGGATGTGGGATACGGGCAGCTGGATTATAAGCTGCGAGTAGACCCACGGGTGGTGAATATGGAAAAAACAAACATCCGATATCTGGACACCGATTTAATCGAAGAGCCGGTGGATTTTGTGTCTATCGATGTTTCTTTTATTTCGGTAAAACACATGTTCCCGGTGGTGCGGAAGGTATTGGATTCGTCGGGGCACATGGTCTGCCTCATTAAGCCGCAGTTCGAAGCGGGCCGAGAACAGGTAGGCAAGAACGGTATCGTGCGGGACCCGGCGGTGCACCGTCAGGTCATCGAAAATGTACTGCGCTACGCATTGGAGAACGGTCTGGAACCTCTGGGACTGGCGTTCTCGCCGGTGAAGGGGACAAAAGGAAATATCGAATACTTGCTTTTTGCCGGCAAGGCAGAAGGGAAGCTTCCGGATAACGGCGAAGAATCCGTTCTTGAGGAATGGGCGAGCCGGATTTCGGATGTGGTTCAGGAAGCCCATGCGGATCTGGACTGATTGGAATAAAGAATAAAAAGGAATGAAAAGGAGATTATTATGGCATTGTCACCAATGATGCAGCAATACTTACAGATTAAGGAAGAGAATCCGGACTGCCTGATTCTGTTTCGGCTGGGGGATTTTTACGAGCTGTTTTTTGACGATGCCAAGACCGTTTCTCGGGAACTGGAGCTGACCCTTACCGGCCGGGCCTGCGGCCTGGAGGAGCGGGCACCCATGTGCGGGGTTCCGTTCCATTCGGCGGATTCCTACATTCCAAAGCTGGTGGAGCGCGGCCACAAGGTGGCCATCTGCGAACAGATGGAGGATCCGGCGGAGACAAAGGGCCTGGTTCGCCGGGAGGTGGTTCGAATCATCACGCCGGGAACCATAGACATCGCCGGTTCCACCGAGAATGACGAAAATATTTTTATCGCATCGGTGTTCGCCACGAAGACGCAGATAGGCATTGCGTACGGGGATATCACTACCGGAGAGCTGTCCTGCATGCATCTGGAATACCGCCACGATTTGGATTCCCTGATCAGCGAACTGGTAAAAATAGCTCCGAAGGAGATCATTTACGACGAATCCTCGCTGCCGGAGAACGTCTTGGCGGCGCTGCAGGATCCGCAGGTTCAGACCTACTTGAATCCGGTGGATTCTTCTTACTACCGGAAGGCTTTGTGCGAAAAGACACTGATGAATCAATTTCAGGCATCTTCCTTGATTTCGCTGGATTTGGACGGCCGAACGGATTTGGTGCTGGCAGCGGGATCTCTGCTGCTGTACCTGGGGGATACCCAGAAGCAGCAGATGGAGCAGTTCAAGCATTTGGACATTCGGGAGTCCAGCAACTACATGCAGCTGGACCGCTCCACCCTTCGAAATCTGGAGCTGCTGGAAACGTTATATGACAAAAACAAAGAAGGCTCCCTGCTTGGGGTACTGGACCATACGCACACGGCGATGGGCGGGAGACTGCTAAAGCGGTTCATCAAGGAGCCGCTGAACAACCGGGCTCAGATTAATGCCCGGCTGGAAGCGGTGGAGGCCGTGGTGAATCACCCACTGGAGCGCAACAATCTGGTGGCCGGACTTCGGGAAATCTACGATTTCGAACGCCTCAGTGCCCGCGTGGCCAGCGGCCGCGCCAACGGAAAGGATCTGGTGGCGCTGAAAAATACGCTGGGCGCACTGCCGGACATTCGGAATACTTTGGAGGAACTGGCATCCTCTGCTTTGCTTGCCGAAATCCGGGATTCCATTGATGATTTTGGCGATCTCTATCGGATGATTGCGGAATCCATCGTGGACGAACCGCCATTCATCATTACCGAAGGCAATTTGATTCGGCCGGGATACTCTTCGGAGCTGGACGACCTGAAAGAATCCATTCGGGATGCCAAAGAGTGGATTGCGGGACTGGAGCAGAGCGAGCGGGAACGCACCGGAATCAAGACCATCAAGGTGGGGTTCAACAAGGTGTTCGGCTACTATCTGGATGTGAGCAAATCCTTTTCGGATAAGGTGCCGGAGAATTACATTCGAAAGCAAACTTTGGTGAATAACGAAAGATACATTACGCCGGAGCTAAAGGAAAAGGAAAGCCTGGTTCTGAGTGCGGAAGCAAAAATAAATGCGCTGGAATACGACATCTTCCGGAAAATCCGAACATCCATTGAACCGTACATCGGATCGCTGCAGAAGGCCTCTGCCTCTGTGGCATTGTTGGATGTGCTGGTGTCCTTCGGAGATGTGGCGACGGCAAACGGCTATGTTCGTCCGGAGGTGGATGATTCCAGTTTGATTGAAATTGAAGAAGGTCGTCACCCGGCGGTGGAACAGATGATCGGAAGCGGCATGTTCGTATCCAACAACACCGCTATGGATACGGAAAAGGAAAGTCTTCTCTTGATTACCGGCCCGAATATGTCCGGTAAATCCACTTACATGCGGCAGACGGCTATCATCGTACTCATGGCTCAGATGGGTTCCTTTGTCCCTTGCCGCCGGGCACATATTGGCGTATGCGATCGTGTTTTTACCCGAATCGGCGCATCGGATAACCTGGCATCGGGACAGTCTACTTTTTTCATTGAAATGAGCGAACTGGCCAACATCCTGCGGAACGCGACTCGCCGCAGTTTGATTATCCTGGATGAAATCGGCCGGGGTACCAGTACTTTTGACGGCTTGTCCATTGCTTGGGCGACGGCGGAATATCTGGCATCGGACGACCATCGGGTGCGCACCATGTTCGCTACCCACTATCACGAGCTGACGGTGCTGGAGGAGCAGCTTCCGGCAGTGCATAATTTGTCGGTATCGGTTTCCGAGGACGGAAGCAATGTCGTGTTCCTGCATCGGATTATCGACGGACCGGCCAGCAAGAGCTATGGCATTCACGTGGCGAAGATTGCCGGCATTCCGAAGGCAATTCGCCAAAGCGCGTCGAGAAAACTGAAGGAGTTGGAAGCACAGTCGGCGCCGATGCCGGCCACCACCCAGATTTCCTTCTTCGACAATGAGATTGCCCCGGAGCCGGAACGGGTTTCCGAAGAGCCTCTGCCGTATGAGGATGTGCTGAAGGAGATTCGCGGGGTGGATATCAATTCCCTGACACCGATTCAGGCACTGGTGCGGCTGCAGGAAATACAGAATGAAATCAAAGATATCGATGAGGATTCAGAAGAATGATACAAGTACTGGACAGCTTTATATCGGATAAAATCGCCGCCGGCGAGGTCATTGAGCGCCCCCTTTCCATCGTAAAAGAATTGGTGGAGAACTCCATCGATGCCGGGGCCGACAGCATTGTGGTAGAAATTCGAAACGGCGGAAAAACCTATATCCGGGTGACGGACAACGGCTGCGGAATTCCGGCGGAGGAAGCGGAAATCGCTTTTGAACGCCATGCCACCGGAAAGATTCAGACGCTGGAAGATTTGGGACATATCGATACCCTGGGCTTTCGCGGAGAGGCGCTGGCCAGTATCTGTGCCATTTCCCGGATGACCTTATATACCCGAACGGCGGAGTCCCCGGTGGGCATTAAGCTGGAAATTCAGGGCGGGCGCATTTGCGGCAAGGAACCCTCCGGCATGAACGGGGGAACCACCATGGTGGTGGAGGACGTGTTCTACAACACCCCGGCGCGCCGAAAATTTATGCGAAGCGACGCGGCAGAAGCTTCCGCCATCATCGATTTCGTTCAGAAAATGGCCCTGTACTATGCGAACGTGGCCTTCCAATTGATTAACAACGGGCGGAACGTGCTCACCACCAACGGAGACGGAAACTACCTTCATGCCATCTCTCGGGTATATCCCACAAGAGAATTCAGCAATCTGATGGAAATTCAGGGCGAGCACGTGCATGGCTTTATTTCCGATCCGGGTACCACAAAGAACAATCGAAGCGGACAGATTTTCTTCGTGAACGGCCGGTATGTTCGAAGCGACGTTATTGAAAAAGGACTGATGGATGGATACGGCGACCGAATTTTCTCCGGATATCCGGTGGCGCTTCTGTTCATCACCGTACCGCCGGAAACCATCGATGTGAACATCCACCCCAACAAGAAGGAGATTAAATTCCTGGAGGCCGGGGATATCAAGAAAGATATCGCCGGGGCGGTGCAGCAGGTAATCCACTCTCAGGATGCGGTGCCCCAGGCGATTCTGAGGGAAGAACCGATTTCTTCAGGTTCGTCGGAAGAGGCGGCGAAGGAGCCGGTTAAAAAAACTTCCGGAGAGCAGATGGGAATCCGGGAATTCCTGCAGGCGAAGAAGCGGGAAGAGAAACCGGAGGAACGGCCGGAAGAAATCGATTCGGAACACAAAGGGAACACAGAAACGGTGTATCATGAAGATGATATGAAGATGGCATTCCAAGTTCCGGGAGACAGCATGAGCGATGCCTTTAAGGGCTTGGTTCAGGAGGCGAAAACGGAATACGGCGAAAATAAGCCGGAAACACCGGCGAAGTCCGACGCAAAGCCGGAGGAAACCGGTGAGAACGACCGGATTCCGCTGGCACCGGCCACCACGCGGCTCTTTGATTTCAAAAATCTGACGCTTGCAGGGTATGTTTTTAACACCTACATCATCACTCAGGCGGGAGACAACCTGTTTGTCCTGGATCAGCATGCAGCACACGAACGGATTCTGTACGAGAAGCTGATTCGTCAATACAATACCCGTGCGCACTTGCCCCAGGACATCCTGACACCGATTCTGCTGAACGTATCCGGCGATGTGTATTTCGGGGAGCGAGAATGGATGGACGTTCTTCGGCGAATCGGTTACGCCATCGAAGATTTCGGAACCAATACTTTCATCATCCGGGGAATTCCGGCCTATATGACCTTGTCCGAGGCGGATGCTTTTGCCCGAAATCTGGTGGATCTTCAGGAAAATGAAGTGCATCTGCATCAGAATACTCCGGTGGTGGATAAATTAATCATGCGTTCTTGCAAAGCGGCGGTGAAGGGAAACGATCACCTGTCGGAACGGGAAATTCGGGAGCTGCTGGATCGGCTTTCCCAGTGCGTGAATCCGTTCAGCTGTCCCCACGGACGACCTACTTTTATCCGCATATCCAAGTACGAAATTGAACGATCTTTTAGAAGAAAATAGCAAGGAAAGAATTATGACGACACAGAAGAAAACAGTTTACATTATTGCCGGGCCGACAGCGGTTGGAAAGAGCGTAATTGCCAATTACCTTGCCCGGCGGATTCATGGCGAGATCGTGAATTGCGATTCCATTCAGCTGTATAAATATCTGGATATCGGCAGCGCCAAGCCGAGTCCGGCGGACATGAGCACTGTGCCGCATCATCTGTACGGCGTCATCGATCCGAAAGAGGATATGACAGTGGCGCGGTATCAGAAAATGGCACTGGAGACCATCGATGATGTTCTGGCAAGGGGCAAGACGCCAATCCTGTGCGGGGGTACCGGATTGTACCTGAATTCCGTGCTGTACGATATGGATTTTGCGGCGGAACCGGCCGACGGCGGAAAGCGCCGCCGGGAGCTGGAAGACATGGCGGAGCAGATGGGCGGAGAATACATGTACGAAGTTCTGTCGGCGGTGGACCCGAAATCGGCGGAACGAATTCATCCCAACAATACCCGAAAAGTGATTCGTGCCATCGAGGCGTACGAATTCGGATCCAACGTGCAAGATTTGAATGCATGCGGCCTGCGGGAAGGATATGACTTCCGTCTGTTCGGAATTACCATGGACCGGGAGTGGCTGTACGATCGAATCAACCGGCGGGTGCTGAAGCTGGTTCAGAACGGTCTTCTGGATGAAATCAAGAAGCTTCGGGAAATGGGATACGATGAAACGGCGCCGGCGCTGAAAGCCATCGGCTACAAGGAATTCTTCGCATACTACAATGGTGAGATTCCGGAGCTGAAGGACGCCATCCTGGCGGTAATGAAGGATACGCGTCATTATGCCAAGAGGCAGCTCACCTGGCTGAAACGCTACGAGGGATTGATCCACTGGATTGAGATTCAGCGAAATGAATCCGTGGGCACGGTCGTGGATCGGATTCTCTCGGCAGAGTAAAGAAGGAAATTCATGAAAGAGTATCGAATTCACAACAAAAGTGACCGGCCGGACAACGTGGTAGAACAGGAGAATGAATTTTTTTTGGAGTGCGAAAAGCTGGAAGAAATGCTCCCTCGGTCTCTTCGAACTTATTTTATCTACCTGAAGGGAAACGTGCTGCCCCAGAGCCGGCTGGCCTACCTGCGGGATATTCATTTTTTCTTTGAATATCTGGTGCGGGAGACCACGCTGACGGAGGCGGATACGCCGGATGGGGTCACATTGGAGGAATTGAATCAGATTACGGCGATGGACATCAATATATTTCTGGACTATTGCCGGAAATACAAGGTGGAAACGGAAAAGGGAACGGTCATCTACGAGAACAACAACAAGACCCTTTCCCGGAAGAAATCCTCCATCTCCGTGATGTTCAAGCAGCTGTACCGCGACGGACTTCTGGACAAGAACATCACCGATGGCTTCGACCCCATTCGGGTTCCGGGACCCGGGGAGAAGGAAATCAAGGCGCTCCAGGATGATGAAGTGATGATTATGCTGGATGCGGTGAGCAGCGGAAACCACCTGACGGATCGGGAACGCATCTATTGGGAGAAGACGAAGCTTCGGGACAAAGCGATTCTGATTCTTTTCCTGACATACGGTCTGCGCCTGTCGGAGCTGCAGCAGCTGAACGTGTCTTCCTTTAATTTCTCCAGAGGCGAATTTCGAATCTACCGAAAACGGGGAAAAGAATCCACGATGCCAATCAACCGGTCCGTGGAGGCCGTGGTTCGGGACTATCTGGAAAACGAACGAAATCATATTACCGTGCAGGACGAGGGAGACGAGGATGCACTCTTCCTTTCCTTGCAGGGAAAACGGATGACGCAGCGGGCCATCCGGGAATTGGTAAAAAAATATACATCCATTCCGCTGCATACCGGGCGAAAAGAGGGATACAGCCCCCACAAGCTTCGGGCTACCGCCGCCACCAGTTTGATCGGCCGCGGTAATTCCATTTACGATGTGCAGGCGCTTCTGGATCACGAGCAGGTGACCACCACACAGTTGTACGCATCCCACAAGATGAACGTAAAACGAGACCTGGTAAAAGGTATGGAATGGGAAGAAGAAAGGACGGAACAATAGAAAGTGGCAGAAAGAATATATAAGGAATATTTAATTCGCGATTTTGGTATTAATCGGGGAATACTGGATTATTTGGATCGGATGGAGGAAAAGCTGGGGGATTCCTTCCGGGAGATGGATGAAATCTGTGCCATCAATCAGCTGAAGGTACTGAAGGCGTTCCAGGATAACAACATCAACGACACGCATTTCGGATGGAATACCGGCTACGGATACGATGATGCCGGCCGGGAAGCGGTGGAGAAGGTGTACGCTTCCATCTTCCATACCGAGGCGGCATTGGTTCGTCCGAACCTTGTAAACGGGACGCACGCCATTGCCACCACCCTGTTCGGAATTCTGAAACCGGGGGAAGAGCTTCTGGAAGTGACGGGCACGCCGTACGATACCCTGCAGACCGTCATCGGAAAAAACGACGCACCGGAGTCTGCTTTTACCGGAACGCTGATGGATTACGGGATCCGGTACCGGGAAGTTGCGCTGGGCGAAGATATGGATGTGGATCTGGATGCAATCGTAAATGCGATTCAGCCGGAGACCAAGGTTGTGGCTATGCAGCGTTCCACCGGATACGACTGGCGGCCGGCAATTCCGCTGGAGAGCATTCGAATCGTCACAGAAACTGTACACAGACTCCGTCCGGACATCATCGTCATGGTAGATAATTGTTATGGAGAATTCGTGGATGTTCAGGAACCAACGGATTTCGGAGTGGACGTCATGGCCGGATCCCTGATTAAGAATCCGGGAGGCGGTCTGGCTCTGTCCGGCGGTTACATCGTGGGAAGAAGCGATTTGATTGAGCGGATTTCCTATCGGCTGACCTGTCCGGGAATCGGTGCGGAATGCGGCCTGACCTTTGGCCAGAACCGTTCGGTGCTTCAAGGTATGTTCCTGGCGCCGAAGGTGGTCAACGCAGCGGTGAAGGGCGCGATGCTCTGCGGAGCGGCGTACGACGGTTTGGGCTTTGAAGTAATGCCGCCGGCATATTCGAAGAGAAGCGATATCGTGCAGGCCATTCAGTTCAAGGATCCGGACAAAACCATTGCATTCTGTCAGGCGATTCAGTCCGCTTCTCCGATTGATGCATATGTTACACCAATTCCATGGGATATGCCGGGGTACGAGGATCAGGTAATCATGGCGGCCGGTGCTTTTGTACAGGGTTCTTCCATTGAACTCAGTGCGGATGCACCGCTGAGAGAACCGTACATCGCTTATTTTCAGGGCGGACTGACGTACGAGCACGCCCGCTACGGAATAATCAAGAGCCTGGATACCATGGTGAAGAAAGGCCTTATTGATGTCGAGGAAGAAAGATAAAAAAGATATCCGATGGGTAAGGAATACCGTCGCATTCGCAAAACTGTTTGTTTTGGGAATCATCTTAATCGGGATACCGCTGATTTTGATTTTGTTCTATCGGGATACGCTGCTGAGCAGCGACTTCTGGTCACAGCTTCCGGATCGGCTGGCACGTCATTCCCTGATTTCTTTTCTGGTGCTAATCGTGCTCCAGGCTATACAGATTATCATCTGCATTCTCCCGGGACAGCCGATACAATTGGCATCCAGTTACATGTACGGGGTAATCGGCGGATACTGCATTTCCATTACCGGTGCGATAATCGGCTGCCTGATTACGTACCGGCTGGCTCATTTTCTGGGAGTGGATGCCATGCATATCATCTTCGGGGAAGAGAAGGTTCAGAATTATATGAGGAAGCTGAACAGCGGAAAGGCGCTGACCATCGTGTTTCTGATTTATTTGGTTCCGGGAATTCCAAAGGATTTGATGAGCTACATCGCGGGAATTTCCAACATTGAACTGAAACCGTTTCTGCTGGTGTCCACGCTGGGGCGATCGCCGGGAATCCTGGGAAGTCTGTTGGTTGGCTACTTTTGGGCCAGAAAAAACTATATCGGTATCGGCATCGTATCGGTAATCATGCTCCTTCTGTTCGGATGGTGCGTACGAAACCGAGAACGAATCGTTGAGAAAATTGAAGAATACGAGGATTAATATCGTGAAAAAGCAGAAAATTACAAAGACAAATGCCATGCGCATTTTGGATCAGAATCAGATTGAATACGATACGGGGCAGTATGAATATGATGAGTCCGACCTTTCCGGAAACCACGCCGCAGCGGTTCTGGGAATATCGGAGGATGAAATCTTCAAAACATTGGTGACCCGAAGCAACACGAAGGAGCTCTTCGTATTCGTCATTCCCGTTTCCGGTGAACTGGATCTGAAGAAGGCCGCTATGGCAGCGGGGCAGAAGAAGGTGGAAATGATTCACGTGAAGGAACTGGTGGGACTCACCGGCTACATGCGAGGAGGATGTTCTCCCATCGGCATGAAGAAGCTGTTTCCGACCTTTGTGGACGAGACCGCTATGCTCTTCGACCGAATTTACATTTCCGCCGGAAAAAGAGGCGAGCAGATCATCCTGGCACCGGACGACCTGATTCGGGCGGCAGAGGCGCAATATGCCGATTTGGTAAAAGCATAATATCGTAGTGGATAAGTATTAAGCGTGCGCTTCCGAAAAGCATGCGCAAAGGACACCCTGTGGGAGAAGTGATTCCTACGGGGTGTTTTTAATTGGGCAAAAATGTTCGCAATAAATGCAAACATTTGTTCTTTTTATTGTTGACTTCCGAATTCCGAGAGATTATAATACATATATCAAAAGAAGAACAAATGTTCTTGCTTGGAAATCTTATCTGGTTATGAAAACATCCGGGGACTAGGGTACCGGAGAATGCTTGCAGAAGGGAGAATAATTATGAAACTGATGGGAAGATATCGCGTAGTGAAGCCGGTTCGCTTTTTTGTATGTATCTTGATTATGGTGATGGGATTGTCCACTTTGCTGTTTACAGTATTCGGTCCATCCACGGAAGCCGCTGCTGCCGATACCTATCGTCAGGTAGTGGTTCATGAGAATGAGACCATTTGGACAATTGCAGAGGAGAACTGCCCAAACGGTACCGATCCGAGAATACATGTGAAGGAAATCTGTGAGATTAATGATGTGGATCCGGGAGAGATTCAACCGGGAGACGTGTTGATCGTTCCGGTGGAAGCGTAACGGGTTTTAAAGCGCAATTATCAAAAGCTCTACATATATTTATATCGCGATAAAGGCAGGCTCCCATGAGCCTGCCTTTATCGCACCGAAAGGTGATGAATGCGGATGTGAACTCGCCGAAAGTTGGCAAGCGGATGTGCCGTTAATTCTTGTTGTCTCGCTTGCGGTCGAATTTAACCACAACGGATTCCAGTGCCCGAACAATTTTCTCCAGCGCTTCCTGATCCTCTTGGGTAAAGCGCCCAACGGTCGGACTGTCGATATCCAATACGCCGATTATATTGCGAACCGCGAATTCCGGCGGCATTTCACAAGCGTTCACATCGGTGTACCGGTTGAACATCGGAATAACCAATTCTGAACGGGAGGCGGTATCACAAGCGATGTGACCCGGGAATTGATGAACATCATCCACTCGGATGGTTTTTTTGTCTTGAACGGCAGTGCCGCAAACGCCTTCACCCGGTTTAATGTGGACACAAGCCGGTTTTCCCTGGAACGGTCCCAGAACCAGCTGGTCGTTTTTCATGATGTAGAAGCCTACCCAGTTCACGTCGGAAAGCATATCGTTGAGAAGTGCGGAAACGTTTGCCAGAAGCGGCATGTAATGCGCATCTATTTTTGCCAGTTCCTGAATCTGGGAAACAGCGATGGCATAATCAATTCTTTCTCTATCCATAGTACATCCTCCTTGTCAGAATTTCTATCTTCTATAGTCTGATTTTATCCTATCTCTTCAGATAATTCAAGGACGATGCAAACAATGAAAAAAGAGAGACTTTTATAAAGGAAGATACGATGAAACAGCAGCAATATCTATGCATTGATCTTAAATCATTCTACGCTTCGGTGGAATGCGCGGAGCGGGGATTGGATCCCATGACAACCCGATTGGTGGTAGCGGATCCGGAGCGGAGCGATAAGACCATCTGCCTGGCGGTATCACCGGCACTGAAAGCCTTGGGCGTGAAGAATCGGTGCCGGGTGTTTGAAATTCCGCCGGGAATTGATTACATTATGGCGGAACCTCGGATGCAGAAGTATATCGATTATTCTGCGGAAATCTATGGTATCTACCTGCGGTATATCTCCAAGAACGACATTCACGTCTATTCGGTGGATGAAGCGTTTCTGGACGTATCGCCGTACCTGTCCGCCTATGGGATGACGGCTCGGGAAACCGGAAAGATGCTGATGGAGGAAATTCGAAAGGAACTGGGAATCCGAGCCACCTGCGGAATCGGAACGAACCTTTATCTGACAAAGATTGCATTGGACATTCTGGCGAAGCACGCTCCGGATTTCATCGGCGAATTGGACGAAGAATCCTACCGAAGGCAGCTGTGGGACCATCGTCCGCTGACGGATTTTTGGCGGATTGGGAGGAAGACGGCCTCGAAGCTGCAGAACATCGGTATCGATACCATGGGGAAATTAGCCCACACCGATGTGAATTATCTGTATTCCATTTTCGGAATCGATGCCGAACTTCTGTACGATCATGCCTGGGGCAGAGAACCGGTTACCATGCAGGATATCAAGAATTATCGGGCCGAAACAACCAGCCGGACCAGCGGTCAGGTCCTGATGCGTGATTACAGTTATGAAGAAGGTAAGCTAATCTTGAAAGAAATGGTGGATCAGTTGTGCCTGCAGCTGACGAAGGATCGGCAGAAGACGGCATCCATGACTGTGTATATCGGATATTCCAACAAGTGGCCGATACCGCCGGCGCGGGGGAGCGCATCTCTTTCGGTGCCTACGGATTCCTCCGGACGGTGGATTCCGGAGATGCTTCGTGTGTACGAAAGGGTGGTGAATCCGGCGATTCCCATTCGGCGGTTCAACATCTCCTGCAATCGCCTGCAGTCTGCCGGTCCGTGTACCCAGCTAACGTGGGGAGACCTGCAGACGGAAGAGGAGGAAAAGGACGTTCAGATTCAGCAGGTGATGCTGGATGTTCGAAAAAAGTTCGGAAATAATGCCATGTTCCGCGGTATGGATCTGGAAGAATGTGCCACGACGCGGGATCGGAATAATCAGATTGGAGGACACAAAAGTGGGAACGGAGTCAAAGAACCGGATGCACAATCAAAAAGAAGCTTATAGAGCGCATTGCGAAAATGAACCCCGGCGAAGTGCCATGCCGGTGTCCAAAAGAGCAAAGCAGTTTATGCCCTTCAGCGCGGTGCAGGGACTTCAGGAAGCACTTCATCGAAAAGAAGCAGAAATCGAGGACTACGATACGATAGAACACGTTTCCGAACAAGAAATGATGGAGGAATGTTGAGAAAAGACACAAAAAACCGTTGACAAAGCTTATGAGTTAGATTATACTAACCATTGTAAAGGGTTAGAGTAGTTTAACTATATTCATTTAAGGAGGTAGCAGTCATGAGTGTGGTTATTGTCGGCGGAAATGAATGCATGGAATGTCGGTACAAGGAAATCTGTAAGCAGTACGGCCATGAGGCAAAGGTGTTCACGAAAGAGCGGGGAAGCGTTGCTCGGAAAATGGGCTGCCCGGATTTGTTAATTATGTTCACCGGGACGGTATCCCACAAAATGATGAATAGCGCCACGGCAGAGGCAAAGCGGCACAGCATCCCTATTGAATGGGCGCACTCCAGCAGTGCATCCGCATTAAAAAAGGTGTTGGAGCAGCATATGGGTAATTCGCCACAGCTGGCATAGCATCACAACTTAAATGGTTTAAAAATATCCGAATGAAACAGGGATGTGGAATGAATCTGTTCGACATCCCTGTTTTTGTGTGGTATCATTATTTTGTAAAGAAGCAGGAGAGTTAGATATGTACATTACAGAGAGGGAACAGCACCTGCTGTTCGACGAATACAACACACCCCTTCATGTCCAAAGGCACTGCAACGAGGTGGCTCGGGTGGCGCGAATTCTAGCGACGGCGCTGGATCGGCACGGATATCATATAGATGTGAAACTCGTATACGGCGCTGCGTTGGTGCACGATGTGGTTCGCCCCTGGGATCAGCATGCCATTGAAGGCGGGAAAATTTTGGCAAAAATCGGGTTTCCGAAGGAAGCGGAATTGGTGCGTCGGCATATGACCTACGGGCCTTTTCACCGTGTGGAGGACCTGGAAGAAATTGACGTGCTGTGTTTGGCCGATCGAACGGTAAAAGAAAACCACTATGTGGGCATCGATATCCGCATGGACTATCTCCTGAAGAAACCAAACATGACCGAACAGAAGAAAGAAAGAATTAATCAAGCCAGAGAGAGCACCCGGGTTCTGATTCATCAGATTGAAGGCGTGCTGGACTGCACCTTTGAACAACTGTTCTCCTAAAGGTGTCGGCATGAGAAGTGAGAGGAAAGAATGAAACTGGAATTAATTGCGACCGCAACATTCGGCTTAGAGGCAGTAGTAAAAAGAGAAATACAGAACCTGGGGTATACGGTAATTCGAACCGAAGATGGCCGGGTGACGTATCAGGGAGACGAGCGGGCCATCGTCCGTTCCAATCTTTGGCTTCGCACGGCAGACCGAGTATATCTTCGAGTTGGAGAATTGGATGCGAAGACGTTCGAAGAGCTTTTTCAGCAGATTAAAGGATTCCCATGGGAAAAGTGGATTCCGGTGGATGGGGCTTTTCCGGTAGTGGGAACCTCGGTGAAATCCACCTTGCACAGCGTACCGTCCTGCCAGAGCATCATCAAAAAAGCCATCGTATCCCGGCTTTCCGATTTCTATTGTGTGGATCGTTTCGAAGAATCCGGTGCAGAGTACCGGGTTCGTTTTTCGATTCTAAAGGATCACGTGACTGTAATGCTGGATACCAGTGGAAGCGGCCTTCATAAGCGAGGATACCGAGTTCGGGATGTGGCAGCACCGATGAAGGAAACCCTGGCAGCGGCATTGGTGCAGCTCAGTTATTGGAAGGATGGCGCCATGCGGCCGGAGAAATATCGGAATGACCCGCCGAGAATGCTGGTGGATACCTGCTGCGGTTCCGGAACGATTCTGATAGAAGCGGCCATGATGGCTCGAAACATCGCCCCGGGACTGAACCGCAGTTTTGCTTCAATGAACTGGGAATGGATTCCGGAATCCCTGTGGAAAGAAGAACGCAAAAAAGCATTCCAAGAAGTGGACTACGACGGAGAACTTCTGATTAAAGGCTTTGATATCGACGAACGAGCGGTGGAAGCGGCTCGGGAAAACGCCGAGGAAGCCGGTGTGGGAGATGATATCCGCATCAGCAAGATGGACATGAAGAAGTTCCGCGCCGAGGAGGATCACGGCATCATCATCACCAACCCGCCTTACGGGGAACGAATCGGCGACGATGAGAAGATTCAGAAGATTTACCGAAAGCTGGCGGATATTCTGGAGAACCGTCCGACCTGGTCTCTGTTCCTGGTTACCACGGATAAGAAATTGGAAGAGTCCCTGGGGCGAAAGGCAGACCGGCGGAGAAAACTGTATAACGGCAGATTGGAAACTCAGTATTATCAGTTTCACTCGGTGAGACCGGGAAAGGAATAATCATGAGGGAAGATTTTACGTATCCGTCTTCTGACGGGAAAAACATGATTCATGGCATCCGGTGGATTCCGGAGGGAGAACCGATGGCCGTACTGCAGATTATTCACGGAATGGTGGAATTTATCGCTCGGTATGAAGACTTTGCGGAATATATGACCCGCCAGGGCTTTGTGGTGGTGGGAGAAGACCATTTGGGGCATGGTGAGTCCGCAATGTCGGAAGAAGACCTGGGTTATTTCGGAAAAGGCGGAAACGGGTTTCTGATGGAGGATATCCATCAGCTTCGGAAGATGACGGAAGAACAGTGGCCGGGAATTCCCTATTTCATGCTGGGACACAGCATGGGATCCTTCCTGTTGCGGCAATATTTGGTGGAGGGGGAGGAGGCTCCGTATGCCGAAGGTCTATCCGGTGCCGTCGTGATGGGAACCGGTTGGCAGCCGGGCATTGCACTGAAGCTGGGAACCACCATCAGCGGTTTTACGGAGATGTTTCGAGGGGACCGTCATCGCAGTCGTCTGATAGAAAAGATGACGCTGGGGTCCAACAATCGAAAGATTAAAAATCCTCGCACAAAGGATGATTGGCTTTCCAAGGATACGGATGTTGTCGACGCTTACGAAGAAAATCCGTTATGCCAGTTTCATTTTACGATAAACGCCTATTACAACATGTTCAAGGGCATTCGGAAATGTCAGGACCGACAGCTGATGAAACGGCTCCCGGAGAAGTTTCCGTTGCTGTTTATTTCCGGTGCAGAGGATCCTGTAGGAAATTACGGAGACGGTGTTCGCAAAGCGTATATGGTCTATTTGGAGAATTCCGCTGCCGACGTGCACATAAAGTTGTATGAGGAGGATCGGCACGAAATCCTGAACGAGACGAATCGGGAAGACGTGTACAATTATTTGTTAACGTGGCTAAAGAATCGGTTTTTATAAGGAGAGAATGAATACGTATATTTTACTGGGAATAAAGATTTTCACGGCAATCGTATTGGCCGTAATATTCGGAAACGGAAGCGTGGTGATGTTCAACCGAATTCCGACACACTGGTTTGAGGAAATCGGAGAGGACGGACAGAAGTCCCTGCCGCCGGAACTTCAGGATCTCGGCGATGGAACGAGGCAGCGCCTGCCCAGCACCCCATGGAAATATGTGTTTACGGGGTTCTTTGGGATTATCGGAATATTTCTGGCCCTTCGGTTTAGCCTGCAATATGAGATTGCGGTGCTGTTTGTCTTGGCCATCGTGTTGGAAATGGCAATTTGCGATGGAAAATATCGAATTGTGCCGGATACCTTCAGCATTCTTCTGGCGGTATCTGCGCTTGGGTTTGTGGGATTCCAGGAGCGTTGGTGGGAACCCATTGCCGGAGCTGTTACCGGCGGACTTCTGGTGCTGATTATTTACTTCCTGGGAAAAGTTATTTACCGCAAAGAAATCATCGGCGGAGCGGATTTGAAATTCTTCGTCGCCCTGGGGCTAATCGCCGGAAGCGGGGGCATCGTGATTCTGTTTTTGGGAACGCAGCTGCTGATGGGTGTCCATGCACTGATACTCGCACTTCGAAAGCGTCTTGAAAAGAATCACACCCTTCCGCTGATTCCGTACGGATTCGCCGCATTGACGGTCTATTTTTTGTTTTTGTGGGACGTGATTTCTTTTATTATTTTCTGATTTACGATATAATAAGCGTATGGAAAAGAATATTCTATTAAAAATACAATACGACGGAACGAATTTCCGTGGCTGGCAGCGTCAGCCCGGGCAGCGAACGGTGCAGGGAGAAATCGAACACGTTCTTCAATACCTCGCGGGCCGGGAGATTTTAATCAACGGGACCAGCCGAACCGATCGAGGAGTACACGCTTTGGGGCAGTGTGCTTCTTTTGTGTGGGATTTTCCGCTGCCGACGGAGAAACTGCCCTTTATTCTGAACAAGCGTTTCGGAGCCGGAGGAATTGGCCGAAGCGGTGCGCCGGGGGACATCCGAATCCTGGAGGCTCGGGAGATGCCGTCGGATTTTCATGCTCGTTTTTCCTGCCGCGGAAAGACCTATCGGTATATTATCGAGCGAAACGGAGATATCTTCCGGCGGAACATGGCCTTCCAGTTGGCGGATTCGCTGGACCATGCGGCGATGCGGGAAGGGGCGGAATTTATCGTGGGAACCCACGATTTTAAATCCTTCGAGGCTTCCGGTGGGAATCCGCGGGAAACCACCGTGCGAACCATATCCAATCTGACCATTGAGGAGGAAGGGGACCGCACCGTCATCGAGGTGACGGGAGACGGCTTTCTGTACAATATGGTGCGAATTATGGTGGGCACACTGGTGGAAGTAGGCACGGGAAAAAGAACACCGGATGAAATCCGGTGCATTCTGGACGGAAGAGACCGACAGTTGGCGGGATTTACCGCACCCCCACAGGGATTATATTTGAAGGAGATTTATTTTAAATAGATGATGAACAACAATTACGAGCCGGTTCGGCTGGAAGATAATCGGCTGTTCCTGCTGGATCAGCGGAAGCTGCCCAATCATATGGAATATCTGGAAGCCACAACGGTGGAAGATGTGTACGATGCCATCAAGGATTTGGCGGTGCGGGGCGCGCCGGCAATCGGGGTTGCGGCCGGATACGGAATGGTTATTGCGGCGAAAAACGAATGGAATCAAAGCGGACACATCGGACGATTGGAACAGGACGGAGAATTTCTTATGCAGTCCAGACCGACGGCGGTGAATTTGGCATATGCCGTAAAGCGTCAGTTGAACTTGTACGAAGCACTTCGAGATGCCGGCGCATCGGAGGAGGATATTCTTCAGAAGCTTCTGGAGGAAGCCATCGCCATTCACAATAAGGAACTGGAATCCTGCCGACGGATTGCGGAATACGGGCTGTCACTGCTGAAGCCGGAGATGGGCATCCTGACTCACTGCAATGCGGGCGGTCTCGCGACGACGGGATACGGAACGGCTTTGGGCCCGATTCATCTGGGGCAGGAGCGGGGGTACGACTTTCACGTGTATGCGGATGAAACCCGGCCACTTCTGCAGGGTGCTCGTCTTACCGCCTGGGAGCTTCGCCAATCCGGTGTGGACGTTACGGTGATCTGCGATAACATGGCTTCTCTGGTGATGAAGGAAGGCCGAATCGATGCGATTGTTACCGGCTGCGACCGCATGGCGGCCAACGGCGACGGTGCAAATAAGATCGGTACGTCCGGCCTTGCGATTCTTGCCAAGGAATACGGAATTCCGTTCTACATGTTTGTGCCCACATCCACCATCGATATGGAGGCTCTTTCCGGAGAGGATATTCCGATTGAGTGCCGTGACGGGGAAGAAATCCGGACCATGTGGTATCGGGAGCCGATGGCACCGGTCGATGTTTCCTTTTACAACCCGGCGTTCGATGTGACGGATCATAAGTACATCACGGCCGTAGTGACGGAGAAGGGGATTGCCCGCCCGCCGTATAACGAATCCCTGCGGAAAATTATGGAGGACTCCCATGTATAAAGTGCGAATCGATCAGTTTGAGGGTCCTTTTGACTTACTCTTGTACTTGCTGGAAAATGCCCGCATGGACATCTACGATATCCGGGTTACGGAGATTACGGAACAGTATATCGGCTATCTGAAGGAAATGGATGAATTGAACGTGGAGGTGGGCAGCGAGTTCATCGTGCTGGCTGCCGCCCTGATTCGGCTGAAGTCCCGGATGCTCTTGCCGCGCGTGACGGAAGTGGATGAAATGATTGTGGAAGAGGATCCCCGCACGGAACTGGCAGAGCGGCTTACGGAATATCTTCAGACGAAGAAAATCGCGGAGATGCTGCAGCGCCGGGAGAAAGAGTGTTCCGGCATCTACACGAAGCCGGCAGAGGATATTTCGGAATACCTCAATTCGCCGGAAGAACTGCTGAAAACGGATCCGGACAAATTTGTTCAGACATTCCTTTCTTTTCTGGAGAAAAAGAAGCGTTTGGCGGAAGTGCGGAACCGGTATGAACGCATTCGTCGGAATCGCTCCTCCGTGGAGGAACGAATTGCGGCCATGGCATCGGTACTGGAACGGAAATGGAAAAATCAGGATTCCGTATCCTTCTCGGAACTTTTGGCACCCAATGCGGATCGGTACGACCGGACTCTGTCCTTTATGTCCTTGCTGGAAATGATAAAGATGCAAGAAGTGAATGCCACCCAGGACCGGGTCTACGGCGAAATTGAAATCACGAAGAGAACGAAGGATCAAACAAATGTACAGTAGAAAGAAAATGAAGTCTGCCCTGGAATCCATGATGTTCGTCTGGGGCGAACCCCTGTCCGTCAATGACGGGGCGACGGTGCTGGAAACGGACCGAAAGGAAGTGCGAGAGCTTCTTCGGGAATTGAAAAATGAATATGAGCAGGAAGGTCGAGGCATCCGAATTCGGGAAGTGAACGATTCCTTCCAATTCGTGACTTTAAAGGACAACGAACAGTTCATCGAAAAGCTTTGCCGCCCGGTGAAGGTAAAGCGTCTGTCCCAGGCGGCACTGGAGGTTCTGGCCATCATCGCATACCGTCAGCCGGTTACCCGGGGGGAGATTGATACCATTCGAGGCATCAAAAGTGAGCGGGTAATCGATGGCCTCATGAATCGGAAGATGGTGGAGGTCTGCGGGAAATCCGATGGCATCGGCCGACCGAATTTGTACGGAACTACGGATGAATTTCTCAAGACCTTTGGGTTTGAAAGCCTGAAGGATTTACCGGATATTGAAGGCTTTAAAATCAAGTCCGCCGAGGATGAGGAGTCCGATGAAGAAGAGGAAGACTATATCGGCCAGATTGAGATGCATTTTGACAGCGACGAAAAAGACGAAGAGGGAGAGAAAATAGATGAGAATTAATAAGTACATTGCGAGGTGCGGAGAAGCCAGCCGAAGAGCGGCGGATGAATTGATTCAGAAGGGAAAGGTGTCCGTAAACGGGAAGGTTCTTCAGGAACCGGGATATGACGTGCAGGACGGAGATGAGGTTCGCCTGTTCGGCAGAATTATTACGCCGGAAACAAAGAGCGTGTATTATCTTCTGAATAAACCGGTGGGATATGTGACGACAACCGTGGACAAAGAAGGGCGCCCGACGGTGCTGGATCTGGTTCAGGCAGAGGGGATTCGTCTCTTCCCGGTGGGACGTCTGGATTACAATACCTCCGGGCTTCTGATTCTCACCAATGATGGGGACCTGTCCAATCGTTTGATGCACCCATCGAAGGAATTCCCAAAGACATATCGGGTGCGAGCTGCGGGAACCGTTACCTTGAACGATATCCGGAAACTGGAAAAAGGCGTGGATATCGGCGGCTTTATCACGTCCAAGGCAGAGGCAAAGCTGGTGCGCCACGATAAGAATTCCACCATTGTGGATCTGACCATTCACGAAGGAAAGAATCGTCAGGTGCGCCGCATGTTCGATGCATTGGGCTATCCGGTGCAGGAGCTGGAGCGCATCGGCTTGGGAAATCTGGTAATCGGCCGCTTGTCCACCGGCTCCTATCGAAAACTCAGCAAGGAAGAGGTGGAATACCTGAAGTCCCGGTAACCTTTGCCTATTGAAATTTTCTTTTATTGGGAAAAATGTATTGAAATAATCTATATAAAGTCTATATAAAGTTTTCTTGTTTTCAAACAAAAACAAAAGCAGTAGGGTATAATGATAAGGTACGCTACTGCTTTTTTCATACAATAATGAGTATAGTAGAAATGGAGAAAAAGATGGAAAAGAAAAGGTTCATGGTAGTAAGCGGTTTCTTGGGCGCCGGAAAGACCACCACAATGGTGGCACTGACGGAGTATATCAACAGCACCGGAAAGAGCGCAGCAATCATCGCCAACGATCTGGGTGCCAACTACATCATCGATGCGGAATATTCCGGTCGTCAGAATGTGGAAGTAACTCCGATCGGCGGAGACTGCATTTGCTATGTTCCGGATACACTGATTGAGCGAATTGAAAGACTGAACAAGCAGAATCCGCGGGACATCGTTATGTCGGATATCCCGGGATGCGGCATCGGTGCGCTGGATCACGTATACGGAAACCTGGACAAGAATCATAAAGACGAATTTACCCTGGCGCCGTTCACCGTTGTAACGGATCCGGAAAGACTGCGGATGATTATGCCGGAGAAGGCAGACATCCATCTGCCGGAAGAGCTGAAGTTCCTGCTGGCGGCTCAGCTGAAGGAAGCGGACTGCGTCGTTCTCAACAAGATCGATCTGATGACCGATGAGGAAGTAGACCGCTACGTGAAGTTCCTGGAGGAAGCTTGCCCGGGAATCCCGGTATTTGCGATTTCCGCAAAGGAGAAGAAGGGATTGGAACCGCTGGTTGATTATCTTCTGAGTGCAGAAAGCCGCGTAAATATCACCGATATCGGTTACGGCGGTCCGGAATTCATTTCCGCTGAGAAGACCATGTCCTGGTTCAACCGCAATGTGTTCATCACCTCGAAGGATGGCAGCGAGTTTGACGGAAACCAGCTGGTAGACAATCTGATTGACGAAATTCGTGACGGTCTGATTGCCAACAAGAGAAACGTACCGCACCTGAAGACCTTCGCGGTTGGAAAGGATCAGGATTACGCAAAGTTCAGTCTGATTGGCGTTGACTACGACATCATCCACGATCAGGAGCTGCAGGAAAAAACAGATAAACTCCGTCTGGTGGTAAATGCCCGTGCCGTATGCGAATCGGATCTGCTGCTGGATATCGTTGACGATGCATTTGATGCCATCGCAGAAAGATACGATGTTAAGATTAAGCTGTTCTTCAATGAATGCTTCGGCATGATGGACGAAGGTAGAAAGTAATTGCTATGGACAACAAAATTCATGAGCAGATAAAAGAATATTACGGAGTCATTCTGGGCAGCAGCGACGATCTGAAGACCAACGCCTGCTGCTGCAGTTCGGCGCCGCCCCGTTACGTACGAGATATTCTTCCTTTAATCGACGAGGATATTCTGAATCAGTTCTACGGATGCGGCTCTCCAATCCCTATGGGTTTGGAGGGCTGCACCGCTTTGGACTTGGGCTGCGGAACCGGACGGGACGTATTTATCCTTTCCAAGCTGGTGGGAGAAAACGGACACGTTCACGGCGTGGATATGACCGAATCTCAGCTGGCGGTAGCTCGTAAGTATCAGAAAAAGCAGGCGGAAAAGTTCGGCTACTCCAAGGTCAACACGTCCTTCCATCTGGGATACATCGAGGATTTGAAATCCATTGGAATTGAGGATGAATCCGTGGATGTGGTGACATCCAACTGTGTGATTAATCTTTCGCCTTTTAAGGAAGAAGTGTTCCGAGAGGTATATCGGATTCTGAAGCAAGGAGGAGAAATGTATTTCTCCGACGTATTCTCCGACCGGAGAGTGCCGAAAGAAGTGCAGGACGATCCGGTGATGCGGGGCGAATGCATGGGCGGAGCCATGTATTTGGAAGACTTCCGACGGTTGATGGAAAAATGCGGCTTCCAAAAGTACTATATCGTAGAACAGACCCCGATTCAGCCTCACGATTTCGATGTGGCACGTTTGGTGGGCGATACGCAGTTCTACTCCTGCACGGTTCGGGCATTTAAATGTTCTGCATTGGAAGACCGGGAGGAAAACTACGGAGAGAGCGCCACCTACCTGGGAACCATGCAGGAAAACAACCGCTACATGGATTTCGATGAAAAAATACGCTTCCTTCGGAAACGCTCTGTGGGCATCAGCGGAAACGTGGCGGAAATACTTCGTAAATCTCGTTTTAGCCGATATTTCCAAGTGGATGGAAACCGAGATGTTCACTACGGCTTGTACGATGAATTGGCCATGGAGGTCAACCCGGAACGGTTTGCCGGGAGTCAGGCGCCGGTGACGCTTTCGGATCTGGAGAAGGAGCAGGAACGTTACGATGTTCCGGATATCATGAGTCAGGTGCGCGGTATCGATGAACTGGAATCCAAGGAGAAGCTGACCACCATGCAGGTGAACGTGGGCTACGGATGCAACCTTTCTTGCACCCATTGCTTCTTGGAATGCGGTCCGAAGCGCACGGAGACGATGAGCAAGGAAACCATGGATCAATGTCTGGAAGCCTTCCGAAACGGTCCGTTTGAAGTGATGGATATCACCGGCGGGTCTCCGGAAATGAATCCGAATCTGGACTATCTGATTCGGGAAGCATCGAAGTTGGGACAGGTTATGGTGCGTACCAATATCGTGATTCTGAATGATGAAAAATATGCGCCGCTAATCGATGTGTACGCGGAGAACAACGTACAAATCGTATGTTCGTTGCCGTACTACAATAAGAAAGCCGTAGAAAAACAGCGCGGAAACAACGTCTTTGAGCCGACACTTTGGATTCTGCGGAAACTGAATGAATTGGGATACGGCAAGGACGAAGATCACAAGCTCACTCTGGTGTACAACACGGATGGTCCGTATCTTCCGCCGAACGAAATCATGCTGGAAGACACGTACCGAGATGTGCTCCGGGAGGATCACGGAATTGAATTCACCAATCTCATTGCCATCGGAAACGTTCCGCTGGGACGATTCGGTCAGGAACTCCGGAATCAAGGAAAGTTAGGTTCCTATATCCGGATGCAGTCCGACAACTTCAACGAAGACAATATTCCGGGCGTGATGTGCCGAGACCAGATTAACGTGGACTATGACGGCTGTCTCTACGATTGTGAGTACTACCACGTGCTGGGATTGAAGCCGGAAGGCGCACAACACATTTCCGAACTGGCGTCGGGCGAGATTGCTCCTCGGAAGATTCATACCTGCGCACTGTGTTACAGCTGCACGGCCGGGTACGGCAGCAGCTGCGGAGGAAATCTTTCGCATTAATGCAGCGCAGCAGAATCAACAACAAATAATAAGCAACTCCGGAACCGACCATATTCGATATGGTGTTCCGGAGTTTTGATATAATCGTCGATTCAACTATTCCCATAATTATGTTTTTAGGAATAGTTGCGTTTTTTCTTTCCTCTTGCTATTTTTGCCGGATACCATTTCTGAAACCACCATGTGAACAGCCCCATCAACACCGGAATCAAATTGTTTACGATGATAATTGCATTTTCAATTCCGGCGTTTCGAAACAGAAATGTCCATGCTGCTGTCAGCACATACAACAAGCCCCACGCTGCGGCAAGAATGTAATTCGTCCGCATAAAAAGCGGATTTTTCCGTGCACCTTCACCGCCGTAATTATATTTTACGTATGCGGCGCATAAAGGTTCTTTTGTCAGGCAGGAAATCAGCCAGAACAAGCCAAATATCAGATAGCCTGCATTTGTGACAACATCCCCGTTCCCGGTGATATTTGCCGCGGCGGAAAGAACAGCAACGGTAAATATCGAGAGCCGGTCCCAGATTACCATTTTATGATTCCGCATTACAAGCGGAACGGCGGCCGCTGCAATAAGCGTGATTATCGACCCTGTTGCTGCATTTATCGAAACTGCAATCCAAAAGGTAATCCATGGAATCAGCATAGCGACCATAGTCGGTTTCTTCTGTTCCGGCGAAATCGAACTATTTGTCTCTGCTTCATCGCTTGCAGCGGGGTTTCCGAAGAACTTGTCCCAATCAATCATCAGCGAAAAATCCCCGGACACCGTGTACATATGCTTTCCCAATGCCTCGGCACCGCCGATTTCTCCGCAGGAAATCGCCGACCATACCGCAAAAGGCGTATCGATTCGAGTGGTTGGAGAAAGACGGCCGTCTTCAACAACCTCACTTCCCTCCTTGCCCAGCCGAATCTGATACGTATGATTCAAATCCGTATAGTGCATTTCCAGTACCCGCTCTTTTCCGTCATAGGCGTTTTTGTTGTAGAGCGCGGCCATCTGCCGGGTAAAAACAAGATCCTCCGGCTCTTTTTCTCCGGTCGTCCGACTGATGCCCCAGCTGGCGTCTGCCATCTTTTCAAACACCTCTCTTGGATACAAAAGCGTGTGGAGAACGGCATCGGTTTTTGCCGATATCATTCCGGTTTCGGCATATTCTGCACCGGCGACTTTTACTGCAGCAAGATATTCCTCTGTTCTCGCGGAAAGTTCTTTTACCCGGAACAATTCTCCCTGGCCGCAGAAAATCGTCGTATAATTCCCCTTGCCGAGAAAATGATCGAACATTCGTAGCACGCTGTCATAATTTCCATCTGCCGAGTAAAAACCGCAGGTTGAGATCAGCACGTGGCGCTTTCCTTCCATATCATAGCGGGAATCGTGGCTTCCGCTGCCGCATCCGTCCTCGCGGGAGCTCATAAAAGGAAGGCTCATGGGAAGCTGACGATCGATCAGATTCTTTAAGATGCCCGGAACGTTGAAATAGTACAGCGGAAAAGACCAGAGGATGATATCCGATTCCAGTTGCTTTTCGATAACCGTCTGCATATCATCTTTTATACAGCATGTTCCGGGCGTTTTCTTCCAACACGAAAAGCAGCCTTTGCATGCACCGATATCCATGGAAGCGACATGGAGTTCATCGATGGATATTTCTTTTCCGTTGTTCGCATATTCATTTTTCAGTCCTTCCATAAAGCTGTACGCCAGCTTTAATGAATTACTTCTGTTGCCCTTGGGACTTCCGTTAATCAAAAGTATATTCATGCGTTATTGTACCTCATTTCGTTGCTAGAAGAGCTCGAGCCATTGCCGGCCCGAGCTCTTCTGTGCACTATTCCGTCACATTCTTTCCGTAACTGAACTCAATATTCTCTTTCGTCTTCTCGTCGATGGTATACTTGCCGCGCTCTATCGCCAGATTGCCGGTGCGTGCCAGCTCCAGGATGTGGAACGGCTCCAGCAGCTCCTGCAGGGCGTTAATCTTGTTCTCCTCCCCGATCATGGCCAGCGTCAAGGTGTCGGAAGACACGTCGATTACCGTTGCACGGAAAATATTGCCAATCTGGATGATTTCGTTCCGCGTCTCATATTTCTTCGCTTCGCATTTGAACAGCACGAACTCTCGACGGATGGTTTTTGCCGGCTCCATCATCTTTGCGGAATACACCGGGACCATCTTATTCAGCTGTGCCAAAAGCAAGTTCGCATGGTTGTCATCTGCGTACACCTCGATGGTGATTCGGGTCAGATTCGGATCCGTGGTTGGACCGGAGCAAAAGGAATCGATATTAAATCCGTTTCGGGAGAACAGCCGGCTGATAATAGAAAGCACGCCCGGACGGTTCTCTACCAGAACGGAAAAGGTGCGTCTGATTTCTTCGGTATTCTGAGTCGTATTCATTCTATTTTTACCCCCTAATTCAGCAGAAATTCTGTAATGTTGGTGCCGCCGTTTACCATCGGCCGAACCATTTCATCCGTTGCAACCGCACAATCCACCAGATAACCTCTGCCCTCTTTCTGTTCTTCCAGCGCCTCGGTAATCGCTGCCTGAAGCTCTTCGATATTGGTTACCCGAGCCCCTTTCATGCCATAGGCCTCCGCCAGTTTGACGAAATTCGGGCCACGGTCCAGAATCGTCTGACTGTAACGCTTTTCGTACATCAAATCCTGCCACTGGTGCACCATGCCCAGCACGCCGTTATTAAAGATAAAAGTAATTACCGGCAGTTTGTAGAACTCCTCCGTTGCCAGTTCGTTGCAGTTCATCCGGAAGGAACCGTCTCCGGTGATATGGATGACCGTCTTCTCCGGGTTCCCCGCCTTTGCACCCAGCGCAGCGCCCAGGCCGAAGCCCATGGTGCCGTAGCCGCCGGAAGTCAGCAGCTGCCCCGGATAGCTGAAGTGGAAGTGCTGAATCGCCCACATCTGGTGTTCGCCGAC
Organism: uncultured Clostridia bacterium; assembly: GCA_934278925.1. GTDB lineage: Bacteria > Bacillota > Clostridia > Peptostreptococcales > Anaerovoracaceae > Mogibacterium_A. The sequence goes on along the minus strand of CAKQWJ010000002.1, from coordinate 105,829 downwards.
GTCAGTGGAAACCACCGTGTCCTTCGGAACCATGCTCTCAATGGTGGCCAGAATTTCCTTCGGCGTCATCACACCGTTCTCGTCCAGATCGTATTTGGTCTCGGTCGGGAACGAGAACACGTAATCCTTCCACTCGCTGTGGTCGTACTGAGAAATCTTCTCGTTCAGTCTTTCCAGCACGATTTTCGCATCGCCGATGATATGGTGATCCGTCTGAACGTTTTTGTTAATCTCCGCTCGGTCGATATCGATATGGACGATTTTTCCGTTACGGGCAAAAGAATCCGGCTTCAGTGCCACTCGGTCCGAGAAGCGGCAGCCAACGGCAATCAGCAGGTCGCAGCCGTCCACTCCGCGGTTGGATGCCTGAGATCCGTGCATGCCAATCATTCCGGTTGCTAACGGATCCGCACCGTCCATAGCGCCGCCGCCCATCAGGGTGATGGCCACCGGTGCATCCACCTTGCGGGCAAATTCCCGAAATTCTTCGTGAGCTCGGCTTCGGGTTACACCGCCGCCGCAGATCAGCATCGGTTTCTTGGATTCCTTAATCATGTCCACCAGGATATCGATGTCCTTCTGGTCCGGTTCCGGCCGCAGCAAACTGCTGGTGCTGGAACGTCGAATCAGCTTTCCCAGTGCACCGGTTTTGGAATGCTTTTCCTGGGGAATCGGTTCATAGTCCACCTTGGCCGCAGTGACATCCTTTGTGATATCGATGAGTACCGGTCCCGGTCTGCCGCTTCTGGCAATGCCGAAAGCCTCTCTCACCGTATCCGCCAGCTTGTCCACATCCCGTACGAGATAGTTGGTCTTGGTAATCGGCATGGAGATACCGGTGATATCCACCTCTTGGAAAGCATCTTTGCCCAGCATTTTCTGTCCTACGTTGCAGCAGATAAAAACAACCGGCGAAGAGTCCATATATGCGGTGGCGATTCCGGTGGTGAGATTGGTTGCTCCCGGACCGGAAGTGGCCAGACATACCCCCACCTTTCCGGTGGATCTGGCATAGCCGTCTGCCGCATGGGCCGCCCCCTGCTCGTGTGCGGTAAGGTAGTGAGTAATCTTGTCCCGGTATTTGTAGAGTTCATCGTAAATATTCAGAATTGTGCCGCCGGGATACCCGAACACGGTATCCACGCCCTGCTCCAGCAGGCATTCTACCACGACTTGTGCACCTGTCATTTCCATATGAATTGTTCCTCCTGATTGTGTATTACAGCCATCCGTCGCTGCTTTCGGTCCCTCGGACCGTCATTAAAGTAATACATATTATATCACAAAATCATGTTCAAATTACAAAAAAATATGTAAAATCAGTTGTTATAACCAAAAATACAATCGCGCCGGCGACGAGCGGCGTAAACTATACGATAATAAAATACGGTAAACCACAAATCGTTTCCCATACGAAAAACTGCAGCTCATCCTTCCGGAAGGCTGCAGTTTTTCGGTTTTTCACGTATTAAGGAGTGATCGATAAATTATTATCGTCGGCTATCGTTATTTTACTTCTCCTGTTCCACAGATGACTCTCTGAATCTTATCCATCAGCGCACCCACATAGTACACGCCCACCAACATGGAAATTCCAACCTGAAGCGCCAGACTCCACAGGGAAGTGGACGAATCTAGGTTGAATGTGAGCATGGCGATGGCCCATCCGGCCAGCCAGGACGGCATAAAGAAAATCTTCGGAAGCCAATGGGAAATGAGCACCACCAGGAAGCCCAGCACGAACAACGTCATGAACAGAGTCAGGTCCCCATTTAGGGTGGTGTGAGCCATTATCAGGGAACTGATGATTCCCCAAAGATCTCCCGCCAGGTAACCTGCTGCGATTTTGAAGGCATCCTTAAAATTATTTCCGTTGGTGCCGTAGATTCCGGCCGCTATCAGCGCGATGGGACCTACTTTTATCCCGAAATAAGGAGAAGCCACGGCCCAGGCCGGCGGCAGAATCGCCACCAGCAGGGCCAGTGTCAGGATTTCTTTTTTCTTCATACGACTCCTTGAACTATCTCATCGGGATGTAGCCGTGGTACTGAGTCATATTGTCGGAACGAGCGATGTCGGACAGGAAGATGCCGGAAATGCCGTAAGACTTCTTCAGATATGGGAAGTCTTCGGTTTCGGCCCAAGCCGGTTTGGACACCTTCTGAGCGGCTTCCTTTGTGGCCTTCTGCCAAGCACTTGGGCAAGGGAACCACATTTCTACCACACGGTCGAATTCGCAGTCGTTAACGGACTTGATGATTTTGCTGGAGAGGCAGCGTGTTACTTCGTCCTGAGCGGTGTATGCCGGGATGAATTCTTCCTTCAGCCATTTATCCCCTTCTTCCATGGATACACCTTCCGGATAGCGAACCATGAACTGCCATCTGTAGTTCGGACCGTCTTCGATGGTTCTGCCGGCACCCTTGAAGTCCTCTTCCCACCATACCGGGATGAATGCAAATACGAACGGAACGGTGCCCAGTTCTTCATTTCCTTTAACGGCTCTGGCATCATCACCTTCGAAGTTTGTTTCGGTTGCCTCGACTTTACCGTCTGCAGGATCCGGAAGATTGTTCTGCCATACCAGTACATTAGGCGAGAAATATTCGGTCAGTGCCTTGTGGTGTACGAATTCGTGAATATCGTTCGGGTTTGCCAGCCAGTAATGCTCGGTCATCTGCATTCGTACTGTACCGAAACGTTCGCCGCCTTCCGGAACCGGAAGTGCCTGGTAGAAGGCATATTTGGATACATATGGTCCGAACTGCGCAATGCTGTCCGGAATATGGTATTTATAGAGCCAGTTTTCCAGATAAATTCTGTAATCTTCCTTTGCCAGATCCACGTAAATCAGGCTGCGTACCGGGTAAAAATCAGGTCTTTTCATTTTAAATATCCTCTCTTTCATATACGATACAGGATGCACAACAAGGGCACATCCTGTAATCAGCGTATCATATTTTGTCTGAAAGTTATACTAGAAGCTGGTCGGAATTTCCGGCATTGCTTCGCCCACAATCGCACGAGACATCTTGTCGGCCGGTCCGTTCCACAGCATGGCGATAATCAGTGTCGGGATGTAGCATGGAATGAATCCGCCCAGAACGGAAACGATGTACATCTGGAAGGTGCCGCCGCCGAATACCAGCACGCCTACTGCGGTCATAATCAGGTCCAGGATTACCACGAACACTGCGGCAACCACGATGTTCAGCAGCAGACCGAACTTCAGTGTTCCCGGCTGGGAACGCTTGATGGCGAAATCAAATCCCCACTTCGGTGCCGGAAGGAAGTTTACAAAGAAAGTAATGACGTAGGCGAGGATTGCCATGCGGATGAACATCGGTGCGGCAAGATTTCCGGCCAGTAAGAGGGAAATCAGCGTAATGAGGATGCTCAGCGGCAAATCCATAATCAGCGCATATACAGCGGTCAGTTTTTTGCTCTTATGTACCATTTTTTTGTCCTCCAATAATTTGTATGGTTGTTAAAAACAAAACGTATTATCATGGTTATATTCTACCCACAATAATACGTTTTGTATAATGCTTATTTCATCATGTAATGAATAACCGTTTGCTTATGAATGACGTAATCTTACCGCATCCTCCAGAAGTTCTGTGAGGAACAATGTCTGCTCGGTCACACCCTCCTCCAGGCGGGTCACGCATATTTCATCCACGGCATCCAGTTCAATGTATCGGAGGCTCGGAGAGTGGATGCACCACACCCAGTCGTCCACAATAGCCACGCCCATATTGTTTCGAACACATGTAATCACGGACTCGCTGTTATGGACGAATTCGATTTCCGGTGTGAATCCGTAGGGCTCGCAATAAGTCGCAAGCAATCGGGTGATCATCTTTCCTACAATCTCCCATGGGGCAAAGAACTTCTCATGGCGAAAATCCGCCGGATTCACTTCCGGACTTCCGGCATGTTCATTATCCGGAGAGTAGATCAGAAGTTTCCGAGTCGTCGCCACTGTTTTTTGATATAACTCATTAAAATCCGTTAGCGAATTCTTCATGGTAAGAGCGACCTGAATGTTATCGGTTAGAAGAAGTGTTGTTAATTCTTTTACACCGCAGCAATCGATGGCCAGTCTCGTATTTGGATATTTCTCGTGGAATCGGCGCAGCACCTCCGGCAGGATTTTCGCCAAATCCCATCCTTCCATGAAACCCACGTGTATAACTTCCGGGTCCTGATTCTGGAGCGCCGCGGCCTTGTGCATGGTATCCCGAAGGTCTTTTTTGTACTCCCGGAAGAACTCATAGTACAGTTCCCCTGCCTTCGTGAGGGTCGTTTTCTTGTTGTTTCGAATGAACAGTTTCACGCCCAATTCCTTCTCCATGAGAGAGATCTGCTTGGAGATGGCCGGCTGAGACACGAAAAGCTCCTCGGATGTTTTCGTGAAACTGAGATTGGTCGCCACTGCCATAAAATAATCAATCTGCAAATCGTTCATCAGCGCTTCTCCCCTTTTTCCTAAGAAAAAAGCAGCTGCAAAAGAGCTGCTTTTTAAGTTCATCTTCTTCGATATTAATGGTGGAACAGACGGAATCCGTTATAGCACATAACCATTCCGTATCTGTTGCATGCATCCAGAACCAGGTCGTCTCGGGTGGATCCGCCCGGCTGAACGATGTACTTGGTACCGCTGGCCTTTGCTCGGTCGATGTTATCCGCAAACGGGAAGAACGCATCCGATGCCAAAGTTACGCCATCCACCTTGTCCAGAAGCCGGCGCTTCTCTTCCAGCGTAAACGGTTCCGGCTTGGTCTCGAAGAGTTCCGTCCAGTCGATGTCCACGTTTGCTTCCGGAGTATCCTCCATTGCGATGTATCGATCGATAAAATTATCTTTGTTCGGGCGACGGGTTCCGGCTTTCCACGGGAGGTTCAGAACCTTATCCGTGAGGCGCAGCTGCCAGTTATCCGCTTTGCTTCCGGCAAGTCTGGTGCAGTGCACTCTGGACTGCTGTCCCGCACCGATGCCGATGGTCTGACCGTCGTAAGCGAAGGCAACGGAATTGGACTGAGTATACTTCAGTGCAATCAATGCAATCAGCATATCTTCCTTTGCTTCATCCGGCAGTTCCTTGTTCTCGGTCACGATGTTCTCGAGGCAAGACGGCTCAATCTTCAGATCGTTGTGCTTCTGCGTAAAGGTCACGCCGAACACCTGCTTCTCTTCCATCTCCGGTGCTTCGTAAGCCGGATCGATTTTCAGAATCAGGTAATTGCCCTTCTTCTTCTGTTTCAGAATCTCCAGCGCTTCGTCCGTATATCCCGGAGCAATTACACCGTCGGATACCTCTCTCTTGATAAGACGCGCACAGGTTGCATCGCAGACGTCGCTGAGGGAGATGAAATCGCCGAAAGAACTCATGCGGTCCGTACCTCTGGCACGAGCATACGCAGTGGCGATTTCGGAATCATCCAGTCCTTCGATGTCATCCACAAAGCACGCCTTCTTCAGACGATTGCTCATCTTCCGGCCGATGGCGGCGGAAGTCGGGCTGACATGCTTAAAGGATGTGGCGGCCGCTTTTCCGGTCGCTTCGTGGATTTCTTTTACCAGCTGCCAGCCGTTTAATGCGTCCAGCAGGTTGATGTATCCCGGTCTTCCGTTGAGAACTTCAAAAGGAAGTTCACTGTCGTCCTTCATGGATACGAAAGCCGGCTTCTGATTCGGATTGCATCCGTATTTCAATTCGATTTGTTTCATCGCTTGTGTTCCTCCATCCGTGTTATACGATTCCTACAGGTTGATTTCCGTGCTGATGTTTTCATGCGGATGTCTGCGAACGATCGGATCGATCACATCCTGAACGAATTCGGTTACCTGGGAAGGGCATCTTCCAACATACAGGGACGGGTTCAGGCTGGCACGGATTTCCTCTTCGGAAAGGTCGAAGTCCGGGTCGTTGGCAATCAGCTCGATGAGGTTGTTGCTGAGTCCGTCTCTCTTTACGCGAAGTGTCGCTTCGTGAGAGTGAACACGAATTCTCTCGTGGAGTTCCTGACGGTTTCCACCCTTCTTTACCGCTTCCATCATGATATTCTCGGTGGCGATAAACGGCAGCTTCTCCATCACTCTGGATTCGATAACCTTCGGATATACCACCATATCGCTGCTGATGTTGATGAACAGGTTCAGGATACCATCCACTGCCAGGAACGCTTCCGGTACGGAAATTCTCTTGTTGGCAGAATCGTCCAGCGTTCTTTCGAACCACTGTGTTGCAGCGGTGATTGCCGGATTCAGGGAATCAATCATGACGTAGCGCGCCAGAGATGTGATTCTCTCGGATCGCATCGGGTTTCTCTTGTACGGCATTGCCGAAGAACCGATCTGATGCTCTTCGAACGGTTCCTCCATCTCTCCGAAGGACTGAAGAATTCTCATATCGTTGGAGAACTTGGATGCAGTCTGAGCAATGCCGGAAAGTGTGGACAGTACGTTGTAATCCACCTTTCTGGAATATGTCTGTCCGGAAACCGGAACGCATCCGGCGAATCCGAAATCTTCCGCAATCAGCTGATCCAGCTTCTTCACCTTCTCTTCGTCGTTTTCGAAGAGATCCATAAAGCTTGCCTGAGTACCGGTGGTTCCCTTGGAACCCAGCATCCGCAAATCTTCCAGACGACGCTCCAGCTCTACGATATCCGTTGCCAGTTCGTACATCCACAGGGTCGCTCTCTTACCCACGGTGGTCAACTGTGCCGGCTGCAGGTGGGTATATCCCAGGCACGGCAGATCCTTGTACTCGATGGCAAAACGAGTGAGGTTCAGTTCCACCTGAATGGCCTTCTCCAGAATCAGCTTCAGCGCATCTCTCATGAGAAGAATATCGGTGTTATCCCCAACGTAGCAGGATGTTGCGCCCAGATGGATAATCGGCTCTGCCTTCGGGCAGCGCTTACCGTATGCATAAACGTGGCTCATAACATCGTGGCGAACTTCTTTTTCTCTGGCCTCCGCCACCTCAAAATCCACGATATCCTTGTTTTCCACCATCTCATCGATCTGTTCCTGCGTGATGTTCAGTCCCAGTTCCTTCTCGGCCTTTGCCAGTGCGATCCACAGTTCATGCCATGTGGTGAACTTCTTCTGCTCGGAGAAGATGTACTTCATCTCCTTGCTGGCATATCTTGAAGAAAGCGGCGATTTATATTCCATCTTGTTATCCATGCTAGTCTCCCATTCTCTTGTTCAGAATACGAACGTCCTTTTCGTGGGTGTCCATATCAATCATCATTGTGCAAAGCGAAATCTTGTTGTCCTCGTTGAGGCTCTTCCAGATGGTTTCGGTGAATACGTCCAAATCCTCCGGAATCTCCACCTTCCAAGGCTCTCCCTCGAACGTCGGCAGCGGAGTGGCATTTCCCTCATAAGTGTGAATGAAACGAGCGGTTCCGTCCACCGGTGCGTACTCGTAGAAATAGCGGCCGCATTCCTTGCCGATGCCGTCGATGTTCTTCAGGATGCTCATCTTGAACGCACCGTCCGTCATATCCACGATTCCGCTGATTCTCGGGGTAAAATGAGGTTCGTCCGGCTCAAACTCCCGAGTACGCAAAGCGGATTCGAAAGTGCCTCCCTGATTCAGATGTTCTTCTACGGTATCCGTCTGGTCTCCGTTGGTAACGATCAGCTGATTTCCAACGGTTTTTACCGGATAATAGATGATCAAGGTCGGGTCCTCCAGCTTTGCCGGATCGTACGGTGCAATTGCCACCTTGTCCCCTTCCTGATAGAAGTAACGGTTTCGACTGTTTTCGCTTCTTCCCATGATAAAATAGGCAACAGCAATCCGACGGCCGCTTGTGCCGATCATAATGCCTCTGCCCCAGTAATCATTGGAAGAGAGAAAACTCAGATCATGATTTTTGACTTTACTTTCCATTTTTCACCCTGTCCATATAACTCTGTAAAATAATAATAGCAGCTTGCTTATCAACAACTTCTTTACGGGATTTCCGCTTCATATTCGCTTCCATCAGCACCCGTTCGGCGATAACGGTGGTAAAACGCTCATCCTGCCATTCCACCTTGACGTCAGCCATTCCGGAGCTGCGCATCTTGTTCTCCAGCATGGTTCGGAATTCGCGCACCTTCTCGGTCTGTACGCTGTCGGAGCCATCCAGATTAATCGGCAGACCCATTACCACGGTATCACAATCGTATTCCCGAACGTAATCCATCACCTTGCCGGCATCCTTTCGAATGCCGACACGGTCTATGGTCGTTACGCCTTGGGCGGTGATATCCAGCTCGTCGCTTACCGCAACACCGATGGTCTTATCCCCTACATCCAGTCCTAGTTTTCGCATTACTTCTTCTCAACTCCCAGGTAGCTGGTGAGAATATCCTCCAGAAGATCGTCCCGGTCCACCTTGAGGATGAGATTTCTGGCATTATTGTGGCTGGTGATGTAGGAAGGATCACCGGATGTGAGATATCCTACCATCTGATCGATGGCGTTGTAATTTCTTTCCTGCAGCGCATTGTAGATGGTTTCCAGAATCTCACGGTTGGTCATCTGTTGTTCGTTGATTCCCTCGAAAACTACTGTATCTTTACTCATAGCAATACCTCCTTACTGAACCGCAATGAGTTCTTCTGCTTTTGCAAAAGCATCTTCCAATTTCGAAGCGTCTTTCGCACCGGCCTGGGCCATTCCGGCTTTTCCGCCGCCGCCGCCGCCGGCAACCTTTGCCACTTCCTTAATGATTTTTCCGGCGTGATATCCCTTGGATACCAGATCTTCGCTGACTGATGCAATCAGAATGATCTTTCCGTCGTTTACTGCGGCGAATACCATTACGACGTTATCGGTGTGCTCCTTAATTGCGTCGGACATCTCCCGGAGCTGGTCCGCATCCGTGTCGTCGAAACGCTTTGTAATCAATTTGACGCCGTTCACATCCTTTGCCGAAGCAATGATGGAATCCACAGAACCGGCAATCTGATCTGCTTTCAACGCTTTCAGCTCTTTTTCCAAATCCCGGTTATCCTGAAGCAGCTGCTCTGCTCTCTTTGGAAGATCCTTTTCGCCGGTCTTCAATACCGATGCCGCTTCTGCAATAATTGCCGCTTTGGCATCCAGGTACTGAATGACCTGAGAACCGGTGACAGCTTCCACCCGTCGAACGCCGGACGCCACACCGTACTCTGCGGTAATCTTGAATGCACCGATCTTTCCGGTGTTGTCCAGATGGGTACCGCCGCAGAATTCTACGCTGTAGTCCCCCATGCTGACCACCCGAACGATGTCGCCGTATTTCTCACCGAACAGGGCCATCGCGCCCATATTCTTCGCTTCCTCAATCGGCATCTCCTGCATCTGAATCGGCAGGAATTCGTCGATGTGAGCGTTTACGATATCCTCTACCTTTCGAATTTCTTCACCGGTCATTGCCTCGAAATGGTTGAAATCGAATCTCAGGTAGTTCTCATCCACGTAGGATCCGGCCTGCATGACGTGGTCGCCTAATACATCCCGGAGTGCCTGCTGCAGCAGGTGGGTGGCACTGTGTCCTCTGGAGATGCGATTCCGCTTTACGGAGTCAATCTTCAGGACCGCCCGGTCACCTTCGGATACGGCGTTCATTTTTTTGCTGTCATCGGCGTCCACAACGTGGAGGAAAATGCCGTTTTCTTTTACCACATCCACGATGTGATATTCCGCACCGTCGACTGTTGCAATTCCCGTGTCGTGGAGCTGTCCGCCGCTGGTTGCATAGAACGGTGTGCGGTTGAAGATCAGGAATTTGTGATCCCGATCATAGGAACCGCAGAACTGAACTTCTGCCTCTGCTTCGGTCTCGGTATATCCCAGGAATTCCGTCGCCGGAAGGTGGGAGTACGCACCCGCATCTTTCCACGCCTCATCCGAGGTGTCTCTCTGGCCGGCTCTGGCGGTTTCCTTCTGGTTCGCCATGCTCTGACGGAAGCCATCCATATCCGGGGTCTTTCCGTTCTCTGCCAGGATTTCTTCTGTGAGCTCAATCGGAAATCCGTAGGTATCGTACAGCTTAAATGCCAATTCTCCGGCCAGAACCTTCTCGTCCTTGGCATCCATATCGCTCATATAGTCGTTCAGAATGGAGAGGCCGTTCGCCAGGGTTTTGGAGAATTGGGACTCTTCGTTCCGGATGATTTTCTTGATGTATTCCTGTTTCTCCACCAGTTCCGGATACGCGCCGCCGGATACTTCGATGACCTTGTCCGCCAGTTCCGCCAGGAAATCGTCCTGATTGATTCCGAGAATCATGCCGTTTCTTGCTGCACGGCGAATCAGTCTCCGAAGCACGTAACCACGGCCTTCGTTGCTCGGCAGGATACCGTCGGAAATCATGAATACCATGGATCTCAGATGGTCGGTAACGATTCGCAGGCTGATGTCGTTCTGCTCGTTGCCCTGCTCGTACTTCACGCCGGCCTTTTCTGCCACCGCATTCAGAATATGGCGGATGGTGTCGATATCGAAGATGGAGTCCACACCCTGCATGATGCAGGCCATACGTTCCAGTCCCATTCCGGTATCGATGTTCTTATGTGCCAGGTCTGAATAGCTTCCGTCTTCCTCTTTGGAAAACTGGGAGAATACGTGGTTCCAGAATTCAATATAACGGTCGCAGTCGCAGCCCGGTTTGCAGTCCGGTTTGCCGCAGCCGTACTTCTCGCCTCTGTCAAAGAAGATTTCGGAACAAGGACCGCACGGACCCAGACCGATCTCCCAGAAGTTGTCGTCTTTGCCCAGACGAACGATGTGATCTTCCGGCATTCCCAGCTTAATCCAGATATCGTGGGCTTCGTCATCGTCCTGATATACGGTTGCCCATACTCGATCTTTCGGCATCTTGAGCCATTCCGTAATGAATTCCCATCCCCAGGTGAGACTCTGCTCTTTAAAGTAATCTCCGAAGCTGAAGTTGCCCAGCATTTCGAAGAACGTACCGTGTCTTGCCGTCTTTCCGACGTTATCGATGTCTCCGGTACGGATGCATTTCTGACAGGTAGTCATGCGCTTCGACGGCGGGGTTTCCACTCCGGCAAAATACGGTTTCAGCGGTGCCATTCCCGAGTTGATGATCAGAAGACTCTTGTCATTCTGAGGAATCAAAGAAGCACTCTTTCCGGCGTAATGACCCTTGCTGACAAAGAAATCTCTGAATAAATCTCGTATTTCATTCAGACCTAAATTTTCCATTGAATCTCTCCTATATATAAATATTCATTTCATTATATAATATTCACAAAAGAGTTTCAAGAAATCCGCCCCATATTTTAAAAGGTTTCCGCGGTTTCGCACGCGCCCGGTTCCGTGAAATTACTTTTACAACCATCCATTTGTCGTCACATTGTTTTATATCAAAAACTCCTTGCAAAAGGATTCCGCCTGTGCTAACATTATAAAGCTATGATTGAAATATGGAGAGGTACCCAAGAGGCTGAAGGGACTGGCTTCGAATACCAGCAGGCGGGTAATTCCCGTGCGGGGGTTCAAATCCCCCTCTCTCCGCCATGCCCTGCGTGTGCAGGGCTTTTTTTGTAGGGGATTTCCACCTGTGCATTGACCAGCTTCACGAACGCTTCCACCTGTGTTTTTGTGTCCTCTGCGGTTGTACCTACGACCATGTCCAGAATATCCTGTGTAGCATCCATGCCCTGCTCCTTGAGAATCTCACCGGCAACCTTGCCCAGTGCGATTTTCTGAAGCTGTGCTTCCATTTCCGCAATTCTCCGGTCCTTCTGCTCTGATTCATAGGCGGCTTTCTGCTCTGCGTTCATTTTCGCCAGCTTGACCGCTTCCGCTTTGGCATCCTCAATAGCTTTATCGGTCTTTTCGCTCCATTTTGCATACTTCTGACCGATGATTTTATCAAGGTCTGCATCCGAATACTTCTTTTCCGGTTCCGCTCCGCCTTTTGGCTCGGTCTGAGTGTTCGGCTCGGTATTCGATTCAGTGTTTGCGTTTGTGTTCTGATTGTTCATCTCTTCTGACATAATTTCCTCCATTTGTTTTATATCACAATGCTCGATAATCCATACAGTTTAATGTCATAAATGCTTGGACATCCCCGAAAAAGGGTATATAAAAAATCGCCCTGTAATGAGCGATTTTTCTTCAAAGGTATAATTCATTTTGAAATCTGTTGTGGAGCTTTTAAATGCGTTTTGCGGCTGTTTCTAGCGTGCTATTATTGCGGATAGCACCACCTTGAATGCGGCTCCCAGCTCTTCCTCAACTTTCGCCATCATTGAATTTTCATCAACGTACTTCATCCCATCAATGGAAATTCCAAACCGTTCTCCAAATGTGATAATTAGACCATCTTTTGTTGTTCTTTTTTGGATGCCGTTTATGAAGCCTTTTTCTCCCAGTTCTAAAATAACATCTTCCCAGTAAAGCCTCGGAATGTTTAGAAGTTTGGAGTTGTACACGATATCCTCTTCACTTGGTCTGATTCCAGACTTCTTGCATTCGTACAGATATTTGAGAATCTTGTACATGATTACATTAATATCATCTTTCGCCATGTGTAATGCTCCTTTTCCTCTCTATTCCGTCGCACATTATATCAACGATTTCTAAACAACCTAGTGGATAAAATAGAGATTTTTCATCTTCTGGTGGGTCTGTCTTGAGGAATTCCCGTATTTCCTTTTGAAGCTGCAGCCATTCATCATCGGATATGTTTTTATCATGCATAATTCTATTTGCTACTTTGTAAGCTTCCATTACTGCAACCTCTCTATTAGTGAATTTATTTCTTCGAGTTCTTTTATTGTACCATTTTTTAACATGTGATTATAGGCTTGTTCTTCCAGCCATCCAATCCTATCAACAACTGGTATTTTGATTAGCATTTTTGCGAACTCCAAATCACTATCAAATACTTTCATTTTCTTTCTGATAGCTCGTAAGGACGAAACCATTTCATCATATTGAGAAGTAATAATTTCAATGCCTTCACGTTTGCTTATTTCTTGCGCTAGTAATTGCACGCTCGCCTCTTCAATGTTATGATTTTCCCTGTATGTCTCCACATCATAATAACTTATAGAATGTGCGTGAATCTGCTCGTGAAGTATCATATGTGGGGATGTTTTACTTGTCGTTACAATATCGCAATTCCACAACTTGGCACACCTTCCGAAAGAATCATCTACTATGATTCTTCCGCTCCATTTGCTCTCGTTGTCAACATACTTATTCACCAGTTCAAAAGTGCGTTGTGCTATTTGCTCTATTTCTGACTTCGTATAAACTCTATCTGTATCTTTCAAAATGTCATCCTTTGCAAACTTTACAGAATTATCTCCGAACGAATCCAACCATTTCTGATATTCTTCTTCATCCTCATACGGCGCCGTCCTGCATCTGCAATTCGGATGCATGGGCGGCGCATTCTCCGCCGGTTGAAAATCCGATATTTTGAAGTGCTTTTTGTTCAGTGCGTTGCAGATTTCACATGATGCCGTGCCATATGCTAGGAATTCGAACTCTTCCCAGCCGTTCGCCTTGTACGAATCAATCTGAGCTTGTGTCTGTACCCGGACCATTTCGATTCGAACCAGTCGCTTTGCTTCACTTGCCGATACATTGAAATCCTTCCGAATCTCCGCCGCTAGGCTTTGATAGCTCTTTCGGATGCACCTTTAACGCCATTGCGATGATTGGAACGCGGACACCAGTCAACGCCGGAAAAAACGGAAATTAGAGTGGCCACCGGGTCGGATTGTGAAGTTGGTGTGAAACGTTATGCATATTGCCGTCGGAACCCGCTTTTTGCGATAACCTTTCAAAGACGAAGCAGCAAACCGATGTGAGACGGCTGTGCTTCCGACGGGTTTAACGTAAAAATAGTACGGTTTTTCGAGAGAATCCGAGGTATTTCTAATGTGATAATCTTTTGTTGTTGACGATTCCTCTAATTACCGGCAAGGAACGATCGTCTCGACGAAAATGTTGTGCAGATTGAGTCTGAATTGCCGGAAATGCACAACACTTCACGAGAACTTCATAATGCGTGAGATGACATTCCGTTTTTCCCCCTCTCGTTTTTTTCTGTTAATTTTTCCCGGGAAAAATGATATACTGAACTGGATATCCCAAGGGATTTCACTATACACATACGAAAGGATTTACTATGAATCAGGAAATTAAAAATCGGGAGGATATTGCCCCTTCCTATAAATGGAATATTGAGAAGATGTATCCGGATGAATCCAAGTGGGAATCCGATCTGAAAGAAGCTTTGGCAGAGGCACATGCCATTTCGGAGCTTCAGGGTCACCTGACGGAATCCCCGGAGCTGCTGCTGCACGCATTGAATCTGTATACGGCTGCCACACGGAAAGCGGAATACGCGTTCGTCTATTCCAGAATGAAGCACGATGAAGACAACGGAAACTCCAAATACACCGGCATGAATAACAAAGCCATGTCGGCACTGGCGCAGCTGTCTTCGGAAACGGCCTTCATCATTCCAGAGATTCTCTCCGCACCGGAGGGCCGCATCGAGGAGTTCGTGGAAGCAAATGAAGATTTGCAGCTGTACCGCTATATGCTGGAGACCATCCTTCGCGGCAAGCCCCATACCCTTTCCGCGGCAGAAGAGCGGATCATTTCTTCTCTGAGTGAAGCGTTGGATGCACCGGATGAAGCCTACTCCATGCTGACGGATGCAGATATGACTTTTGGTACCGTAACGGATGCCTGCGGAAAGGAAATTCCGCTAACCCACGGCAACTTTATCACCCTGATGGAATCGAAGAACCCGTCGGTTCGCAAGGAAGCTTTTGAAACTCTGTACCGCCGGTATCGGGAATACAACAATACGATTTCCACGCTGTACAATTACAATGTAAAAAAAGATGTGATTCTGTCCCGACTGCGGAACTACTCTTCCGCCCTGTCGGCCGCCCTCTCCCCGGAGAACATCCCGGAGAGCGTATATCACAATCTGATTCACGCCGTTCACGAGGCACTTCCGGCAATGCATCGGTATGTCGCTGCTCGAAAGAAGGCCTTGAATCTGGATTCCCTCCACATGTACGATGTGTACACGCCGTTGGTGTCCCTTCCGGAGAAGCATTATACCTTTGAAGAGGCAGTGGATATCGCTTGCGAGGCACTGAAACCGCTGGGAGAGGATTACGTCTCCACCCTTAGAAAGGGAATTCTGGAAGAGCGCTGGGTGGACATTATGGAGAATAAGGGAAAGACCTCCGGCGCTTACAGCTTCGGAGTATATGACAGCGATCCGTACATTCTCATGAACTTCAAAGGTACCCTGAAGGACATCTTCACGCTGGTGCACGAAGGCGGGCATTCCATGCACTCCCGGTACACCCGGAAGACGCAGCCGTATATCTACGGAGAACATTCTATTTTTACGGCGGAAGTGGCCAGCACGGTGAACGAAACACTGCTCATCCACTACCTGCTGAAGAATACAGATTCCCCGGAGATGCGGAAGTACCTCATCAATTTCTATATCGACGAGTTTAAGTCCACCCTGTTCCGCCAGACCATGTTCGCGGAATTCGAATGGAAAGCGCATCAGATGGCAGAGGCCGGCGAACCGCTGACAGCGGAGCTTTTGGACAGCACCTACGAGAAATTGAACCAAGAATACTTCGGGCCGGATATGGATTCCGACGAGTTCATCCAATATGAATGGTCACGGATTCCCCACTTCTTCCGCTCTTTCTACGTGTTCCAATACGCCACCGGATATTCCGCAGCCAATGCGCTGGCGAACCGGATTCTCACGGAAGGGGCAGAGGCAGTGGCAGACTACCGGAAGTTCCTCACTTTGGGGGATTCCATGGACCCAATCGATCTGCTGAAGATTGCCGGCGTGGATATGAGCACGGAAGAACCGGTGAGAAGCGCGCTGAATACCTTCGCCGAGCTGGTGGATGAACTGGTTCGGGAAATTTAAGGAAAATACTCTGTAAAAAGGAGAAAATGGGATGAAGAAACTGGATCGAAAGAAAATATACATCTATCAAAACGACGTGCCGAAATCCTACGAGGCTCGCCGGCAGTTCACCGATGAGGTGACGAAGCGAGGATACACCATCGTGGATTCCTACGACGAGACCGTAGGCTTGATTACCTGCATCGGCGGGGACGGAACCTTTCTGCGGCTGGTGCACGCCTGCGATTTTCCCACCAGCCCGATTATCGGCATCAATACGGGGCATCTGGGGTTCTTCCAGGAAATTCTGCCGGAGGATATTTCCGGCTTTCTGGATTCCTACGAGAAACAGGAATACACCCTCCAGAACATCTGGCCCATCGATGCGATTATCGATACGGTGGACGGAACCTATCAGCTTCGTGGCGTAAATGAAATCGTCATTCGAGGACCGCACACCCACCTCACCCACCTGGGCATCGAAATCGACGGTTCCCTGGTGCAGGAATTCTACGGAGACGGGCTGCTTGTTTCCACGTCCATGGGTTCCACCGCCTACAACTATGCCCTGGGCGGCGCCATCATTCCACCGCAGCTGGATGCGCTGCAGATTACCCCAATCGCACCGTCCAACACCAATGCATATCGCTGCTTCCGGTCCAGCATCCTTTACCCGGCCAACATGACCATGTGCATGACGCCGATTAAGCGGAGCTGCGGCGACACGCTGGAAATCATCGTAGACGGTTTCGACTACCTCTACGAAGAGGTGCAGAAAATTACCATCAATCGTTCCGGCGCCGGCCTGCATCTGGTCCGGTTCCACGATTACAACTATTGGACGAAGCTGAAGAGCAAGCTTCTATAACATCAGAGGAATTATATAGGAATAAAAATATGTCAAATTACAGTCATCGGGTAACCGAGGAAGAAGAACGGGAGGATTTGACCATCAATCAAATCCTTCGACGAAATTTTAAATTTTCCAGCCGCTTCAAAACCAAGATTAAGTTTCAGAAGCTGGTGGATTTGAACGGAGAGCAGTCTCCCGGATATTTAAGACCCAAGGCGGGAGATGAAATCGTGGTTCGCCTTCCGGAGGAAACCAGTGATTTTCCCATGGAAGATATCCCAGTCTCTCCCCTGTACGAGGATGAAGATATCCTGATTATCGACAAGCAGCCGGGGGTGACGGTACACCCCACCAAGGGACATCCCAGTCATACCCTGGCCAACGGTATCATGAAATACATGCACGATACGAATCAATCCTTCAAGATCCGATTCGCCAACCGACTGGATATGGATACCAGCGGAATCGTCATCGTGGCGAAGAATGCCAATTCCCAGAACGATATTTCCCACCAGATGCGAAATCAAACTACGGTGAAGAAGTATCGGGCGGTGGTGCTGGGAAATGTGAAAGAAGATTTCTTCACCATCGACCTGCCCATCGGCCGTCCTTATGAGGATCAGGTGCAAAGAAGTGTTATGGCGGAAGGCGGGAAGGATGCGGTGACGGATGTGCGGGTCCTGGAGCACTTCGGAGACCGGTACACTTTGGTGGAGCTGACGCTTCATACGGGAAGAACCCATCAGATTCGGGTCCACCTGTCCCACATCGGCCATCCCATTGCCGGTGATGAGCTGTATGGCGGAGCAGATTCTCATATTCAGCGGCAGGCGCTTCACTCCTGTTATTTGAAGTTTCTGCATCCCATGAGCCACGAGCCGTTGGAAATTCACTCCGAACTGCCGGAAGACATCCAAAGATGCATCACGGAAATCAAAAACGAGTCCGAACATTAATCGGGCTCGTTTTCTCATATACGCGATAATTCTTTTTTTATAAGAACTCCTAAAGCGAACCGATCTCGCGGAAGAAGTCTTCTCCTCGGTATTTGAAATTCTTGAAGCTGCCGAACCGAAGGAGCTCGTAGAATACCGTTCGGCCCATGCAGAAGCTGCTCATGGCCATGAAGTACGGAATCTGCAGCAGGTAGAAAGTCAGCATTCCATTAATCCCGTCCACGCTTACCACGCCGTTGCCCACCAAAATATAGGACGGAAGATAGCTGGCGAAAACCAGAAAGAAGTAGGTCAGATCCAGCCGAAACAGGGTGAGCTTGTTACCCACCATCATCCGGCGGCTCTCCCGCAGGCAGTCGATGACGCTCCGCTTCTCATCTTCTGCCAGGAGATAGTACGCCTGACTGTAGGCGTAATTCACCACGATTCCCGGGAAAAAGAAGCACATGAAGCCTAAGGCGGTCAGCAGGTACCGGATAATGCAGATTGCGGTCGCCCGGAAGTATACGGAGAATCCCTCGAAAACCAGTCTCGGAATCACCAGCCGATTCCGTAGCGCGGACAGGGAGTACACCGCTCGCCCCAGCTCAAAGGCACCGCTCATCAGCAGTACGTAGAAAAACAGCACCACAGGAATCTGCGGCATAGCCACGGACTTCTGAATTTCCTCCGACAGGTTGGACATGGGAATGACCATGTAGCCCGACGGGAAGTAGCGGCTGACGATATTGATCAATATATCCGAGAAAAAGTAATATACGAAAATCCCGATGAAATAAATCCACCAGTAGCCGTTCAGGTTCATGGAAGCGGCCTGGCGAATTCGCATGGGATTCGTTCGAATTCTGAAATAAGATTGTTTCTGTTCTTCGCTCATTTCAATTCCTTTCATTTGCAAATAGACTATCGGATATTTTATAATAAATGGTATAAAATATCAAGTAAAAGCGAAAAGGAGAACATCATGCAAAATACCTGCTTGATCCTATTATCTTACATGGAATGTGTCACCTCGGAAATGGCTCAGGAGCTGGCGGAATCGGCGGATTACATCATCGCGGCGGATGGCGGCCAGAACCGCGCTCGGGAGTTCGGACTGCAGCCGGACTGCGTCATCGGCGATTTCGACTCCACCACCCTGGACGAAGATTTCGACTGTATCTACATCACCTATCCGGCGGAGAAGGATCTTACTGATACGGAGGCGGCGTTGGCCCACGCCCTGGAGAAGGGCTTTCGGAACGTAATCCTTCTTGGCGGCATGGGCGGCCGGCTGGATCATACCATGGGAAATATCGGCCTTCTGGACAAATATTACGGCTCATTTGAACGCATGGAATTCATCGACGGCAAAAATAGAATGGAGCTGCTGAAGGATTCCGAATGTACCTTGAAGCGAGACGCGCGGTATAAGTATTTCGGCCTCGTTTCATTGAATGCAGAGGCTTCCGGAATCGATATTTGCGGTGCCAAATACGATTTGACCGGCGCCTCACTGGAACGAGCTTCCACTCTGGGAGTGAGCAATGAATTCAAGGAAGATACGGTGGAGATTCATGTTCAGGACGGAACGCTGCTGATTGCTCGCTCCGGCGACCGGTAACGTTATCAGCTTCAATATCTGAATTTTAACTCAAAAATCGGATAACCATAGCATCATCGCTATGATTATCCGATTTATTTTTACCGAATTTCACTTGAACTTAAAGTCAAGACTCGTCCGTACGCCCTACTCTTCCCGAAGCGCAGCGCCGCACTTCTTTTGCAGAGACTTCATGACTGCCGCCATCTTCTTGTCAATCTGCTTTGAAGTCATAGTGCTGTCGTCGTTTCCAATCCATACTCGGAATACCAGGGACTTCTTTCCTTCCGGAATCTGCTTTCCGCGGTACTCTTCGATGAACTCGTACTTCTTCACCATGTGACGAATCGCTTCCGATACATCGTGCCACTTTACGGACTCATCTACCAGAATGGACAGATCCTGCTCTACCAGCGGATACTGCGGCAGATGGTGGAACTCGTTGGTTCTGGAGTTCAGCGGAATCATCTCGTCGAAATTTAGTTCGAAGAATGCCACCTGCGTTCTGCTGATTCCGGCCGCATTCATGGCCTGAACGGATACCAGTCCCAGAGAGCCGATGTTCTTGCCCTTGTGGAATACGTTCAGATATACCTTGTCGTCTGCCCAGGATGGCTTCTCCTTCTGCTTGAAGGTGAGATCTTCCATGTGGCAGAAGCGGGACATGGACTCCAGAACACCCTTTACATCGAAGAAGTCCTTCTTCGCATCTCTTCCCACAATAATTCCGGAGAGCAGCTTCTTGTGAACCGGCAGAATTTCCTCCTCACAGGATTCGTGATATTCGCCCTTGTGGAACGTTTGCGCAACTTCGAACACCTTGAACTCATCGTAATATCTCAGGTTCTTTACCGCTGCTTCCAGCATGCCCGGAATCAGAGACTGGCGCAAAATAGCCAGTTCCGGTGCCGGCGGAGTTGCCAGGCGGATGGCTTCCGATGTGTCGATTTTTGCGGCCTGGATGTATTTTTCATCAATCCAAGGATAGGTGAAAATCTCGTTGAAGCCACAGCGGAACGCAAGGTATTCACGGATTCTTCTGTCCAACTGTTCCTTCGGCTGGCGAACCGCATGTTCGAAGTTCACCGGCAGAGGTTTCATTTCAAAATTCTCGTAACAGTAGATTCTTGCAATGTCTCCCAGTACGTCGTCCTTGACGCTGACGTCACCGGTAGAACGATAGGTCGGAACCACGCAGTGATAGGTGCCGTCAGTCAAAGTTACGTCATATCCCAAACGTGTGAGGATGTCCAGAATTTCTTCCGACGGAAGCGCTTTGCCCAGACGAACATTCAGGAATTCCTGAGTGACATCGATTTCGTTTCTCGTAGTCGGAGTCGGATCCACATCGCCGAAAGCAACGATTTTGCTTTCCGGGAAAATCTCGCGGAACAGTTTTGCGGCCATGGCAATACCCTGGTCCACACGCTGGGTGTCCAATCCCTTTTCGTAGCGGATGGAAGCGTCGGTCTTCTCGTCAAAACGCTTTCCGGTCTGCCGAATTGTTCCCGCTGTAAAAGTAGCTACCTCGATTACCACGCCGGTGGTTTCCGGCAGAATGGAGTCCTTGATGCCGCCGCGGATTCCCGCCAACGCCATCGGATCGTGCTCGTCGCAGATGACCAGGTCCTCTTCGGTAAGATCCAGCAGTGCGTGATCCAGCAGAGTCAGCTTCTCATCTTTCTTTGCATTCCGAACGATGATATGGGAACCGTCTACGTGAGTGCGGTCGAAGCCGTGTGTCGGCTGTCCCACGGACAGCATGATGTAGTTGGTGATGTCCACAATCGCATTGATTGGGCGCATGCCGGCATTCAGAAGTGCAGTCTGCATCCAAATTGGCGCCGGTTTTTCATATACGTTCTCAATTTCAATCGCCGCATATCTCGGGCACTTCTCCGGAGATTCCACATCGATGCGGTATTCCGGCAAGTCCTTTGGCAGGTCTGCTTCCGGCAGCGGCTTCAGCGGGCACTTATAGATGGCCGCCAGTTCTCTCGCGATGCCGTAATGACCCCACAGGTCCGGACGGTTGGTAAGGGACTTGTTGTCGATATCGAAAACAACATCGTTCATGCCGATGATTTCGGAAACGTTCTGACCCACTTCGCAGTCTACACCGCTGAGGTCTACAATCATGTGCTCATCTTCCAGCGGGAAATAGGATTCCAGATACACTTCCGTCGCGCCGCAGATCATTCCGTAGGAAGGCACGCCTCTCAGTTTGGATTCTTTGATTTTAACCAGGGAATCTTCGCCGTGCCAGAACACTTCCGCACCCGGCTTGGAGACAACTACCATCTCCCCTTCGTACAGGTTGGAACCACCGCAGACAATCTGCTTCGGCTCGTCCTCGCCGCATTCTACGATGCATACCCGGAGCTGGTCGGCATTCGGATGTTCTTTTACTTCCAGAATTTTACCCACAACGATATCGTGGAACTTCTCGGAAGTGTCAATGACATCCTCTACCTCTACGGTTCTCATGGTTAAGTCGAAAGAAATCTGCTTCGGCGTCAAATCTTCCGGCAAATCGACATATTTTTTTACCCAATTTAATGATACTTTCATGCTAATTTCCTCCCTTTACTACTTGAACTGCTCAAAGAATCTGAGATCGGTGCTGTGGAAGAAACGAACATCATCGATACCATATCTCATCATAACAAAACGGTCCAGTCCGATGTTGGTGTAGAATCCGGTGTATACGTCCGGATCCAGACCGGCTGCACGGACAACGTTCGGGTTGATGACACCGCCCGGCGCCACTTCAATCCAGCCGTTCTGATTGCAGACACGGCAGCCCTTTCCGTGGCATACCTGGCATTCCATGTCAATTTCATATCCCGGTTCCGTGAATGGGAAGAATCCTTCTCTCATGCGAACGTTAACCTTCCGGCCGAATACCTTCTCCAACAGGGCCTGAATCATTACCTTTCCGGAGGAGAAGGACAGATCCTTGTCCACAATCAGCGCTTCATACTGATAGAACGCTCTCTCGTGGCGGGCATCCGTATTTTCGTTACGATATACGCGGCCCGGATAGACGAAACGTGCCGGTGCGCCGTGCTCTCTCAGGTAACGGACGGAACCGCCGGTGAGGTGCGGGCGCAGGCAAAGTCTCTCTGCCCCCTGCTTGTCCTCGGTACCTTCAATCCAATAGGTATCCATGGACTGTCTTGCCGGATGGTCCGGTGGGAAATTCAGATTATCAAAGGCGAACATTTCGCTGCTGATATCATCTTCGCTAAATATTTCAAAGCCCAAGGAGAGAAAGGCATCGTTCAAGTCATACTGCATCTGTGTGATCGGATGGAGTGCACCCTGGCTTACAGGATTTCCAGGTAAGGTCAAATCGATTTCTTCGTCAAGTGCACTCTGATTCTCAACGATCTCATCTTCTCTTTCTTGAATTTTCTCTGCGAAATGATTCTTAATCTCATTCGCTCTCATTCCAACGGTTTTTCTCATTTCCGGTTCCAGAGAACCCAGGCTCTTCAGTACGGCCGTCAGTTCTCCCTTCTTTCCGGTCAGTTCCCGGCGAACTTCCTGAAGCTGATCCAGAGTTTCGGTCTCTTTGATCTTCTTCAGACCCAGTTCTTTAATTGATTCTAATCTCTCTAGCATGACTTAATCCCTCCTTGTAGTCTGCTTAATATAATTACCGTAGTATTTTATCATTAAAAATTGTTCAAATCAACAATTTATCTTAATAAAAACAGCCGGTGCACGCCAAAATGCACCGGCTTATATACGTATTACTCAAATAAAAACACTTCTATTTGAACAGGATTCCACCGTACTGTACGAACAGCGGTGCGAATACCAGAGATACGATAGTCATCAGCTTGATCAGGATGTTGATGGAAGGACCGGAAGTATCCTTGAACGGATCGCCGACCGTATCACCAACGACAGCAGCCTTGTGGCTTTCGCTTCCCTTTCCGCCGTATACACCGCTCTCGATGTACTTCTTTGCGTTATCCCATGCACCACCGGCATTGGCCATCATGATTGCCAGGAGTACGCCGGAAGCCAGAGCACCTGCCAGCAGTCCACCCAGAGATTCGGTGCCCAGAAGCAATCCGATTGCAACCGGGGCAACGATTGCCAGGATTCCCGGAGCAATCATCTCGTGGAGTGCTGCAGAAGTGGAAATATCTACGCAGCGTGCATAGTTCGGCTTGGAAGTTCCTTCCATGATTCCCTTATCCTCACGGAACTGTCTTCTAACTTCTTCGATCATCTGGTTCGCAGCCTTACCAACGGAGCTCATGGTCATTGCGGAGAATGCAAATGGCAGCATTGCGCCGATGAACAGACCAACGATTACCATCGGATCCAGCAGGCTGATCTGCTGCAGCTTTGCGGTGGTTGCGAAGGAAGCGAACAGTGCCAGTGCGGTGAGCGCTGCGGAACCGATTGCAAATCCCTTACCGATTGCAGCGGTGGTGTTTCCAACGGAATCCAGTGTATCGGTGATGTGACGTACATCTTCCGGAAGTTCGGACATCTCAGCGATACCGCCGGCATTGTCGGAAACCGGACCGTAAGCATCGACTGCAACGGTCATTCCGGTGGTGGACAGCATACCTACGGCAGCCAGTGCGATACCGTACAGGCCGGCAAAGTTGTATGCCACGATGATGCCAACAGCGATGAACAGAATCGGCCAAATGGTGGACATCATGCCAACGGACAGTCCGGAAATGATGGTGGTAGCAGAACCGGTCTGAGACTGTTCTGCGATGCTCTTAACGAACTTGTGTGCATCGGACGTATAAATCTCGGTGAGCTGACCGATGATGATACCAACCAGCAGACCGGCAATAATTGCCCATGCATAGTTCAGAGATCCCAGCATGTTCTTGCTGAGGAATACGGAAGCGATGATTACGATAATACCGCTGACATAGGTTCCCATGTTCAGAGCCTTTGCCGGGTTCACGTTGTCGCCGCCGCGTACTGCCATGATTCCCAGTACGGATGCAATCAGGCCGATTGCGGCAATCAGCATCGGGAACAGCGCAGCTGTTGTTTCGTTGAAGATGGACATCTCACCGGACTCATTTACGGCAACAGCAGCCAGAGTAACGGCGGAGATGATGGATCCAACATAGGATTCGAACAGGTCGGAACCCATTCCGGCAACGTCACCGACGTTGTCACCTACGTTGTCGGCAATAACTGCCGGGTTTCTCGGATCGTCTTCCGGGATGCCGGCTTCTACCTTACCAACCAGGTCCGCACCAACGTCTGCAGCCTTGGTATAGATACCACCGCCTACACGGCCGAACAGAGCCATGGAGGAAGCACCCAGTCCAAAACTGGTGACGCACTGCTGGATGGTTGCCATGTCCAGAACAACGAATACGATGCCCAGACCCAGGAGACCCAGTCCGGATACGCAGAGACCCATAACGGCACCGGAACGGAACGCAATCTGAAGCGCACGCGGCATACCGTGAGTCATCGCAGCGTTTGCGGTACGAACATTTCCTTTTGTGGCAACGTTCATACCGAAGAATCCTGCCAGTACGGACAGCAGCGCACCAACTACGTACAGCACTGCGGATGTCCAGTTAATGCAGAATCCGATAACAACGAAGAGAACCGCAATAACCACAACCATGGTCTTGTATTCTCTCTTGAGGAATGCCATGGCACCCTCGTGAATAAATCCGGCTATTTCTTTCATTCTGTCGTTGCCGGCGTCCGCTTTGCTTACCCAAGATGTCAGGCAAAAAGCAACAAGCAGGCCCACCAAGGCGCAGACAGGAGCAATCCATAAATTCATATAGCCTTAAACCTCCTTAAAAAAATAATTTATAGTAATAATATTTAACAATATTATGAGGCACTTCTAAAAGTGCCTCAAATATGTCTGCCATGTTAAAAAGTGCGAGAATCCGCAAGCAACTAGTTGAACAATGTAACAATTGCCAGAGCTGCAGCGATATAAACCACTGCCAGCACAACGGTAATTCTTGCCAGAATGGAATCGTATCCTCTGCTCTTTCTCTTTCCGAACAGCTGCTCTGCACCGCCCGCAATCGAACCGGACAGGCCGGAGCTGTTGCTGGACTGCAGCAGAATTGCAATAATCATCAAGATACTTACAACCAAAAGAACTGCCATAAGCACGGTATGCATATTCGAACCCCCTTTAACACTATGTACTAGCTAAAAAATTACTCAAGTATACTAACATTATATTGAACGCTTGTCAACAATAAGATTATCCATATGTTGATATTTCAAGGCTTACAGCACACTATTCCTTGTTTTTGACAATAATCCAGAGCGCGTTATTTGTTCATATGCATAAATAAAACAGATTTTTATTGTTTAAAAACAATAATGTTTTTATTTCAGTACAAAATACAAGCAATTCAAAAGGCGTTCCCGAAGGTTCGCCTTTTGAAGCATCTTATCTCGTCATTCCGATTTCGGTAAAAACATTACATCATGATGCCCGTTTCCACCGTTTCATCGAAACCGTGGGCCTTTAGGGCATTGATAATCTTCTGCTTATGCTCCGTGCCGAAGGCTTCGATGGTCACCTTTAGCTCCACCTTGTGGTTCCGGTCTACGCTGACGAACTGATTGTGCTCCAGCTTGACCACGTTGCCCTGGGCATCTGCAATGGTCTGCGCCACGCGAACCAGCTCGCCCGGCTTGTCCGGCAGCATAACCGAGACGGTAAAAATACGATCTCTCATAATCAGACCGTTCTGAATGATGTTGGAGATGGTGATGATATCCGTGTTTCCACCGCTCAGAATTGAAACCACCTTCTTTCCCTTGAAATCCAAGTGCTTCAGTGCCGCAACGGTAAGAAGTCCGGAATTCTCCACGACCATCTTATGATTCTCTACCATATCCAGGAACGCCACTACCAGTTCATCGTCCTCTACGGTGATTACCCGATCCACGTTCTTCTGCAGGTATGGGAAGATGTTTTCTCCCGGCGTTTTTACCGCCGTGCCGTCCGCAATGGTCTGGATGTGTTCCATGGTGCGAACCTCTCCGGCCTCCAGGGACCGCTCAAGCGAGTTTGCACCGGCCGGTTCTACGGCGATAATCTGAACATTCGGTTTCAGCAGCTTTGCCAGGGTGGAAACGCCGGTGGCCAGTCCGCCGCCCCCCACCGGAATCAGGATGGCATCCACCAGCGGGAGTTCCTTGATGATTTCCATGGCGATGGTTCCCTGTCCGGTAGCCACGGTAAAATCATCAAACGGATGGATAAAGGTCATGCCTTCTTCTTCCGCCAGCTTCTTCGCGTAGGCGGCCGCCTCGTCATATACATTGCCGTACAGAACGACGGTCGCTCCGTAGCTTTCGGTGCGGTTTACTTTAATCAGCGGTGTGGTGGTGGGCATAACAATGGTGGCTTTGCATCCGTAGGCTTTTGCTGCGTAAGCCACACCCTGGGCGTGGTTGCCGGCGGATGCCGCTACCAGCCCTCGGCTTCTTTCTTCATCGCTCAATGTGCTGATCTTATAGTACGCACCGCGAATCTTGTATGCGCCGGTAAGCTGCATATTCTCCGGTTTCAAATAAACTTTGTTTCCGCACATTTCCGAAAAGTAATCGCTGTACACCAGATTGGTGGGACGAACCACTTTCTGGACAATCTCCGTTGCTTTTTCAAAATCTTCTAGTTCTAGCATGCCATCCTCCTACAGTTCCATGATTGCGCCCTTCGACGAAGGACCTACCAGTTTCGCATATCTCGCCAACCAGCCGCTTGTAACTTTCGGTGCCGGTGCACTCCATGCCGCTCTTCTCGCGTCCAATTCCTCATCGCTTAACTGCACGTTAATCCGATATTTCGGAATATCAATCTCGATGATATCTCCTTCCCGGATCAGGCCGATGTTTCCGCCGGCCGCCGCTTCCGGGCACACGTGTCCGATGGATGCCCCTCTGCTGGCACCGCTGAAGCGGCCATCCGTAATCAGGGCTACGGTCTTGTCCAGCTTCATTCCTGCCAGCGCACTGGTCGGATTCAGCATCTCTCTCATTCCCGGGCCGCCCTTCGGACCTTCGTAGCGAATGACAACCACATCTCCGTCGTGAATATCGCCGTTATAGATGGCCTGAATCGCCTCGTCTTCGCTGTCGAATACCCGAGCCGGGCCGGTATGCTTCAGCATCTCCGGTGCGACCGCACTTCTTTTTACCACAGCGCCTTCCGGAGCCACATTTCCAAAGAGGATGGCCAATCCGCCGGTTTCGCTGTACGGATTATCGATGCTTCGAATTGCGTTATTGTTCAGAATCCGCTTTCCGTCGATATTCTCCGCTACCGTGTGCCCGTTGGCGCAGACGGCGGTGGTATCGATCAGGTTCTTTTTGTTCAGTTCCGCCAGCACGGCCTGAATGCCGCCGGCATTGTTCAAATCGTGCATATGAGTGCCGCCGGCCGGTGCCAGATGGCACAGGTTCGGCGTAACGGAACTGACTTCATTGAACATGTTCAGATCTACCTTCACGCCCGCCTCGTTGGCGATTGCCAGAAGGTGAAGCACAGTATTGGAAGAACATCCCAGCGCCATATCGCAGGTCAATGCATTCCGAACGGACTTCTCGTTGATGATGTCTCTCGGGCAGATGTTCTTCTCTACCAGATCCATGATGGCCATGCCGGCGCGTTTTGCCAGCATCACTCTCTTTCCGGTTACCGCCGGTACGGTTCCGTTGCCAGGGAGTCCGATACCGATGGCCTCACACAGGCAGTTCATGCTGTTGGCGGTGTACATGCCGGAGCAGGAGCCGCAGCCCGGGCACACGTTTTCTTCGAACTCGCAGAGCCCTTGGTCGTCAATCAGACCGGCTTTGCGGGAACCTACCGCCTCGAACATCTTGGAGAGGGAAGTTTCTTCGCCGTTTACCAGGCCGCTCATCATCGGTCCGCCGGAACAAACGATGGATGGAATGTTGATACGGCATGCACCCATTACCATTCCCGGTACGATTTTGTCGCAGTTCGGCACCAGGACCAGTCCGTCGAACTGATGGGCTTTGGCCATGGTCTCCACACTGTCCGCAATGAGTTCGCGGCTTGGCAGAGAATACTTCATACCCTCATGACCCATGGCAATGCCGTCGCACACGCCGATGGCCGGAACCATAATCGGGGTTCCTCCCGCCATACGAACACCTGCTTTTACCGCCTCCGTAATCTTATCCAGATGAATATGTCCCGGAACGATTTCGCTGTGAGCGGAAACCACGCCGATCAGCGGGCGCTCCAGCTCTTCCTTGGTATATCCCATCGCATAGAAAAGGCTCCGCATCGGGGCCTTCTCCACTCCTTTTGTGACGTTATCACTTATTTTCGTCATTCTCCAATACTCCTTTATGTTATTACTTCTGTGCCGGGTCGTCCTCTCCGCGATTCAGACCTTCGATACCGGTAATTCCGGTACGGCATACGTCAGTGATATTATACTCCTCCATCACCTCCATGAAACCATTAATTTTCGATGGAGTTCCGGTTAATTCGATTACCAGACTATGCTTAGAGAGGTCGATAATCTTGCCTCTGAAAATATCCACGATTTCCTTTACGGAACTGCGCTGTTCCGGTTCGCACTGAATTCGCATCAATACCAGCTCGCGATACAAACTGTTCTCCCGGCTGAGGACAATGACCTCTTCCACCACTTCCAGCTTTTCCGTTTGAGTGATAATCTGCTGCATGGACTGCTCCGTCGCACTGAACATGATGGTAATCCGAGAAAGCTTCGGATTGTTGGTTGGCGATACGGTCAGTGAGTCAATATTGAATCCTCTTCGGCCGAACATGCTGATCACGCGGGTCAGAACGTTGGCCTGGTTCTGAACGAGGACGCTGACGATTTCTTGTTTCAATGGTTTATACATAACGCCCTCCTATCCTACAATCATATCATCCACGCTCTTGCCGCCCGGAATCATCGGCAGCACGCGTTCATCCTGAGAAATAACGCATTCAATCCATACCGGACCGTCTTCCTGAAGTGCCTGACGGAAGGCATCTTGAAACTCTTCCGGCGTGGTCGCCCGGAATCCTTTAATGCTGAACCCTTCCGCCACCTTTACATAGTCCACCTTTCGATGCGGTGTGGTGTTGGAATACCGTTGGTCATAGAAAATGGTCTGCCACTGGTATACCATGCCCAGCACGGAGTTGTTCAGAATCACCGTGATGATTGGCAAATGCTGCGTCTCTGCAGTTACCACCTCGTTCAGGTTCATCTGGAAGGAGGCATCTCCCGTGATATGGACCACCTGATTATCCGGATGGGCCATCTGAGTGCCGATGGCCGCACCGTATCCGAATCCCATGGTGCCCAGTCCGCCGCTGGTGATAAACCGGTGCGGCTTCCGATGGTGGAGGTACTGTGCCGCCCACATCTGATGCTGTCCCACATCCGTTACGAAATACGCATCGTCATTTACAGATTCGGAAATGGTGGTCATGATGTCCTTCGGATGCAGCGGACAGTCGGTTGCCTTTACATACGGCGCCTTCTTTTTCCAGGAAACCGTCCGCTCCCTCCATTCGGAATGATCCGCCTTCTCCACAAAAGGAATGGCCTTCTCCAAAAATTCGTGAACGTTGGCGATGACCGACTTGTCGATCATGACGTTTTTGTTGATTTCGCTGTTGTCGATGTCCACCTGAAGGATGCGGGCACTGCGGCCCCAGGTTTTGGTATCCTGCGCCACGCGGTCGCTGAAGCGAGCACCCAGTGCAATAATCAGATCTGCATGCTGAATCGCCCGATTGGCGGCGACGGAACCGTGCATTCCCACCATGCCCAGGCAGAGGTCGTCCTCGGTATCCATTACGCCTGTTGCCATCAGCGTATTGACCACCGGGATGTTGGCTTTTCGCGCCAGCTCCTGAACCAATTCGCCGGCACAGGACTGCATCACACCGCCGCCAACATACATCACCGGCTTTTCCGCCGCATTGATCATCTTCACCGCCGCCCGGATATCGTCCTTCCGAATTTCCGGATCCGGACGAAGCGGAAGCGGTCTCTTGTTCTCGTACTCATAGGTGGCCGCCGTCACATCCTTTGTGATGTCCACCAGAACCGGTCCCGGCCGTCCACTCTGAGCGATGACAAATGCCTCCCTCAGCGTGTCCGCCAGGTCTTCAATTCGATTCACGAAAAAATTATGCTTCGTAATCGGCATCGTTACACCGGCAATGTCGATTTCCTGGAACGCATCCTTACCGATTAATGAATCCGGTACGTTGGATGTGATGGCCAGCAGCGGAACGCTGTCCAGACATGCCGTCGCAATGCCCGTTACCAGGTTCGTCGCTCCCGGTCCGCTGGTAGACATTACCACCCCGACTTTTCCGGTGGCTCTGGCGTATCCGTCCGCCGCATGGCTTGCCCCTTGCTCATGCGCCGTGAGAACATGCTTGATTCGATCGCTGTATTTATACAGCTCATCGTAAATGTTCAGTGCAGTCCCGCCCGGATATCCGAAAATCGTGTCTACTCCGTGATCCAGCAGCACTTCGGCCACAATTTGAGATCCCGTCAATTTCATAGATATCACCCTTTCTTACGTCAAATTTTGCAGTTGAATAATTTAATTATAGTTACCAAAGATAAATTGTCAACACAAATTTGTGCTGATATACAAGTTATGTATTATTTTTCAAACTTCTAAATATTTTTAGTTGACTTTGCACAAAATATAATGTATTCTATACAAGAACTGAATATGCACTAGCGTTGACGGGAATAAACCTTTCGCAGAGACTTTCAGAGAGCATCCGGGTGGTGTGAGGATGCAGGATCGGTTAGGTGTCTCACCCCTGAGCTGACATTCTACAAGTGGGCTGCCTCATTGCGGCGCGGCCAAGAAGAGTGGTACCGCGGATTATTTCGTCTCTTCGTTTCATCGGTTACGATGAACAGCGAAGGGATTTTTTTATGGGACTGTTCATCGAGAGATTACATTATTAGGAGGAATTTGAAATGGATAATGCAAAAAAGTATCAGCCGGGTTACTATAACCCACCGGAAACAACCTACGATTGGGTAAAGAAGGATCATATCGAAAAAGCACCCTACTGGTGCAGCGTAGATCTTCGGGACGGCAATCAGGCACTGGTGGTTCCCATGTCTTTGGAAGAAAAGCTTGCATTCTTTAAGGTTCTGGTAGACATCGGCTTTAAGGAAATCGAAGTGGGATTCCCGGCAGCATCGGAGACCGAGTTTGAATTCCTCCGCACACTGATTGAAAAGGACATGATTCCGGATGATGTTACCGTACAGGTGCTGACCCAGTCCCGTGCCCACATCATTGACAAAACCTTTGCCGCACTTCAGGGAGCAAAGAACGCGGTGGTGCACCTGTATAACTCCACTTCCGTGGCTCAGCGGGAACAGGTTTTCCGGAAATCAAAGGAAGAGATCAAACAGATTGCCATCGACGGCGCCAAGCTCATGAACGAGTATGCGGCCAAATATCCGGGCACGAATTTCGTCTTTGAATACTCTCCGGAAAGCTTTACCGGAACCGAGCCGGAATACGCACTGGAAGTGAGCAACGCCGTAATCGACATCTGGAATCCGACGCCGGACCATCCAATGATTCTGAACCTTCCGGCAACCGTGGAAATGTCCTTGCCGCATATCTACGCGAATCAGGTAGAATACATGCACAAGAACATCCATAATCGGGACGGTGTGCGCATCTCCCTCCACCCTCACAACGACCGAGGAACCGGTGTGGCCGATGCGGAACTGGGCATTTTGGCCGGTGCGGACCGAATTGAAGGTACCCTCTTCGGAAACGGTGAGAGAACCGGAAATGCGGACATCATCACCATCGCCATGAACATGTATACCCATGGCGTGGAAACCGGCCTGGACTTCTCCAACATGCCGGCCATCGTGGAAGCTTACGAAGAATTCACCGGCATGACCGTGGGTCCGAGACAGCCGTATGCCGGCGAGCTGGTATTCGCCGCATTCTCCGGTTCTCATCAGGACGCGATTTCCAAGGGAATGAACTGGAGAAAGGAGAAAAATCTCCATCAGTGGACGGTTCCGTACCTGCCAATCGATCCGCATGATGTGGGCAGAAGATACGACGGCGACGTTATTCGAATCAACAGCCAGTCCGGCAAGGGTGGCGTGGCATACATCCTGGAACAGAACTTCGGTTTCGATCTGCCGAAGGATATGCGTTCCGAGGTGGGTTATATGATGAAGGATATCTCCGACAAACATCATGAGGAGCTCTCCCCGCAGGAGATTCTGGACTACTTTGCCGCAGAATACATCAACGACTTCTCCCCGCTGGACATCACCGATGCTACCTTCAATCACTACTCTTCTACTAAGGAAGAAAACCTGTACAACGTAAAGGTGCGTGCCGTAATCAACGGGGAAGTATTCCATCTGGATGGAGAAGGCAACGGTCGTCTGGACGCCATCCGGGATGCGCTGACAAAAACAAAATACGACATTCAGTACGATTTCATCACTTACGCAGAGAATGCCCTCACCGTAGGGTCCAAATCCAAAGCCGCATCCTACGTATGCATCGCCGATGAAAGCGGAAAGAAGTACTGGGGCGTGGGAACACAGCCGGACATTATTCTGGCCACGGTGAACGCACTGGTCAGCGCCATCAATCGTATGAACAAGGTAAAGAAATTCATGTAAGCAGGAGGCAAATTTGAAATACAATATCGCAGTAGTACCGGGAGACGGAATCGGCCCGGAGGTCGTGGGGGAAGCCATCAAAGTGCTGAATGCCATCGGCCAAAAATACAATCATCAATTCAATTACACCACCGTACTTGCCGGAGGTGCCGCCATCGATGAATACGGCGAGTGCCTGCCGGAAGCCACCGTGAAAGCGTGCAAAAACAGCGATGCCGTTCTTCTGGGTGCCGTAGGAGGCCCGAAATGGGATCATGTACCCGGCCCCCGGCGCCCGGAGCGCGCCCTTCTGGGATTGCGAAAAGCCCTTGGGCTCTATGCTAATCTGAGACCGGCCATGATTTTCCAAGAACTGGCAGATGCGTCCCCGTTGAAGCCATCCATTCTGGACGGCGGTCTGGATATTCTGATTGTTCGGGAACTCACCGGCGGAATCTACTTTGGTGAGCACGTTACGGAGAGCAACGAAGACGGCTCCGTCACCGCCTGCGATGTGGAGAAGTATTCGGACTACGAGATTCAGCGAATTGCCCGGACGGCCTTTGAGATGGCATCCAAGAGAAACGGCCGGGTAACCAGCGTGGATAAAGCCAACGTGCTGGACAGCTCTCGCCTTTGGAGAAAAATCGTGGGCGAGATGAGCAGTGAATACGGCGATGTTGAGCTGGACAACATGTATGTAGACAATGCTGCGATGCAGCTGATTCGGGATCCGAAACACTTCGACGTCATCGTTACCAGCAATATGTTCGGAGATATTCTCTCCGATGAAGCCAGCCAGATTACCGGTTCCATCGGTATGCTGCCATCCGCCAGCCTGGCCGACGGCAACTTCGGAATGTACGAGCCGGTTCACGGCTCGGCACCGGATATCGCCGGCACTGATAAAGCCAATCCGATTGCCACCATACTGTCTGCCGCCATGATGCTGAGATACACCTTTAATCTCAGCGAGGAAGCGGATGCGGTGGAAGATGCGGTTCGCCGATTCTTGGCCGACGGATTCCGTACCGCCGATATTGCCGGAACAGGCGATGCGGTTTCCGGAACCGCGGAAACCGGAGACCGCATTGCGGGATACATTCAATAAAACCTGCGAATAAAGGTCTTCATAAGAAAAAGTTCGAACCACTCACTTGCGAATGGTTCGAACTTTTTTACTCATATTCTTTTAATTATTCTGCCAGTTCGGCCGCGGTCTTTGCGATTTCTGCGAAATCCTTTACCTTCAGGCTGGCTCCGCCAATCAGGCCGCCGTTGATATCGGTTTTCTCCAGAAGTTCCTTCGCATTGGCCGGCTTCATGCTTCCGCCGTACTGAATGATGAGCTTATCTCCGATGGACATGTCGTACAGTCCCTGCATCATTCCGCGAATGAATGCACACATCTCTTCTGCCTGCTCCGGCGTCGCGGTGTGTCCGGTGCCGATGGCCCAGATCGGCTCATAAGCGATTACCACCTTTTCCGCATACTCCTGCGGAATTCCGGCAAATGCTGCGCCCAGCTGGCCGCATACGAATGCCTGCTCCTGCTTCTTCTCCCGAACTTCCAGGGACTCTCCGACGCAAAGAATCGGGGTGATGCCCTCTTCCAAAAGAACCTTTAATTTACGGTTCACCGTTTCATCCGTCTCGTTAAAGTATTCTCTTCTTTCAGAGTGCCCAACGACGCAATAATCCACACCGATTTCCTTCAGCATGTCCACGGAAATCTCTCCGGTGAATGCGCCGGAATGCTCATAGTGAACGTTCTGCGCACCCAAGGAAATTCCGGTTCCTTCCAGCTCCTTCTTCAGCGCTTCCAGCTGGGTAAACGGTGCAATAATTGCCACCGATTCCGGATTGGTCAGCTTCTGCGCCTTCAGTTCATGTACGTAATGAACGGCCTGCGCAGTGGTTTTGTTCATTTTCCAGTTTCCCGCAATTAAAAATCTTTTCATTCTTTGCAATCTCCTATCCTATTTCTCATCCAGAATGGCAATACCCGGAAGTTCTTTGCCCTCCAGGAATTCCAGGCTGGCACCACCACCGGTGGAAATATGTGTCATGGAATCTCCGTATCCGAACTGCTGAACCGCAGCGGCCGAATCTCCGCCGCCGATAATGGTGGTGGCGTCGGAATCTGCCAGGCATTTCGCAATTGCTTTTGTACCTACTGCGAACGGTGCCATTTCGAATACGCCCATCGGTCCGTTCCATACGATGGTCTTTGCGGTCTTCAGTGCATCGGTAAAGAGCTCGATGGTCTTCGGTCCGATATCCAGACCCATGCGGTCTTCCGGAATCTGATCTGCATCATAGCAATCGTACGCCGCATCTTCCGCAAACTTGTCCGCTGCAACGGTATCCACCGGAAGCAGCAGCTGAACGTTGTTCTCTTCGGCCTTCTTCAGAATTTCCGGAACCAGTGCCAGACCTTCTTCGTCCAGCAGGGATGTTCCGATGGAATAGCCCTGCGCCTTCAGGAATGTATATACCATTCCGCCGCCGATGATCAGGATGTCCACCTTGTTCAGCAGATTGGTAATTACCGGAATCTTGTCACCGACCTTTGCTCCGCCCATGATTGCGGCGAACGGTCTTTCCGGATTGTTGACTGCCTGTCCCAGGAACTGCAGCTCCTTCTCAATCAGGAAGCCGGATACCGCCGGGATGTAGGATGCAATTCCGGTTGTGGATGCATGTGCACGGTGTGCCGTACCGAACGCTTCCTGAACGAATACATCGCCCAGCTCCGACAGCTCCTTGGAGAATTCCGGATCGTTCTTCGTCTCTTCGTTTCTGTAACGAACGTTCTGAAGAAGAGCGATATCTCCCGCCTTCAAATTACGAACCTGTTCCTTCACGTCCTCATCTACTACGCGGTCGGAAGCAACAAAGTGAACCTCCAGCTCCAGGTACTCGGACAGCTTCTTGCATACCGGCTTCAGAGAGAATTCCGGCTTCGGTTCTCCCTTCGGTCTTCCCATGTGGGACATAAGAACGATTTTTGCACCGTTCTCATGCAGGTAACGGATGGTCGGCAGTGCTGCCACGATTCTCGTATCGTCCGTAATAACGCCATCCTTCATCGGTACGTTGAAATCACAGCGCATTACCGCTGTTTTTCCCGCCCACTGAATGTCTCTGACAGTTTTTTTCATAGTACACCTTTCTTTCTGTTGTACAAGGAATAACATTCAGAAACCGCGCCGAAAACAGCGCGGCTTCATCATTCATATTTTTTTATTTGTGATCTACCTGATACATGTGACGAATCAGCTCCAGAATCTTTGCACTGTAACCGTACTCGTTATCATAGAATGCGATCAGCTTGAAGAAACGATCGTTCAGCTCGATACCTTCTCTGGAATCGAAGATGGATGTGTGTGCATCGCCGATGAAATCGCCGGAAACCACTTCGTCGTCTACATATTCCAGAACACCCTTCATGGTTGTCTCGGAAGCTTCCTTCACCTTCTTACAAATTTCTTCATAGCTGGTCGGGTTCTTCAGCATTACGTTCAGGTCAATAACGGAAACGTCAGAAGTCGGTACGCGGTAAGAAATACCGGTCATCTTGCCCTGCAGTTCCGGAATTACCAGACCAACGGCCTTTGCTGCGCCGGTGGAAGACGGAATTACGTTGCCGAATACACTTCTGCCGGTACGCCAGTCCTTCATGGAACGAGCATCTACTACCTTCTGCTTCGCGGTTGCCGCATGAATGGTGGACATCAGGCCCTGATCGATTCCCCAGTTGTCGTTGATTACCTTGCACAGCGGTGCCAGGCAGTTTGTTGTGCAAGATGCGTTGGATACCACGTTGTATTCCGGCTTGTACTCTTCGTGGTTTACACCATATACGAAGGTTGGGGTTTCCTTGTCCTTTGCCGGAGCGGAGATGATAACCTTCTTTGCACCGGCATCCAAGTGAGCCTGCGCCTTCTCGGTGGTGTTGTATGCACCGGTTCCTTCCATGATGTATTCTGCACCACAGTCTCCCCACGGAATATCGTGTGCATCGCCTTCCATGAATACCGGAATCTTCTTTCCGTTAATCATGATTCCCTTGTCGTATTTCTCAACAGTTCCCGGGAATCTACCAAATGTAGAATCATACTTCAGCATGTATACGATGTAGTCCAGATCCGAATTTCTCCAGTTGATTCCGGCAATTTCCACATCCTCCATGTCCATCGCTGCTCTCATTACGACACGAGAGATTCTTCCAAAGCCACTGATTCCAACTCTAACCATTTTCTCCTCCTTGCATTGCCTTTCTGCAATAAAACGTTTTTAATAATTCACCATTTACTGAAGTCCCGGGAAACCATTTTGTCGCAGGACTTCAAATAAAATGATATTGACGGAATTCGACAGGTTCAGGGACCGCAGACGGGTCTGCTCGCTCATGGGAATCCGTACCGCTCCTTCGCGGTGTTCCTGAATGAAGTCCTTTGGAAGACCTTTCGTCTCTCTTCCGAAAAGAATCATATCACCATCCCTGTACTCTACATCGGTGTACTTCTTTCCACCGTGGGTTGTTGCCAGAAACCAGCGATGATCCCCATACTCTCGGATAAATGCTTCCAGACTGTCGTGAACTTCCAAATCCACATACTGCCAGTAATCCAGTCCCGCCCGCCGTACGGATTTGTCGTCGATGTTAAATCCCAAAGGACGGACCAAATGCAACCGGGTATTTGTGGCTGCGCAAGTCCTTGCAATATTTCCGGTGTTTTGAGGTATTTCCGGTTCTACCAGAACAACATGATACATAGATACTCCCTTACAAAAGTCAATTCCAACCATATATTAACAGTTTTGTAATTATTTTTCAACCGCTAATGAGTTTCGGCAAATTTCTTTTACCGGGCAGCGGGCACAATCCGGCTTTCGGGCGCGGCAGCAATTCCGTCCGTGAAAAATCAAAAGGTGGTGTCCTCGGGTCCACCGGTCCTCCGGAAGAATCCGCATCAGCTGCTTCTCTGTCTCCAGAACCTTGTCGGAATCCGCCAGTCCGATTCGGTTGGCGACACGGAACACGTGAGTATCCACTGCAATCTTCGGCACCCCGAAGCCTTCCGCCAGGACAACATTTGCGGTCTTCCGCCCCACTCCTGCCAGCTCGGTCAAAGCGGTGAAATCTCCCGGAACTTCACCCCCGAACTCCTCCGCAAGCTGCCGGGACATATTGATCAGATTCCGACTTTTGTTCTTGTAAAGGCCAATGGAATGAATGATTCCTTCCAAAGAAGGCGGTTCGGCCTTTGCCATGGCAAAAGCATCCGGATACCGGCGAAACAGTTCCGGAGTAATCCGATTCACGCTGACATCCGTAGTCTGGGCGGAAAGCATCACCGCACACAGCAGTTCAAAGTGGTTTTCAAAATGAAGCGCACATCCCGCTTCAGGATAAGCGCTGTCCAACAAATCCAAAACCCGGTTCGCCTGCCGGGAATCCAACATTTTCGACATAATAATTTCCTTTCCGGTATTGACATGTATCGTACACAGATTATATAATTGTATACACGAAAACCAAAGTATTTCAAGGGGGACTAAATATGGATAAGAAAACCGAAGAAATCAGCCAGCCTCTTTCGAATACGCTTTTCACGGCGATTCAGAAAGATATCCTTTCCGGAAAGATTAAATCCGGCGAGAAATTAACCGAGCAGCGAATCTGCAAGCAGTATGATGTTAGCCGCACACCGGTTCGCGAGGCGCTTCGCCAGCTTGAAGCCGACGGTCTGATTGAGAATATTCCGCATCGAGGCGCTTTCGCCATCGGCCTAAGCCGCAGGGATATCTCCGATCTCTTCGATCTTCGGGCACAGTTTGAGATGAAAGCCGTAGAATGGGCCATCCAGCGCATGGACGAAGAAGGTATCGACAAGCTGAGAGAGAACATCGAGTTCATGGAATTCTACACCATGAAGGGCGATGTAGAAAAAGTACTCAGCTTTAACTCTCAGTTCCACGACATCATCTACAACGGCACTCAGAATCGGATGCTCTATCAGACGCTGCACACCTACCAGACGTATCTGAAGCATTCCGCACCGCCAAAAACATTCTCCGATGACTATCTGAACACTATTTTGGCAGAACACCGGGCAATTTTCAATGCTTTTGAAACCAAAAATCCGGATGAAGGCCGGGAAGCCATGCAGGTTCACATGGAGCATTCCAAGCTCCGCCGCATGAGCAAATTCTTCTAATTGAATAGAAATGCCATCCAAAAGGGCCGGGTTCATAATCCCCGGCCCTTTTTCCTTACTTATTCTGTTTCGTCTGATTGTAGCGGCGAATGCATTCCAGAGATTTTCTTTCCAGTTCAAACTCCCCTTCTTCCAACCTCGGAAGATCCATAACGCCCTTGCTGCTCATGGCCAAAAGAATCAATTCCTGTGCCAGCCACGGGTTTTTCACCAGAACCGGTCCCAACATATTGGTAAAAATCAGGTTCTCGGTACGAGCCCCCTCTCTCCGGTCTTCGTAGCTGCAGTTACCGTATCCGTATTCCACATCTCCCAGCGCAATGTCGCTGTTCAGGAAGGTGTCCATCACCTGAATCTGGCTTCCGTTCAGATCGAAGCCCGTCTCCCGCATCTTACAAATCAGGTCGTCTCCCACAATGCTGTCCCGTTCCCGGCATTCCATATCCAGATATCCCAGACCGGTAACGGCAGTTCCGTCCAGCTTGCGAATGGTCTTTCCGAAAGACGCTCCGGTGGTTCCCACCGCGAGAACCACGCCTCCCCGGTAGATGTAGTCGTCCAAATCTTCTTTTATCCGTGAAAAAGCGTTGACGATGTACTCGCAGGATTTGAATTCTCCCGGGTTCAGCAGCAGTATGTCCGTATTGTCCAGATCGATTTCATCGCCGAAGTTCACAACCTTGTGCACTTCCGCTTCCAGTCCCATTTTCTCGGCAATTCGTACCAGCGCCATCACATTGCCCCGATCTCCGTGGAGGTTCAGGATGTCCGGCCAGCACCATGTAATGTTCAATTTATTCATACTTCGGTAAATCCTCCATCATCTGCTCATATTTATGAAGCCATGTAATCAGATATACGTTGTCGCAGTCGTACTTATCCAGTTCCGCAAAAATATCATCGTTTTCATCCGAAGGGATGACGGTAATCCGGTCTTCCGGGAATCCGCCGTAAATCAGCCGATTGGCCGTATCGTATGCCACCGCTTCGGAGAAGCTGATGCAGTGTTCGATATTGGAATGAAGCAGGGATTCCACGTCACAGTCAAAGGCGTAGAAAGTGTTGGTGTAGAATGGCTGGAAGTCTTCCAGCTGTTCCAGACCGATGAGGAAAATCTTCCGTTCCTTGTCCTGCGAGATGAAGTCAAAGGCCGTGGTCAGCGTTTCCGGATTTTCCTGCTTGATTCGGATGTATTTGATTTCCTTGGTCTTGTACGGAATCAGCTCCAATCTTCCGGCGATATTTCGGAAGGATTCAAAGGATTTGCTCACCGCTTCCGCACCCACACCGAACATTTTGCAAACCGCAATGGCCAGCGCGTAGTTGTACAGGAAGAAGGGCTGGTCGTACGGCATATGGACGGAAGCACCGTCGCATCGGAAGGTGCGGTTCTCGAAATCCACATCCGTCACCTGAACGTCCGGCTGAATCCGGCTGTGGAATCCGCAGGATGTGCATCGGAATTCCCCCACATTATCCACGTTGTAATAGTTAAAAGCAATCTTGTTGTTGCATTTCGGACATCCCATGGTCACATCGTAGAAACCGTTTTTCTCAAAGGATTTGCTGTGGCGCTCTACGCTGTAGGTCCGAACCTCACCCGCATAATCCTCCAGGGAAAGGGCTCTTGGCTCTTCGTTGTTCACGAAGATTCGCATATCCTTGTTCACCACTTTGGCAATCTTCTTGTAGATGAAATCCGGTTCTCCGTTTCGCTGCACCTGGTCTTTCTGAATGTTGGTTACGCACAGGTTCTTTGCCGGGAGCTGCTCGTAAATCTGAGCCAAGTACCGCTCGTCGGTTTCGAAGATCAGATAGTCCCCGTTCACCCGGCCCAGCATGGAAGAATCCCGAATCATGGCGGTAGCCACACCGGTAATCAGATTGGCACCTTCCAAATTGGTGGTGACCTTCTTTCCGGATGCCCGAAGTGCATGCACTATCAGGTTATTGGTGGTGGATTTTCCGTTGGTTCCGGTGATGAACAGGGTCCGCTCCGGATCCACATGAGTGAAATGGGTAATGAAATCCTTCTGCAGCTTCAGCGCAAAAGCTCCGGCAATATAGGTTCCGTTCTTTCCCAGAAGCCGGCACAGGAACAGGCCGAACTTCGACCCCCATAGAACAATTGTAAACCAGATTCTTTTCATCCTTTACTCCTTATAAATTCCCAGTTTATGTGCAACAGCATATATTTTTCCGCCCATCGGAATATCCATCAGCTCGTCCTTGGTGAACATCTTCAGCACCAGAATCATCCATGCATAGATGACCGCACCCAGCAGGATGCACAGCAGCGTGGTGACGGCATTTCCAAGTACCCCGCTGAGCAGACGGTACGCAATCAGAATCACCGCACCCATCACGCCGCCGGAAATCACCGGCACCGCAATGCACTTTCTTTTGTTCATGCGGATGGTAATGGACTTCTTCAGCGTAACGTATATGATGATAAAAGCAATCAGCTGGCAGACGAAGGAACTGATCGGTGCTCCGTACATGCCGATTTTCGGATTGCTGATCAAAATCAAATTCAGAACAATCTTCACCACCGCCCCGGTGAGCAGCGCCACCGCCGGCGTATACATCCGTCCCAGACCGAACAGCGATCCCTGCAGCGTGTGATTCACCGCCACCAGAATCATGGTCACAGCGGAAAGCTGGAACACCAGCGCCCCGTCCGGTGCATTTGGATACAGCAGATGGAGAATCGGATTCGCCAGCACCGTAAAGCCCACCGCACACGGAATGATGATCAGCATGGAGACGGTGACGGACATGGAGATTTTCTCCGCCGCCTGCTTGTAATCCTTCTTCGTCAGCAGCGAGGTGATTTCCGGAATCAGCGCCGAATAGAAGGACAGATTCACTGCCAACGGCAGATTGGTCAGGGTATCCACCTTGGA
The DNA here is from genome assembly GCA_934278925.1 of uncultured Clostridia bacterium. Taxonomy (GTDB): domain Bacteria; phylum Bacillota; class Clostridia; order Peptostreptococcales; family Anaerovoracaceae; genus Mogibacterium_A. The sequence goes on along the minus strand of CAKQWJ010000002.1, from coordinate 63,682 downwards.
CAGAATTCCCGTCGCCCGCATCGCCTCCTCTTCCAAAGCCTGTTTGCTGCTGAGGATTCCTTTAAAGGCAATCTGAATGCAGTTGCTCACGGTTACCGTATCGATAAAAGCAGTTACGACAGAAATGACGGAACCGATGGTCAGCGGAATCGCCGTCCAGAAAATCAGCTTCGCCATGCGCCCATTGCTCTTCCGGTCGGTCTCCACCACATCGTCGGATTTCATCCGGTATTCCCCGATGTATTTCCGATAATAGTGAATCAGGTAGGAGAAGGAAATCAGCACCGCCAGCGTGGTGGACACATTTCCTGCCGCCGCCATGATGTACGCATCTCTGCCGATTGTGGCATAGACGAACAGGATGGTCAGCACGCAGTTGAAAAACTGTTCCAAGGACTGAGAAATACTGCTGGCCCCCATGGTGCCCAAGCCCGCAAAGTATCCCCGGACAACGGCGGATACGCAGACGAAGAAAATAGCCGGTGCCAATACCCGCAGCACATAAGCGACCGGCGGCACGTGCATGATATTTCCGGCAATGACATCCGCGCCGAAGTACAGGAGCAAGGAGCACGCCAATCCAATGGCACCGAATACCACCAATGAAATTTTGAACACCCGATGGGCGTTGTTGTATTCACCCAGAGCCGTTCGCTCCGACACCAGCTTGGAGACCGCTCCCGGGATTCCCTGGGAGGACAATACCAAGAGAACAGCGTACACCTGATATCCGGCAGAATAGTAACCGTTTCCCAGATCGCCGAAACCGTGAATATTGGTAATGGCCAGTCGGTACACTAAGCCCAGAAGCTTGATGACCAGCTGTGCCACCATCAGCATGAGAACGTTTTTGGCAAAGGAATTGCTTTTATTTTTACTCAAATTATTAAACCACCTTGTGTCTTATATTAAACTACAAAAACTGAAATAGGAGATGTCTCTCCTATTTCAGTTTACATTATCTGCTTCATTATAGACTATTGAACAGAAAAATTCAATTTATTATTTGCAGCATCCACCCGAACGGTGTGCCCTTCGGTTAAGTCGCCTCGGATAATCAGTTCTGCAATCTCGTTTTCAACGTGCTTCTGGATGTATCTCTTGACCGGACGAGCGCCGTAGACTTCGTCGTAGGATTCCATCGCAATCAGATGGGTGGCTTCCGGCGTCATCTCCACCTTCATATCCCGGTCGGCCAATCTCTTCTCCAGTGACTTCATGGTCAGACCTACAATCTTCTCAATCTCATCCTGTGTCAGGGAGTGGAAGACCACGATATCATCGATTCGGTTCAGGAACTCCGGTCGGAAGAAGCTGTGAAGCTGTTCCTGCGGCAGGTTGGAGGTCATGATGATTACCGTGTTCTTAAAGTCCACGGTCCGGCCCTGGTTATCCGTCAGCCGGCCATCGTCCAACAGCTGCAGCAGCAGGTTGAATACATCCGGATGAGCCTTTTCAATCTCATCGAACAGGATGACGCTGTACGGTTTCCTCCGAACCGCTTCCGTAAGCTGTCCGCCTTCTTCATAACCGACATACCCCGGAGGCGCTCCTACCAGACGGGACACGGAATGCTTCTCCATGTACTCCGACATATCGATTCGAATCAGGTTCTTTTCGGTATCGAACAGGGTTTCGCAAAGTGCTTTTGCCAGCTCCGTTTTACCAACACCGGTCGGTCCCAGGAAAATGAAGGAACCGATTGGACGGTTTTCGTTCTTTAAGCCGGCTCTTGCCCGAAGAATGGCTTCGGTAACCGCATTGATGCCTTCGTCCTGGCCGATGACCCGGCGATGGAGGATGTCTTTCAGGTGCAAGAGTTTCTCTCTCTCCGTCTCTGCCAGACGGGAAGCCGGAATACCGGTCCAGTCGGAAATAACCTCCCGAATCTCTTCCTCTCCTACTTCCTCCTTCAGCAGTTTGTTCTCTTGATCCTTATTGACCTTTTCCTTCAGCGCATCGATTTCTTTCTCTAATGCCGGAAGGTCGCCGTATTTCAATTTGGCCAGCTTCTCCAAATCGTAGCTTCGTTCTGCGGTTTCGATTTCGTGACGCAGTTCTTCCAGTTCCTGTTTCTTTGCTTTCAGTCCCTGAATTCCCTGCTTCTCGTTTTCCCATTTTGCCCGCAGCTCATTGTTGTCGGCCTGTAAGTCGGCCAATTCCTTTTCGATGGCTTCCAGCCGAGCCTTGCTGCCCTTATCTTCTTCCTTCGACAAGGCCTGCTTCTCAATCTCCAGCTGCATGATTTTACGGGAAATGGTATCTAGCTCTGCCGGCATGCTGTCGATCTCGGTCCGGATTCGTGCTGCCGCTTCATCCATCAGGTCGATGGCCTTATCCGGAAGGAACCGATCGCTGATGTACCGGTTGGACAGGGTGGCGCAGGCAATCAGGGCATTATCCTGAATTCGAACGCCGTGGTGGATTTCAAACTTTTCCTTCAGACCACGCAGGATGGAAATGGTATCCTCTACGCTCGGCTCGTCCACCATTACCTTCTGGAAACGACGTTCCAATGCCGCGTCCTTCTCAATGTATTTCCGGTACTCATCCAAGGTGGTGGCGCCGATGCAGTGAAGTTCGCCTCGAGCCAACTTTGGCTTCAGCAGGTTTCCGGCATCCATGGAACCTTCCGTTTTTCCGGCACCCACAATATTGTGAATTTCATCGATGAACAGGATAATCTTGCCATCGGATTTGTCAATTTCATTCAGAACCGCTTTCAGTCGTTCCTCGAATTCACCCCGGTATTTCGCACCGGCAATCAGAGAACCCATATCCAGAGAGAAGATGGTCTTGTCCTTCAGGTTCTCCGGAACATCTCCGTTCACAATTCGCTGTGCCAATCCCTCGACAACGGCGGTTTTGCCCACACCCGGCTCACCAATCAGTACCGGGTTATTTTTGGTCCGTCTGGACAGGATTTCGATGGTCCGGCGGATTTCTTTATCTCTGCCGATTACCGGGTCCAACTTCCCCTTCCGTGCGGATTCTACCAGATCGATACCGTACTTGTTGAGGGCATCGTAGCTGTCCTCCGGATTCTGGTTGGTTACTCGCTGGTTTCCTCGAACCATGGTAAGGGCCTTCAGAAACTCATCCTTGTTGATGCCGTATCGGCGCATCAGCTGTTCCGTCTCGCTGTCGCCGGACCGAAGAATGGCCAGATAGGCGTGTTCCACGCTTACGTATTCATCTTTGAATTCCGTTGCGATGTTCTCCGCATTCATCAGCACCTTGTTCAGCTTTGTTGAAAGATAGACTTCTCCGCCACTGACCTTTGGCAATTTCTCCAGACTGCGTTTTAAATCCTCCTTATATGAAGAGACGTTGACGTTCATCGCTTCCAGAAGCTTTGCAATCAAGCCGTCCGGATCGCTGACGATGGCGTAGTGCAGATGCTCCACTTCGATGGCCTGGTTTCCGTAGGACATGGCCAGGTTCTGTGCATCCATCACTGCCGACTGCATCTTCTGCGTATACTTTTCAATTTTCATTCCACTTCACCTCCGTGAATTTAGTTTTCATTTATATAAACAATCCTTGATTGATTGGCTGCCCTTTTGCTTACAATAAAAATTTAGCACTCGACTGTGTCGAGTGCTAACAATTCTTGTGAAGATTCTGTGAAATTCTGTTTTCTATAGAATGATGTACTGCAGCAAGAGCGCATAGACACCGTTTACCATCGGATTGAGAATCTTATCCACCACGCCCACGATCAGCAGAATCATGAGAATCGGGAATCCGTAATTGTACAGCGTGTAGTAAAAGCTCTTTTCCCGCAGGTTGAAGATCTCCGTAATGATGCCGAATCCATCCAGCGGCGGAACCGGAATCAGGTTGAATACCATCAGTACCACGTTGACGATAACCACCTGTAAGAGGATGTTGAACAGCGTCCCCATCAAGGTTCCGTCGGACAGCTTGTCGTACGGCACGTTGATGTACACGAAATGAACGATGAAGCTGAATACGATGGCGACGATTAGATTCATCACCACTCCGGCCAGCGATACCAGCAGTTCATCTCTTCTCGGATGCTTATAATATCTCGGATCGATTTCCACCGGGATGCCCCATCCGAACCCGCAGAACATCAGCGCCAGAAAACCCACCGGGTCGAAGTGCGCCATCGGGTTCAGAGTTACCCTGCCCTGTGCTCTCGGCGTCGGATCTCCCAGGCGGTCGGACATAAAAGCATGGCCGAATTCATGGAAGGATAAACCGATGACGATTCCCGGCAGTGCAATCAGCATATTGAGGAAATAGGTCTTCGGATTGGATAGCCCGTTCTGAGCGATATTTACCATCAACAGAACAATCAGCAGAATTCCAAGTTGTTTCATACGATTTTTCATGCGTTCACCTTCTCTCCGTCCAGACTAAATGTCTTCGTCTCCGTAATGCGAACCGAAACCATCTGTCCTTCCGTCAACGGTTCTTCCGACGTGAAGTTCACCAGCTTAAAGGTGTCCGTCCGGCCGGACCACGCACCGGCATCGTTCTTGCTGGGACCGTCCACCATGACGTCAACGATTCGGCCCAGGTATTCGGAATTCTTTTTCGCCGAGCAGCGGTTTACTTCCTCCACCAATCGGTCGAAGCGATTGTGTTTGATGTTCTCCGGAATCTGATTGTCGTACTTGGCCGCCGGCGTTCCCACTCTCGGGGAGTAGATGAAAGTAAAGGCGGAGTCATATTCCACTTCCCGCACCAGGCTCAGCGTATCCAAGAAATCTTCTTCCGTCTCTCCCGGGAATCCCACGATGATATCCGTGGAAATGGAGATGTCCGGGCAGGTCGCCCGAAGTTTTTTCACGATTTCCATGTATCTCTCACGGTTATAATGCCGGTTCATGCGCCGCAGCACCTCATCGCTGCCGGACTGAACCGGGAGATGGATGTTGTGACACAGTTTCCGGCAATCGCCGAAGCAGGCAATCAGCTCATCGGAAAGGTCCTTCGGATGGGAGGTCATGAATCGAATTCGTTCCAGCCCCTCCACCTCATCCAAGGCACGGATCAGCGCCGCAAAGTTGTTCCCGTCCGCATCCCGGAAGGAGTTCACGTTCTGTCCCAGCAGCATCACTTCCTTCACGCCGTCGTTCACCAGGTTGATGATTTCCTGTTTCACCGCACGAAGTGAGCGGCTCTTCTCCCGTCCGCGGGTGTACGGAACGATGCAGTAGGTGCAGAAATTATTGCATCCATAGGTGATATTCACCAGAGCCTTGTGCTTGAATTCCCGCTTCGATTCCTTTTCTTCCGGAATCTCTTCATTGTTGGCAATGATGGAGAACTGCTTCTTTCCGGTGCGAATCCGCTCCAGCAGCAGGTTCGGAAATTCCGCAATGGTCTGGGTACCGAACACGATATCCACCCAGCTGAAGCTCTTTCGAATCTCCTCCACGATATGCGGCTGCTGTGGCATGCATCCGCAAATGCATATGATAAAGTCCGGGTTATTTTTCTTCTGCTTCTTGAATTGTCCCAGCATTCCGAAGAAACGCTTGTCCGCATGTTCCCGAACGCTGCAGGTATTCATCACCACAACGTCCGCTTCTTCCGGATTCGGGGTATGGCTGTAATCCAGCGCTTCCAGCATTCCGGCGATATTCTCCGAATCGTGCTCGTTCATCTGGCAGCCATAGGTAATAATATGATAATTCTTGCTCAAAAGATTTATTCCTCTTCTATCGTATTAATTCTAAATATCTCATCCCGCAGCATTTCTTCCACGGTCTTCAGCGCATCCGGGTCTTTCGACCGGGCATTCATGGTAACATCCTCATTGTGGGTCAAGGCATTCACCGTCTCCGGCTTCTCCAGGTATACGATTCGATGGGCCTTCAGCTCTTCCGGAATCTCCTCCGCTGCATTGCCCAGCACCAGGACGACGGTCGGTTCGGTTTTGGCCAGCAGCTTCACGCACTTCTTCCAAGTCGCTTCGTCCGCCGGATCCATTACGATGCAACTGCGGTTGTGAACCGCCGTTTTTGCGTTCGCCGTAAAACGAAGCCGTTTGCACAACAGGACGTCCGGCAGTAAATCCGAATGACGGGTATCCGTCAGGTGATGCATTTCTTCCTTATTCCGAACGTAGAACACCACGTTGTGTGCCTGATACAGAAGACGGTTGGCCAAGGCCAGAGCCAGAGGCGTTTCGCCGATTACCGCAATCCGCTTCCGGTCGCTTTCCCGCATCTTCGGAATCGTCACCTCACTGAAGTAATCCATCGGTTCTTCCGGAGCTTCTTCTTCCGGATTCTCCTCCGGAACCGCTTCCAGCTTTCCTTCGCAGCTGTTTTCGAAAACGACCGGCTGCGGGCTCGGCTCCTCCGCTTTTTCGAAAGCATCCGATGCTTCCGAAGCATCCGTTTTCTCCTCGGACGCCTCCGCATCTTCCTTTTTGTTTTTACCGCCGAAGCTCAGAGACGGTTCCTCCTTGCGAATCAGGCGCTGAATATTGGATCGGTGCATTACGATTACCGTGACCGCCAATACGATGGCCATCGGGAGCACCGAAGAGTAGTAGTATTCAATTAAGAACGGATAGGATACCGCCGCCGTGATGGATCCCAGGGACATCTTCCGGCTCAGTGCGGTTACCGCAATCGCAATCAGAATCAGTGCAAAGGCGCTGGGCCAATCCAGAGCCAGTGCCGCACCCAGGGATGTGGCCACCCCTTTTCCGCCCTTGAATTTGTAGAGGGCCGGAAAAATATGACCGTACACCACGCAGATGAATGCAATCATGGCCCCAATATCTCCGTAATTCAGACCGATGCGCACTGCAACATATCCCTTCAGCACGTCAATGGCCAAAGTCGCCACCGCTGCTTTTACCCCCAGCACCCGAAGCACGTTGGTGGTTCCCGCGTTTCCGCTGCCCTCTTTCCGGATATCGATTCCGTGAAGTCGGCCCACCAAGATGGCCGGGGAGATATTCCCCAGAAAATACGATACTATCGCAACAATAATGATTTTAAATTGTAAAGGCATCCTTAATTGTCTCCTTTTTTCTCGTTATACACAAATTTCACCGATGTTCCTTCGAAATCATAGGCTTCTCTCAGTCTGTTTTCCAGATAACGCGCATAGGAAAAATGCATCAGTTCTCTGGAGTTAATATTGAAGGAGAACAGTGGCGGCGCAACCCCAATCTGTGCCGCATAGTAAATCTTCAGTCTCTTGCCCTTGTCCGACGGCGGCTGACGCATCATCACCGCATCCTCAATCAGGTTGTTCAGCTTGCCGGTGGTAATTCTTCTCATGCGGATTTCCTGGATGGTGGCCGCTTTTCGAAGGATGTCGTAGATTCGGCGTCCCTGAAGAACCGAGGTGAACAGAATCGGTGCGTAGGAAGCGAACAGAAGCTCGGCACGAACCTTTCGTTCGTAGTCCCGCATGGTGTTGGTTTCCTTTTCCACCAGGTCCCATTTATTGATGACGATCATCATGCCCTTGCCGGCCTCGTGCGCAATACCCGCGATTTTTTTGTCCTGCTCCGTAATGCCCTCCATGGCATCGATCATCAGGATGCAGATATCGCAGCGCTCGATGGCCGCGATGGCACGGATGACGCTGAATTTCTCAATGGAGTCGTACACCTTGCTTCGTCTTCGAAGTCCCGCCGTATCAATCAGGGTAAAATCATTTCCCTCAAAGCTGAACGGCGTATCGATGGAATCCCTGGTGGTGCCGGCAATTGGGGATACAATCACGCGATTTTCTTTGGTAAGTGCGTTCACCAAAGAGGATTTGCCCACGTTCGGTTTTCCGATTATGGCCAGCTTGATGTTCTCCTCGTCTGCTTCGTAATCTTTGTCCGGAAAACCGGAAACGATTTCATCCAGCAGGTCGCCGATATTCAGCATATTGGCCGAACTGATCGGAATCGGCTCGCCCAGACCCAGCTCATAGAAATCGTAGATGGTATCCGGCATCTTGGACGGATTATCAATCTTATTCACCACGAGAATGACTTTTTTCCCGGTACGGCGCAGGATGGCACCCACCTCGATGTCCGCCGTGGTAAGACCTTCCTTGCCGTCCACCATGAACAGAATCAGATCCGCCATATCCATGGCCACCACTGCCTGGTCTCTCATCTGGGAGAGAATCGGGTCGTCGGTGCTGGCCTCGATACCGCCGGTATCGATGATGGCGAACTCCCGTCCGTTCCATTCCGTCTCTGCATAAATTCGGTCCCGGGTAACGCCCGGAACGTCCTCCACAATGGCTTTTCGCTCTCCGATAATTCGGTTGAAAAATGTGGATTTTCCTACATTTGGCCGTCCTACGACCGCTAGAATTGGTTTACTCATCGAATATCTCCTCCGCAAATTGTGTTGGATTGAATTCCAACAGATCATCAATACCTTCGCCAACGCCAATATACTTAATCGGAATATCGAATTGATCCGTCACCGTGATGGCGATTCCGCCTCGGGCCGTTCCGTCCAGTTTGGTCAAAACTAACCCGGTAATCTCCGCAATTTCCGAGAATTCCTGCGCCTGACTCACCGCGTTCTTTCCGGTGGTGGAGTCCAGCACCAGCAGCGTCTCCCGATGCGCTTCCGGATATTCCCGGTCGATGATTCGGTTCATCTTCTCCAATTCCTTCATCAGATTCTTTTTGTTCTGGAGACGGCCTGCCGTATCGCAAATCAGCACGTCCGTTCCCGCGGCCTTTGCGGCCTGAATCGAGTCGTAGATTACCGCCGATGGGTCCGTGCCCTCTTCATGGCGAATGACTCTCACGCCGATTCGCTCGCCCCACTGCTGCAGCTGCTCCGCCGCCGCCGCACGGAAGGTGTCCGCCGCCGCAAGCATGACGGACCGGCCGGACTTTTGACACAGGTTGGCAATTTTCCCGATGGAGGTGGTCTTTCCTCCGCCATTGATGCCGATCATCAGGATAATCAACGGGTTTTCTGCACACAGCCGATTGCGCTCGCCCTTATCCACCAGATCTGCGATGACGCTTTCCAGCGCCTTCTGCACTTCCTCCGGCTTCGTGATGTAGCGTGCATTCACCCGTTCCCGAAGCTGTTCCATAATCTTCTCGGTGGTATCGATTCCAATATCCGAAATGATCAGGGATTCTTCCAGTTCATCCAGAAAATCCTCATCCAGATTCGGGTTGCCCACGATGACGTTAGTAATCTTTTCTCTAAATTTCGCAAAGGTTGATTTTTCTTTAAAAATACCCATTTCTATTCCTCACTGTTCCGGCTAATCCAGGTCCATCTCCCGAGCATCCTCCAGTTTGAGGGACAGCATCCGGGAAATACCCTGTTCCGGCATCGTTACACCGTATAGCACATCCGCATGTTCCATCGTCACCTTCTGGTGGGTGATGATGGCGAACTGAATTTCATGGAAATTCTTCAAATAATCCGAGAATCGTTCGATATTCGCTTCATCCAATGCCGCCTCTACCTCATCCAGAATACAGAACGGCGTCGGTTTCGTTTTCAGCACCGCGAACATCAGCGCGATGGCGGTCATGGTTTTCTCTCCGCCGGACATCAGATTGATGTTCTTTAAAGATTTCCCCGGCGGCTGCGCGATGATATCGATTCCGGACTCCAGCGGATTCTGTTCATCCTCCAAGCTGAGTTCCGCATGACCGCCGCCGAAAAGCTCTCGGAAGGTGCTCTCGAAATTCGTTTCGATTCGTTCGAAATTATCTTTGAACCGTTCCCGAATGGTTCGGTCCATGTTCCGGATAATGCCCTGCAGTTCATCCATGGCCTTGGTCAAATCCGATTCCTGGGTGGTCATGAATTCGTATCGGCGGCTCACATTTCGATACTCTTCAATTGCAGAAATGTTCACGTCGCCCAGCTCCGCCATGCGAAGCCGAATCTCCCGGGCCTCCTTATTGCCGGAAGTGATGGCAAAATCCTCGGAACGCAGCTCCAGGGCCTCCGCGTAGGACATCTCGAATTCATCCCACAGCTTATCCTTCTGAGAGGAAAGCAAGGTCTCGTTCTTCGCATTCTTGATTTCCAGCTTATATTTCCGGTCCTGCATATCTGTGACATTCCGGGATATGGATTTCTGATTCTCAATTCCGCGCTCCTGATCCAGTCGGTTCCGGTCCAGATCTGCGGTCAGCTGAACCTCTCGGTCTTCCAGCGCTTTCTTCTCCGCTTTCAATGCGGTTTCTTTTTCGTCGGACTCCGCTCCGGAAGTGGTGAGCAGCAGCCGCTGCCGGTTCTGTTCCTCGTACTCTTCTTCGGCAGAATTCAGCGTATCTTCCTGTTCGGTGATGTCGTCGATGATTCGCTCAATGGTTTCGTTCATGGCCAGAATCTTCTGTTCCTGTTCGCCAAGTCGAACCTTGTAGGAAACCACCTGTTCCTGACACTCCTCGGAATCCGAAGAATACCGTTCCACATCTGCACTCAGCTGTTCCGACTCATCTTCCATGCGTTGAATTTCTTTCTCCGCTTCATCGATCTGATTCTTGTAGCGAAGAATCATGTCCTCCGCCCGCTTCAAATCGTCCTTTATATTCTCCAGCTCCTCGGAATAGCGGGAGGACGCGGTATCACTTTCTTTTACCAAGGTCTCCGCATGATCCTTCTCGCTCTTCAATACACTGAGCTGGACTTCCAACTCCTGAAGACGCCGAGTCAGATTCTTTCGCTCTTCCTTCGCCGCATCCCGGGACTGAACGCATTCCTCCCGGTAGGCTTTTCCCTTCTTCTGCGATGCGTGGAGGGATTCGATTTCCCGGTCCAGTGCGGCAATTTCCTTCTTTCGTTCCAGAAGGTTGGCGGTTTTATTCCGATACCTTCCGCCGGTAATGGCACCGCTGGAGGAAATAACCTCTCCTTCCAGTGTCACAATCCGGAAACCGCCCGGCGCTCGCTTGGAAATCGCCACCGCACAGTCCATGTTGTCGGCGAGGATTACCCGGCCCAGCAGGTATCCGTAGATTTCCCGATATGCCGGATCAAAATCAATCATCTCCGCGGCAATACCCAGATATCCGTCCATGCGTTCCGCCACTCCCGGCGACATGGGGCGGCTGTGAATCGACGCAATCGGGAGGAACGTCGCTCTTCCAGCCCGAGCGGACTTCAGCCATTCCACGGCTTGTTTTGCGGAGCGGTCGTCCTCGCACACGATGTTCTGCATGGCACCGCCCAATGCGGTTTCAATCGCCAGTTCGTATCCGTCCGGCACGGTCATCAGCTCGGACACCGTCCCAATCACGCCCCGAAGGTTCTTCTGCATCACCGTTCGAACCGCGTTGTTATATCCTTCGTAGTTGTTTTCCATCTCCTCGATGGTGTTCCGCCGCGCCGTCTGGCGATTCACCTGCAGCAGAATTTCTTCCAGCCGCTTGGACGCCGCCGCGATTTTCTCCTCATAGCGTTGAATCTCCTCCGTATGAGATTCCACCGACCGGCGGAGATTCTCCTGCTCCTGCACTTTTTCCGTAAAAGCAGTCTCCATCTCTTCCAGGCGTGCCCGGTTCTGCTGAAGGTGTTCTTCCCGCCCTTCGCTTTCTGCCGAAATCTGCTCCATGCGGTCCCGCAGGGTATTCTGATAATTCTTTAATGTGTTGATTTCCGCCTGTCTGGATACGTTTTTGTTTCCCATGTCCATCACGGATTCCCGGTTCTGCTCGATGCGTTCCCGAAGAATTCCGGTTTTCTTGGTCCGTTCGTTCAAGCGAACCACCGCATCTTGAAGTTCCCGGCGGTATTCTCGTTCGGTTTGCTCCAGCTCGTCGGCATCCTTTTCCACGGACTGCCGCTTTTCCTTTAAATCATCCAGCTTCGCCGTCGCGTCGGAAATTATTTCCTGAAGGCGATTCAAATTGGTCTCGATATTGTTCAGCCGTTCGGAGTTAATCTGTCCCCGATTGGTAATCAGGTTCAGCTCCTCCGTCTTCTCCCGCAGCTGCCGATTGCACTCCTCATACTGCCGGCTGAGCTCTGCGTCCCGAAGGCGGCATTCCTCCACCTGACGGTCCAGCGCCGATTTTTGCTCCAGCAGTTCATCGTATTTCCGCGTCAGTTCCTCCAGTTCGGACTGCCCGCTTTCCACATTGCGCTCCAGGTTCCCGATGCTGTGCAGGATGATATTCACCGCCAACACCTTATACCGATCTCGGAGCCGGATGTATTCCTGCGCCTTCTCGGAGTCTTCTTTAAGGCCGTCGATTCGGTCTTCGATTTCCGAAATGATATCGCGGACACGCTCCAGATTGTCCGATGCGGACACCAGCTTCCGCTCCGCAGCCTGCTTGCGAGTCTTGTAGGAAACGATTCCCGCCGCCTCTTCGAAAATCTCCCGTCGATTCTCCGGTTTTGTGCTGACAATCTCCTGAATCTTACCTTGACCGATAATAGAATATCCGTCAACTCCGATTCCGGTGTCCATGAACAGCTCCCGCACATCCTTTAAACGGCAGTTATTTCCGTTAATCAGGTATTCGCTCTCTCCGGAACGGTACATTCTTCGCGTTACCGCCACCTCATTATAGTCAACCGGCAGCATTCCGGAAGAGTTGTCGACAACCAGAGATACCTCCGCCATCCCTTTCGGTTTCCGGCTGGTGGTTCCGGCAAAAATAACCTCATCCATCTTATTGCCTCGAAGCTGCTTCGGGCTCTGCTCTCCCAGCACCCATCGAAGGGCATCGCTGATGTTACTCTTTCCGCTGCCGTTCGGTCCGACGATACAGGTGATTCCATCATTCAGTTCAATGCAGACCGGGTCCGCAAAAGACTTGAAACCCTGCATCTCGATTCGCTTAAATTGCAATGATTAAACCCCTTTCATCAGCACTTTTCTGGCTGCTTCCTGTTCCGCCGCTTTCTTGCTGTGCCCGGAACCGGTGGCCAGAACGGCACCGTCTACTTTTACCTGCACCGTAAAAACCTTTCGATGATCCGGCCCGCTTTCCGAAACCGGTTCGTATTGGATTTTTACATTCTTATATCGCTCCTGCAGCTTCTCCTGCAGAGCGGTCTTATAGTCATGATATAGCTTTCCCTGCAGCGCCAGCAGGATATTCTCCTCGAACAGCTTCAGCACCACCCGGTCCGCGCAGTCGTAACCGCTCTCCCGAATAATGGCACCGATGATGGCCTCCACCGCATCCGCCAGAATGGAATCCTTCTCCCGTCCGCCGTACAATTCTTCGCCGTTTCCCAGAAAAAGAAAGTCGCCCAATCCGATGTGCCGGGCAATGGTCGCCAGCGAACGCTCGCAGACGATATTTGCCCGGGTCTTGGAAAGAACCCCTTCCGGCCGGTTCGGCATCACCTCGTACAGCTTGTTCCCGACGATGGCATCCAGGTAGGCATCCCCGATGAACTCCAGCCGTTCGTTGTTTTCCGAATATGCCAAATCATGCTCGGAAGCATAGGAACTATGCGTTAGAGCATGAGCCAGCAGTTTTTTGTCTTGAAAAGAATATCCCAGATTGCGTTCCAGAATCGAGTAATCCTTCATCTATTCCTCTCCCGAAGATTTTTCCGTAATCGCATTCTCAATCAGCGCGGTTACATCCTGTTCCACATACGGAACCGCCTTTAAGATTGCGTTATATACGGCATTCGCCTTGGAACTTCCGTGAATCTTCAGTACCGGTCCCTTCAATCCCAGAATTGGAGCACCGCCCTCTTCGGAGTAGTCGAACTCCTTCTTGATTTCCTTCAGCTTGTTGTAGGACAGCAGCGCGCCGGCTTTTGCCACAAGGCCTTCCGTCATCTTCTGCTTAATGCGCTTCATCACCGCAAGGGCCACGCCCTCGGAACTCTTCAGGAACACGTTTCCGGAGAATCCGTCCGTTACCACAACATCGCAGCAGCCGAACGGCACGTCCCGGCCTTCACAGTTGCCCTTGAAGTTGATATCCGCGTTCCGAAGGAGCTCAAAGGATTCCTTATGCAGCGGATCCCCCTTCTCTTCTTCCGCACCCACGTTCAGAAGCATCACTTCCGGATTCTCGATGCCCTTTACCTTTTCCACAAAAATACTTCCCATAATGCCGTACTGCAGCAGGTATTCCGGACGGGACTCCGCGTTGGCGCCGCAGTCCAGGATCAGGGATGTATCGTTCATGCCGATCTTCGGAAAGAACGCCGCAATTGCCGGGCGCTTGATGCCGCGAATTCTTCCCAGAATCAGCAAGCCCGCCGACAGCAGTGCACCGGTGCTTCCGCCGGAAATGAATGCATCCACTTCTCCTTCTTTTAGCATGCGCATTCCCTTAGAAATGGAAGAATCCTTCTTCTTCCGAACCGCCATCGCCGGCGACTCGTTGTTGGAAATCACTTCCGTTGCATTTACGACTTCAATATTGTCGCCGTTCCAGTTCAGGGCCTGCAGGCACTCGTTGATGCGCTCTTCCTGACCGATGATGGAAACGGTGCCGGAAATCTCCTTTGCCGCCTGAACGGCGCCCTTTACGATTTCCTCCGGTGCATGGTCTCCTCCCATGCCGTCAATCATAATATTCATAGTTTTCTCCTGTTTTTGTTCAACAAAATCTAATGTGATATTATATCACACTTTTTCGGTCTTTGTCTTTCAATAATCTATAAAAGAACTTTAGCGCAGGCGAAGTTGTCCGCAAGCCGCATCGATATCGGCTCCCAAAGTCCGTCGAACCGTCACTGCAACGTGATTCTCTTCCAGGATTCTGCGGAAGCGCTGCACCGACTCCCGGTTCGGCGTATCGTAACCGGTGCCCTCTACCTTGTTCAGCGGGATCAAGTTCACGTGGGTCTGCCAGCCCTTCAGCCGGCCCGCCAGTTCCAGCGCATTCTCCCTCGAGTCATTAAAACCATCGATTAAGGCGTACTCGAAGGTAATCCGCCGTCCGGTAACCTTCGCATATTCCCGGCAGACTTCCATAAGCTCATCGTATCCGTACTTGCGGGTCACCGGCATGGACTGCCGGCGAATTCCCTCATTCGGTGCATGAAGGGAGATGGCCAGGTTCACCTGAGGAAAATCTTCCATGAATTTCCGGATGCCCGGAATCACACCGCAGGTGGACACAGTAATGTTTCGATAGCTGAGGTTGTATCCTTCGGGATGATGAATCAGTCTCAGGAAGCCGGCCATGTTTTCATAGTTGTCAAAAGGCTCGCCGATGCCCATCATCACCACGTGGTTGATGTCTTCTCCCGTCAGGTTTCGCATGGCCAATACCTGGGCCAGCATCTCGCCCGCCGTCAGACTTCGGTCCAGTCCTTTTCGCGTGGACGCACAGAAAGTGCACCCCATCCGGCAACCTACCTGGGATGAGATGCAGATGGAGTTTCCATAACTGTATTTCATAAATACGGATTCCACCCGGCTTCCGTCCCGGAATTCGAACAAGCACTTGCGCGTGCCGTCGGTGCGGGACTGCTGGTCGTATATCACCCGGGGAATATCGATGAAGTAATGCTCTTTTAGTTT
Organism: uncultured Clostridia bacterium; assembly: GCA_934278925.1. Taxonomy (GTDB): domain Bacteria; phylum Bacillota; class Clostridia; order Peptostreptococcales; family Anaerovoracaceae; genus Mogibacterium_A. Next base: position 48,235 of record CAKQWJ010000002.1, on the reverse strand, counting down.
CTCTCGAAAGGTTTTCGACAGGTTGCTCATTTCATCAAAGTCACAAACCCCTTTCGACAGCCACCGGAAAAGCTGCTTCGCCCGGAACTTTTTTTCACCCAACTCAGAAACGACCCCGACTAATTCGTCGGGATCGTTTCCAAGTATATTCTTTAATTCTGCATTGGAATTGTTCATTATACTCTCTCTACTGCAATGCCGGTATCGTGACCGTTAATATCGAATACCTCGATGCCTTCCTTCGCAGAAATCTCGTCTGCCAGGGTCTCAGACATGATGTGGTCCTTCGCTCCGTTAACGGCATTCTGAATCTCTTCGTCCGCAGCCAGATAAATCCGAATGTGGTCCATCATCTCAAAGTCGTGCTGCTTTCTCAGCTGCTGTACCTTGGAAATGATTTCACGAACATATCCTTCATCAATCAGCTCCGGTGTCAGAGTGGTTTCCAGAATGGTGAATACGTTGTTCTCCATGCCAACCACGAAGCCTTCTTTTGCGGAAATACGAACATCCAGATAATCTTCCGGAATCTCGTAGTCCTCGCCGCCCAGATTCATGGTTACGGATCCGCCCTGAACTTCCGCAATCAGCTTCTTAGCATCGCATTCTGCCAGCTTCTTGCCGAATTCCTTGACGTTCTTGCCCAATGCCTTTCCGGCTTCCCGGAAGTTCGGCTTGATGGAGAAGTTCATGTATTTGTCCAGTTCCGGCTCAAACACAACGTTCTTTACGTTGAGCTCTTCCTGAATCAGCGGAACCAGGTCGCTGATGATGGATTCGTAGCTTCCGTCGATGATGACTTCCTGAAGCGGCTGACGAACCTTCAGCTTTTCCTTTTCACGGGTTCCTCGGCCCAAGTTCACCAGTGTTTTCACCAGACCCATTCTCTCCTCAACCTTCTCGTCAATCAGGCTTTCGTCTGCTTCCGGATAGTATGCGGTGTGAACGGTTTCGTTTCCGGTGAGCTTGATGTACATCTCATCGGAAATGAACGGTGCAATCGGTGCAATCAGCTTCGCAACGCCCACCAGAATCTCGTAGGTTGTGGCGAATACGCTCTTCTTATCCTCATCCATCTCTTCCGCGTAGAATCTTCTTCTTGCCCGGCGGATGTACCAGTTGGACAAATCCTCTACGACGAAATCGTTGATGGTGCGAACCATTCTCATATGCTCATAGGAATCCAGCGCAGCGGTAGCTTCCCGGATGCACTTGTTGTATCTGGAAATGATCCAGCGGTCCAGCTCCGGACGATTCTCGTACGGAACCTGCAGGGATGCCACATCCAAATCGTCCAAGTTGGAGTAGAGCACGAAGAAGTTGTAGATGTTCTTCAGAGTTCCGAAGAACTTGCTGACTACTTCCTTCACGCCGTCCTCATCGAACCGGGTTGGGGTCCATGCCGGAGAGGTGGATACCAGGTACCATCTCAGCGCATCGGCGCCGTATTTGTCCAGCAGTTCAAACGGAGAAACCGTATTTCCTCTGGACTTGGACATCTTCTTTCCTTCTTTGTCCAGGATCAGGTCGTTCACCAGTACGTTCTTGTACGGTGCTCTTCCCATGATGAATGTGGAAATTGCCATCAGAGAGTAGAACCAACCTCTGGTCTGGTCGATACCTTCGCAGATAAAGTCTGCCGGGAACAGCTCCTTCTCGAAGCGTTCCTTATTCTCAAATGGGTAGTGCCACTGAGCGTACGGCATCGCACCGGAGTCGAACCAGCAGTCCATAACTTCCGGGATACGGGTCATGGTCTTACCGCATTCCGGACAGGTGAGGTGAATATCATCCACGTACGGACGGTGCAGATCGATGGTCTCCGGATCAACGGCTTCAACGCCCTTCTCCTTCAGTTCTTCTCTGCTGCCGATACATTCCAGATGTCCGCATTCACAGCGCCAGATCGGAATCGGAGTTCCCCAATATCTGGATCTGGAAATTGCCCAGTCTTTTACTTCTGCCAGCCAGTTACCGAAACGCTTCTCGCCGACGAAAGGCGGGTACCAGTTCACGGTATTGTTATTCTCTACCAGCTGATCCTTCAGCTTGCTCATCTCGATGTACCAGCCCGGCTTTGCATAGTATACCAGTGGAGTGCCGCATCTCCAGCAGTGCGGATAGTTGTGGACCATCTTCTGCTTGGAGTATACCTTGTTCTCCCCTGCCAGATACTTGAGAATTTCAACGTCCAGACCATCTTCCATTACGAAGTGGCCGGCCCATGGAGTCTCGGTAAATCTGCCCTTCTCGTCTACCGGTCTTGCAAATGGAACGTTGTAACGACGGCATGTGTTGTAGTCGTCTTCACCGAATGCATAAGCGGTGTGAACCAGACCGGTACCATCCTCGGTGCTGACATAATCCGCACATGCAACAAAGAATGCCTTCTTGTCTCCGTCTTCCATCTTTACGAAAGGCATGAGCTGCTCGTATTCCTGATACTCCAGATCCTTACCCTTCATGGTTTCCAAGACTTCGTACTTGCCTTCTCCCAGCACCTTGTCTGCCAAAGCCTGAGCGACGATCAGTACGTTGCCTTCTTCCGGTCCTTCCAGCATCTTCGCACGGATGTAATCCACTTCCGGACCCACGGTAATCAGCACGTTGGACGGCAGGGTCCACGGTGTGGTGGTCCATGCCAGGAAGTACTCGTTGTCCATGCCCTTGCGCTTGAACTTGCAGGTTACGGTCAGTACGGAAATCTCCTTGTATCCCTGTGCAACCTCGTGGGAAGCCAGTCCCGTTCCGCAACGCGCGCAGTACGGCTGTACCTTGTGGCCTTCGTAAATCAGTCCGGCATCGAAGAACTTCTTCAGAATCCACCAGCCGGATTCAATATAATCGTTCTTGTATGTAATATACGGATCATCCAGGTCCGCCATGTACGCCATGCGGTCGGACATATCCGTCCACATGCTGGTGTACTTGAAAACGGACTCACGGCACTTCTCATTGAATTCCTTAATGCCGTACTTCTCGATGTCCTGCTTGCCGTTCATTCCCAGCTGCTTCTCCACCTCAATCTCAACCGGCAGTCCGTGGGTATCCCAGCCGGCCTTTCTCTTAACCTGGAATCCCTTCATCGTCTTGTACCGGTTAATGGAGTCCTTCAGGGTTCTCGCCATAACGTGGTGAATACCCGGCTTACCGTTTGCTGTCGGTGGTCCTTCGAAAAAGACGAAGCTTGGGCAATCTTCTCTTTCCTTTACGCAGCGGTCCAGAAGGTCAATGTCTTTCCAATGATTGACCTGTTCTTCCTGGGTTTCTGCGACGGATTTTTCTGATAAATTCTCAAACATGTTCCAATTCCTTCCGTCGATTTATTGAATGAATAAAAAGAAATGCGATTATTCGGGGGTTTCCGGAGAATCGTACTTCTTTTGACCCAATCTAAAATTAGTTTCTAACTAATACAATATAGTATAAAATTTATTAAAAGTCAACAATTTAAATGCACAAAATCGTACTCATTATCTAAATGTTGGATGCTGTTTCGCATTTGGATTAAGCAATCAATGTATAAAAAACCGCCTGTAGTTCTACAAGCGTTTTTTGGGGGGGGTGTGTTTATTCATCAACTATATTGTCTCCGAACAGAATCCGTAAAAAGTCACGACGAGCATAGAGAATACGGTCAATAAACACTTCGTTACCATAAGTACGGTAAAAACTAATATAATTGCCACTTACAATGAAGCGATAATCGTTTTCTATATCTGCAATTGAAGATAACGGAGCCTCCGCCTGCGCATAGTCCTGCAAAATACGGAGACTGTTCGCAATTCTACTTACTGTTTCTAACGTTGCGGATGGGTTCTGCAACTCTTCCTCAATATAGGATTTAATATCTAAAAGATCATTGTGGGCTTCATCGGATAAATGCAAATTATTCATTAACAATCCCGAGACTCTTCTCCACGGCTTCCAATGTTAGCCAGCCTTTCTCTTCACCGGATTTTCGGCCTTTCGCAAGTTCATTCATCAGCCGGAGGGTTGCCTGCGTCCTATCAAAGTCTTGCATATCAAGAATTGCATATCTGCCGCGTCCGTTTTTTGTCAGAAAAACCGGAGCTCCAACCGCTACATCATGTAGCACATCGCTGTAATTACGTAAATCGGAAATAGGTTTAATATTTGGCATATTGCTCGCCTCCTTTCAGCCACAGTATATACATATCTATTCGTTTTCTCGCATCTTCTGCTCTAATTTATTCTTTGAAAATGGTCTAAATTCATACTACAGCTCATCCGCCTTATAGATATTATATCCCTCGTAATAATAACTGTAATCGATTCCTTTCATGTACACATCCCGATCATCAATCATATCCGTCAGCGCATTTCTCAGAACGTACTTGATTTCTATGTCCTTTATCGGACTACGTTCCATCAAAATCATTTATTTCACCAAAAAGCACTCTATGAATCTCCGAGAGCGTTTCGAAAGACCCCGGTGGTAGTTCATCGAGCCTCCCGCTCTCAAACAACCATGCAGCCTTCTTCTTGCTAATCTGTTCTTGAACTCTCTCAAGTTCCGCCGAGTCGGTTATTCCCAAAATATTTTCGAGTGCCATGATACTTCTCTTCATTTATACACTTAAGTGCGTCTTCCAATCCGTTGGAAGATTCATCGCTTTAAGACTAACTATGTCACTGTTATTTTGAATCAATTTATCAAAAGCGTCTACAAATACTACCCACTCTTCATCGGAAGAACGCAAATATTTCATCGCCAGCAAGATTTGATAGAGGCCATTATGTGCCGATGGTGGCGTAATTTTATCTGCATCTAGAATTTCCGGTGTCGTATGTATTGTGCGATTATAAACCCTGGAATTATGAGCACACATATTGCGCAGTATTGAAACAGCCTGCACCCACGAAGCAAGCATCTTCTGTGCCGGAACTACCGAATTCCCTTTTTTGGATTTATACCGGTAATTAGCTGCCAAGAAAGAATATGAACTTCCATTACCTGTTTTTAAATTTTTAATAATCTTCGAAAGCGTGCCGAACGAAAGGACTTCAACTGCTGCCCATACAGGCACTTCACCTTCATAATTGTCATAATTATGTTTGATAAATACATCATTAGAGCGAGCAATTTCCGATGCTACTGCAGCCATATTCCGCCAATATAACTTCTTTTCTTTAAAAATCGATGAATCTTGCAAGGCAAGTGGCTCCCCGTGTATAAGCAGTGCATCTACTAATCGTGCCCGCAAAGCTACTTCAATCTTGGAAATCATTGAAAAAACCAATTCCGATAGTTCTTGATCAAATGTATATATTCCCAAAATATCTTCAAATTTCGTTCCCGGAACATATTTCTTGGCTGAATTATCATATAATTGGAACGAATATCCTCGCAAACGATAAAATCCCACTGCTTTTAATGCCTTCTCTACATCTTCACGAGAAGCAATTTCCATCCCTGCATCTACATAAGACTGCACTTGTTGTTCTAATGTTAATATTTGTTTTGGATACCGATACATAAAACACTCCACAAATAAAAAAAGTCCCACCGGGTTGCGCATGGAAATCAGAGGCGTGGTGGGTTCTGTTATTGTAATTATACAATTTTCAAAGCGAATGTCAAGATTGCTTTCATGAAAAATGAAAAGAATCCATTACCCCAAGCGCAGCCGCTCCTTTAGCTCTTCCAGCAGCGCCTCGTGGTCGTGGTGCTCCAGCTTCGGGAACGCCCGCATCAACCGGCCATAACCGAAATGCCGTCTCCGACGATAGGTATCGTAGAACTCTCTCTTCCGCTGTTCCAGCTCCTGCCGTCTCGCCTCCATCTCGTTCTGAAGCTCTCGGATTCGCTGTCTGCCCGCCGCATCCAGTTCCTCCAGGTTGGCATCCAGATTTTCCCGCATTTCCGCCTTCGCCAGATACCCCTGAACCTTCGCTTCATCTACTCGCTGCGCCGTCTCCAACGCACCGGTGCCGATTCTCGTGCTGAGTTCATCGCTCACCGTGCGCATTTTGCGCCGCATCTCATCCAGCTCTTCAAAGCGCTTGTTCAATCCAATCAGGATAAATACGGATACCACAAAATCCGCAAAGTACAGCACATATAAAAATACCATCAAGAAAAATGCGTAATGGTGAGTCATCATGTGGCCACACAGGTCTTCAATGACCGGGTGGGCGTTTCGCACCACAAAGACGATGGCCAAGCCCCAGATAATACTGAATTCCAGGCAGATGTATCCGCGAAAGTTAAACGGCTTATCCCGGTAATCCCAGAGCCGAACATGGAAGGACCGGTCCAGAATCCATCCCCCAATCAGCTCGATCAGCGTGGCCAGCAATGCTCCGCATATGAAGATTTTCCAGAGGCTCAGCGCCTGCAGGTTCCGGGTGGACACCGCATCCATCAGCAGAAACAATCCAACCACACCGAATCCGTAGATGGGACACACCGGCCCGTTCAGAAAACCGCGGTTTACCACCAAGCCCTTCTCCAGCGCCTGGTAGACCACCTCCACCACCCAGCCGAGAAATGAATATATGAGAAAATACCATGCTATCTGTACAATCGTCAACGTTCCGACACTCCCTTCTATCGTTATATCTGCTCCTCCATCAGCCGCTGCTGACTGTTCACCGGCTCCCCCTTCACGTCCTTCCGTCGGTAGCAGCCTTCCGAATCCAGCCGCCGACCTTTCACGTTGTCCATGTAATTCAGAAGCAGCGTGTTCTTAATGCGGCCCCGCACCTTCGGGTCGATTACCGGGAACGCCAGCTCCACCCGCTTCTCGGTATTGCGCGTCATCAGGTCCGCCGAGCTGATATACATCCGCTCCTTCTTTCCGCTGCCAAAAATATACACCCGGGAATGCTCCAGATACCGGCCCACCACATTCACTATGTGGATGTTCTCAGTACGCTTCGACACCCCCGGCAGCAGGCAGCAGATGCCCCGGACAATCATCCGGATTTTCACGCCCGCCTCCGACGCCTCGGACAACTTGCGGATGACATCCGGATCCGTCATGGAGTTTACTTTTATGAAAATACGTCCCTTCTTGCCCTTCGCGGTTTCCGACTCAATCTGTTGCAGAATCGCTTGCTTGAAACCTTGCGGGGCGGCCAGAATGTATTTGTAATCCTCGAAATACCGATTCTTACAGATGTTCTTAAAGAATCGGGATACGTCCTTCCCCAGCGGCTGATTGTACGTAATCAAAGAGAAATCCGTATACAGCTTCGCGGTGGTCTCGTTGTAGTTGCCCGTGCCCACCTGGGTCAGATACCGCTTTTCCCCCATCTCCTCCAGAACCACCTGACAGATCTTGCAATGCACCTTGTAGTCGTCCATGCTTTCGCTGCCGTAATAGATTTTACATCCGGCCCGCTCCAGCCGGCGGGACCAGTTGATGTTGTTCTGTTCGTCGAATCGGGCGCGAAGTTCAATCAGTACCTTTACCTTTTTGCCGTTTTCTGCCGCCTGTGCCAGGTATTCTGCAATCCGGGTATGGCTGCTGAGCCGATAGATGGTCATGCGAATTTCCCGCACCCGGTCGTCCGTCGCCGCTTCCTTCAGCATCCGAAGGAGGGGCATCATGGAATCATAGGGATAGGAGGAAAGGATGTCTTCCCGCTTGGCGTAATCCACCACCTTCTCGTCAAAGAACGTCGGTGTACTTCTCGGGGTGTACAGCGGATAGGAAAGTGTTCGAAGAGTCGCTTTCGGCAAAATTTCCTTCAATTCATCCAGAAATCCGTACTCCAAAGGCGCTGTTGTGGTGAAACAGTGCTTTTTGGGCAGTTTGAATTTAGTGATTAATTCTTCTCGTAAGGAATCTGAACAGTTCCCCCGGATTTCCAGGCGAACGAGCGGCTGCGTGCTCCGCTCCCGGAGCATTTTCTGAATCTGTGACCGAAAATCCGCTTTCAGAAGTTCGTCTTCCTCGCCTTCCCGGAATTCCGCATTTCGGGTGACGCGAAGAAGCAATTTTTCTTTTACCCGAAAAGGCAGCATCCACTTGTCGAAGAATTCCATCAGAATATCCGGCGTTCGGATTCCGATGAACCCTGCCGAACTGTTTTCTAACGTAAGAAGCGTCGGCATTTCCTCCGGAAAAGTCACGACGGAATAATATTCCTCATCCAGCTCTCCCACCAGTACCGTCTGATCGTTCTTCAGCTCCGGCAGTTCATCGATTCCGGAAAGGAACCGGATGGATACCTGTTTCAGAAGGACATCCCGCAGGTACGAAAGACAGACCTCCCGCTCCGGGCCGGTCAGTTCTTCGTTGTTCTTGATCCATATTCCTTTTTCCCGAAGATTCTTCCGAACTTTCTCGTAGATCTGCTCCCGCTTGTAGTACAGATACCGGGTGTTCTTGCAGATATGCTTCATCTGCCGAGACGGACTCATCCCCGAAAGGGGATCCCGACTCTCCGGTGCCACCCGGTCCAGATCCATCAAGCTGCCGACCCGAACCATGAAAAACTCATCCAGATTACCGGAAAAAATCTTCACGAAATTCATCGCTTCCAGCTCGGGAAGGGATTCATCCAGCGCTTCTTCCAGACACCGCTCGTTAAACCGCAGCCAGGACAGCTCTCGATTCTGCGTATAGCCTTTCTTGTATAATTCCTTCATGCCCTATCCTTCATATCGGAAAAGGCGTCCTGAAACAGGACGCCCCTCACTCACTCAATCTTATTTGTCAAAGCTGACTTTCACATTTTCCCGTTCAATTTCGGAAGAAACTTCGAACATCGTTTTCATCTCAAAATGGAACATGGAGCCGATAATGTTGCTCGGGAAAGACTTCAGACGGACATTGAACTTCTTCACGCAAGCGTTGTAGTACTTCCGCGCATTGGCGATATCGCCTTCCACCGCCTGCAGCTGAGTCATCAGCTCCTGGAAATTCTGATTGGCCTTCAGATCCGGATACTGCTCCGCTACGATGTTGATGGAACGAAGCGCTTGGGTCAGTCCCGCTTCGGACTCGAACTTTTCGCTCGGGGTGGTTGCCGCACCCACTGCGTTTCTCGCCGCAATTACGGACTTCAGCGTTTCCGCTTCGTGTGCCGCATAACCCTTCACGGTCTCTACCAGGTTCGGAATCAAATCGAATCTCTTCTTCAAATAAACGTCCATGGTTGCAAATGCCTCTTCCACATTTACGTCCCCACGGACAAAACCGTTATAGGTGGAAATTCCCCATACGAGAACCACTGCCGCCACCACAAGAACAATAATCAAAGCCATAGCATACTCCTTTCTCCTGCGAGTTCGTATGTAAAAATAATATATTGGGGCTACCAGGCACCGCCGCCTCCGCCGCCGAATCCGCCACCGCTGAAACTGCTGCCACTGTCGCTGCTGCTGAAGATTCCGCCGCCGCTGCTGCCGGAATCCGAGCTTTTCGCAATGCTTTCGTGAATTACATCGGTTACACCGGTAGATACGTGATTCAGCATGGAATCCATCATTACCACGTCAAAGTACGCATCCTCCGCCGTGTTATATGGAGAATACCAGGACGGTCTCTCCACCGGGATGGATTCGAACTTGCTGGCCCACTTCTTTGTCATGCCGAATACATATGCGTAAGGCAGAACATTGTAGAAATAGGATGGATTTCCTTCCACCAATTCCTCAATTCGATCCAGCTCCGCATCCCGGATAAAGTTCCGGAAACCCAGCACCCGGCCGTAGAGTGCCGCACTCCATTCGCTTCTGGATTTCATACCCAGAAGAACCAGCGGTCCAATAACGAAGAACGCCAGAAGAATGGTAGTAATCCGGCCGTCGTTATATCCCCACTCCGGATCCAGACAGAAGAACTGCACGTAACCCAGAACGGTAAAAGCGTATATCGTAACCCAAAGCGCGAACTTCAGCGCCACGCTGGCTCCCTTTCGGCTCTTCCGATAATAGTAGATGCTGACCAGTTTTCTTGTCAGTGCCAGGAAGAACAATCCCACCACCAGTCCGGTCGCTGCGGAATACAGAAGGGACAGTGTGGTGTTCAGGAACATCAGCAATGCCGTTGCCAGTGCCGGCACCAGGAAGAAAATCATCTTTCCGATTCGATCCGCTTTCCGGGACTTGGTGGTAAACAGCTTATGCCCGCCGGAATATTCGTCATCCACCAGGGACGGAATATCCTCAAAAGCGTGGTGCATACGGTCTCCGATATCCTTGGTTCGAACGGTTAATTTCTTCGGGTCCTTTTCCTTCAGCGTCTCATAATCCTTAAAGGCGGAACTTCCGAATATACCCCGGAAGAAGCGCTGAATGGAAGGCTTCTCCGATTCCGACAGATCGCCTAAACGGGTGAACTTGAATTTGTTCTTCTTGTATTCGTCGATATCGATATATCCTTTGTCAGCCAGATAGAAGAATGTGGCCGTCATGTCGCTGTCATCCACGGTTCCGTCGATGACATAACCCACATCGATTGGCGTCAAGCCCTCCGGCGGATAGAACTCCACGGTCTCCGTAATTTCCGGATTTCGGCCCCAGGTAATGCGCAGCAACACCATGATCAGGGTCCCTGCCAGAACGAGAATCAGCAGCAGGTTCTTGACCCAGCCGTAGCTCAGCGATCCGGTCCAGCTGCCTTCCGGAAGCACTCCGTAGACGGAGGCACCTGCCGATTTCGGTAAATTCTCCGCTTCATAGACAATCGTCGGTCCGTCCTTCTTCCAGGTTCCGAATTTATTGACAGTGGAGCCGTAAGTACCGCTGTAGTACTGAAGATCCTTGAATTCAAAATCCTTCGGCAGATGAATGGTGACCTTCGCCTTATCGATTGGCGTTTCCCATCCTCCCGGAATTCCATCCAAATTCAGATAATCCGCTTTGGAATCGTTATCCTGAATTCCCTGAATCGTGTACCGAATGATGTACGTCTGTTTCCCTTTCAGCGTCGTGTCGGCCGATCCGACTTTGATGACCTGATTACCCGAATCCGTATAGGTGTCGTATTCGTAATTGTTTACCTTGATATCTTTAATCCGATACTTGCTGCCCAACGGAATGTACCGATAGATTCCGTGGTGCGCTTCCTCCCCGAAGTCCACCGTAATGCGTTCCCGGTAATCGAAGGTCTGGTTGATATTGGCATGAATATCAACATCGTATTCCGGTGTGGTATATCCGTATACCGTATCTGCATTTACAAATCCCGCAATATACAGAAAAGCTGCGAAGGCCACAGCAACTATCAAATAGCGGAATGTCTTTGTACTTGTCGACACAGGACTCTCCTTTCTCTGCGTGGTTTCGCAGCTTATACTTATTTAGATTATATCATTTTCCGCTGAACCATTTCAACTTCATTGTGGAATTAGCGGCGGTTCAGATCCTTGCGAACCAGGTTGATTCTGTTCTGGTTATCGATTTCGGTAACCTTAACCTCCACCTTATCGCCGATGTTCATCACATCTTCCACCTTCTCCACACGATGGTTTGCCATCTTGGAGATGTGCAGCAGACCTTCCTTGCCCGGCAGAATTTCGATAAAAGCGCCGAAGTTCATGATGCGCTTAACGGTACCGGTATACACTTCGCCCACTTCCACGTCCTTCGTGATAAGCTCGATTTCTCTCTTTGCGGCTTCCGCACCGGCCATATCCTCACTGTAGATGCAAATCTTGCCCACATCATCGTCGGAGATGTCGATTTTAACGCCGGTTTCCTCCACAATCCGGTTAACGGTCTTTCCGCCCGGTCCGATAACCAGACGAACCTTATCCGGATCCACACGCATGAAGATAACTCTCGGTGCATATGGAGACAGTTCTTTTCTCGGTTCAGGCAGCTCTTCCAGCATGTTCTCCAGAATGTGCGCACGACCTTCCTTTGCCTGGTTCAGCGCCTGCTCCAGAATCTCTCTGGACAGACCGTGTACCTTGATATCCATCTGGAGTGCAGTGACGCCGTCCGGAGTACCGGTTACCTTGAAGTCCATGTCGCCCAGGAAGTCTTCCATGCCCTGGATATCGCTGAGGATTGCGTAACGGCTGGTGCCGTCTTCGTTGATGCCCTCAATCAGACCCATTGCAATTCCGGATACCGGCTTCTTAATCGGAACACCTGCATCCATCAGTGCCAGGCAGGAACCGCAGGTCGATGCCATGGAGGAAGAACCGTTGGAAGACAGAACTTCGGAAACCACACGGATTGCATACGGGAATTCTTCCTCGCTCGGGATAACCGGGAGAAGTGCTCTCTCTGCCAGTGCACCGTGTCCGATTTCTCTTCTGCCCGGACCTCTGCTGGTCTTCGCTTCACCGGTGCAGTATCCCGGGAAGTTGTACTGGTGCATGTATCTCTTGGTGGTGCGGTCGATATCGATGCTGTCCAGGTTCTGTGCTTCGTTCTCCGGAGCCAGGGTTGCAACGGACAGAACCTGAGTCTGACCTCTCTTGAAGAGTCCGGATCCGTGTGCTCTCGGCAGCAGACCGGTCTCGGACCAGAGCGGACGAATCTCCGTCAGCTTTCTGTTGTCCGGACGGATTCCGTCATCCAGAATCATTGCACGAACGTTCTCTTTCTTAATGTTGTACAGAACTTCCGCAACATCCTTTTCCCCTTCCGGGAAAATCTCTGCGAAATGCTCTTTGGTTTCCTTTTCAACCGCGTCCATGTTGGCCATGCGTTCCTGCTTCTCAACAGTCTTGATAGCGGTGATCATCTTCTCGGTGGCAAATTCACGAACGGCTGCATCGATTTCTTCCGTAGCCTTGAATACCTTGTATTCCATCTTTTCCTTGCCAACTTCGGCAACGATTTCCTCGATGAATTCGCACAGCTTCTTGATCTCCTCGTGACCGAACATAATGGCGTCCAGCATTTCCATTTCCGGAACTTCGTTTGCGCCGGCCTCTACCATCATAATCGCTTCCTTGGTACCGGAAACGGTCAGGTTGATATCGGAAGCCATTCTCTGCTCATAGGTCGGGTTAATGATCAGTTCGCCGTCCACTCTGCCGACTACAACAGCGGCGGTCGGACCGTCCCACGGAATATCCGATGTTGCCAGTGCGACGGAAGAACCCAGCATTGCAGCGATTTCCGGAGAGCAATCGTGATCCACACTCCATGCACTTGCTACAACAACTACGTCGTTCCGGAAGCCCTTCGGGAACAGCGGTCTCAGCGGACGGTCAATCAGACGGGATGTGAGAATTGCCTTCTCGCCCGGCTTACCCTCTCTCTTGATATATCCTCCCGGAATCTTTCCGACACTATACATCTTCTCTTCGTAATCACAGCTCAGCGGGAAGAAATCGATGTCCTGTCTCGGTTCCTTCGATGCGGTTGCTGTGCAGTTCACTACGGTCTCACCGTAACGAACCGTTACCTGTCCATTTGCCTGCTCGCATACCTTTCCGATCTCGAACTGCAGCAGTCTTCCGCCCAGTGCCGTCTTAAAGGTGCGATAATCTGTAAATCTTCCCATTAAATTAACAACTCCTTCCTGTTAATCACTTACTATAACTTTGGGATTTTTCTTATAATACAAAATAAAGCGGGAAGATTCCCGCTTTATCCAGTAACTATTTTCTGAGTCCAAGACGAGCAATCAGGCTTCTGTATCTTTCGATATCGGTATCCTTCAGATACTTCAGCAGATTTCTTCTCTGACCTACCATCTTCAGCAGACCTCTTCTGGAATGGAAATCCTTGTGGTGTTCCTTCAGGTGCTCGTTCAGATCGTTAATTCTGTAAGTCAGAATTGCAACCTGTACCTCCGGGGAACCGGTATCTCCTTCGTGTGTCTTGTACTCTTCGATGATGTTGTTCTTGATTTCCTTTGTAATCATTTCGTTTCTCCTTTTCTTACAATTCACCTCAGCATCGCAGCCGCCGGAGCAGCGTACCGCCGAAGCAGAGGTATGAAAATTAATCAGCTCAAATATAATACCATAACCAAAGGGGTTTGTCTATAATTATTTCCGCCAAAAAAAGCTTTCATCCCCCTTATTTTTCCGACTCTACAGGTCACCGAAAGGGTCCCAGTCCAACGCGTCCTCATTCGCAGATTCCCGATTCATTTCCATCGCCTCCAGAATCAATGCCCCGATTTCCGTTCGGTGACTCCGCTGCGCGATTTCCTGGCAATTTCTCAGCATCTCGCCATCCAAATTCGAATTCTCCAGCAAGTACTGCATCCCCCGCACATCGTTTCGCTGAATCCCCATTTCCAGAAGCAGATTCTTCTTCTCCCGGACGTACTCTTCCAAAATCTCCGGAAGCCGGGTTGCCTCCTTCGCCTCCCGCTCCAAATAGGTCAGCGCCGCAGTGGGCTGCACTTTTTCCGGCAGCAGTGCAAAAACCTCGGGTCCGCAGGACAGATATTTCAGGCTTCCGCAGCCGCTGAACGCACTCCCGTGAATCCGCTCCACCGAATCCGGCAGGACAACCTCCCGCAGCGCTCCGCATTCCCGAAACATCTCGTAATCAATCTCTTCCACTCCCTCCGACAGTGAAACAGACTTTAGATTTCGGCAGTAGCTGAACAGCGCCCGTCCCGCCTTCTCAATGCGCACCGGCATATCGATGCGCTTCAAATTGATGCACATCCGAAAGGCATTATCCCCCAGCTCCTCCAGGTGCTCCGGCAGCGTCAGCCACTGCAGCTCCCACCGCTCGTTGAAGCAGTTGGCGGATATATTCCGAATATGGGCCGGCACACTGTAATGCTCGTAGCGATTATCGTAACTGATCAAAGTCTCCCGAAGCATTAATGTGGGCATATCAAACCTCCAGTTCCCGAATCTTCCGAACCAGTTCGTCCTCCCGGTCGTTCAGCAGCAGCTCCTTGTTGTATTTATAGTAGCTCTCCGATCCGTACGTTCCGATGTACCCGGCACTTTCCCGATTTTCCGTCAGGGAGGTGACAAAAATAATCATTTCGTTCTCTCCATAGGCGTCCCGGATAAAATCAAATGCGGCTTCCAATCGGTTTCCGGCCTCTCCCGCCAGCTTCTTTCGTTCTGCCTGATTCGGCGTGATAAACTCTCTAATCCGCGACACCGCATCCGATGCCGGTCCCTCCATGGAATCCCTCTGCAGGGTGAGAGACAGTTCCTCCAGGTATTTCAGATGGAGTTTCTCCAGCCGAAGTTCCTTGACGGAAACGGATTTGGATTTCCTCTCCCTGCGGAGGTTTGCACGGATGGTCTCTTCCGTCTCCCGCAGAATCTCCACCGCCTCCGGCACGGACGCGTCCGCCAGCCGGCGGTTGTTTTCTTTTATGGACAGGAGAAAGCGATTCAGCGATTCACCGCACTCGTTGACCTTTCGGAACTCTCCCGCGAGGGAGTCCATCAGAAGGCGAATCACGGTAATCCGTTCGTCGAAGGAAGATTCCTGCGCCCTTGTTCGAACGCCGTCCTCCACCGCGCCTTTCAGAATATCGTCGATGCGGTAATCCTTCCGGTAGCGATAGAACAGGTCGTAGTAAGCGGAGAAATCCCGGGCAATCCGTTCGTTCTGAACGTACTGACGAATCAGCTCCAAGTTCACCGGAATGTCGTGCTCCTCGTAGAGCTTCATCATGTCGGACAGATCCACCCAGCTCCGGGCGGTGACGAATTCCTTCCCGTCCACCGTCGTCTCCACGGAGTAGAAATCATCTTTTTTAATTTCCAAATAGGTCAGCACCGCAGTGTGCACCTCCTGGTTCTGGGCGTACTTCCACCAAGCACCGAAATCCGGCTCCACATCGATTCGCTTCAGGCGGTCCAGCGTCGCCAGGTCGAACTCTCGCACGGAGTTGTTATATTCCGGCGGATTTCCGGCGGTGACGATGACCCAGCCGTTGGGAATGGAGTGGCGTCCGAACACCTTGTACTGCAAAAACTGCAGCATGGACGGTGCCAGCGTCTCCGATACGCAGTTAATCTCATCCAGGAAGAGGATGCCCTCCTTCTTTCCCGTTTCTTCCATCACGTCGTACAGGCTGGCGATGATTTCACTCATGGTGTATTCCGTAGTCCGATACTTCCGGCCGCCGTACTCCTTGTCCGCAATGAACGGCAGACCTAAAGCACTCTGCCGGGTGTGATGGCTCATGGAATAGGACACCACCGCGATGTTCATCTCCTCCGCTACCTGATTCATGATATCCGTCTTTCCGATTCCCGGAGGACCCATGAGAAAAATCGGCCGCTGCCGCTCCACCGGAATCCGGTATTCCCCGAACTCGTCCTTCGACAGATAGGAAATTACCGCGTATTTTACTTGTTTCTTTGCTTCTTCAATATTCATCCTTGCCTCCAAATACCACTTTCATTCCCCAGGAAGGAACCTTTGCCTCCGACGCCGCCGCATCGTCTTCAAAAATAAATGCCGTATCGTAGGGCGGTTTCCGGCGGGGGAAAATGCCTTTTCCATCGGTAAAGTACAGCACGCCCTGAAGGTGCCGAAATTCCCCTCGCTCTACCAGATTGTTTATATAATGGAAGGCCGGGCGATAATCCGTACCTCCAAGACCTTTCAGCTCCATGTTTTCCAGATATCGGTGTACATCCTCCCGGGTGCGAAGGATGCGGTCTTCCTGCACCGCCGCATCGCACTGAATTAGGTGGATGTTGAACCGGTTCTTGATTTCCCGGCTTTCCTGCAGCAGGTCGAAGGTGCGCTGCACGAAACGTTCCACCAATTTTCCCTGGGTGGACGCCGACGTATCGATGACGATGACGAAGTCCGATATGGTTCGTTCATCGGTGTATTCCAGCGGCTCCACCAGCGGCATATCGCCGTACAGCTCCAGCCCGTAGGTGTAGAAGATATAATCGAACTCGCTGTCATCCACCTTCAGGTTCTCCCGGAACAGGGTGAATTTCCGAAGAAAGGTGCTGTAATCCATGTGCTTTTCCGTTCGCGCGTTGAGGGCAGAGAGGAGTTCTCCCCGCTCCGTGCCCCTTTCTTCCGTCTCCAGTGAGATTTTCACCATCTGCGCAATACGGTCCCAGTCCGGTTCTTCGGTCTCCTGCCGCAGTTCTGCCGAATTCTCCTTCGTTTCTTCCGAATCTTGCGCATCCTCCGGCTTCAGAAAACCGGAATTTGCCGGATACCAAAGGCCGTGATCGTCTACCCGGAACAGATCCCACAACCTTTGC
Source organism: uncultured Clostridia bacterium (assembly GCA_934278925.1). Classification (GTDB taxonomy): domain Bacteria; phylum Bacillota; class Clostridia; order Peptostreptococcales; family Anaerovoracaceae; genus Mogibacterium_A. Next base: position 31,123 of record CAKQWJ010000002.1, on the reverse strand, counting down.
ACTTCTTCCGACTTCCGGTTTCCGGATGCCAGCCACCGATAAATTCGCTCCGCGGACAGGCCCTCCGTCTCCCGCCGAACTTGAGCCAGCGCCTCTCGCTGTTCTTCCTCCCGGCGATGGCGAAAGGAATCCAACTCAAAGGATTGAATCAGCGCCTCTGCCGCCATGTCCGCCGCGATATCCCACAGCTGCCGATTCTCCGGCGGATTTTTGTAGTGGCGGAACATGCAGTGGAGCAGAAGGTGCATGTAGGCGTGCATCATCTCCGATATCCCGTCTCGTCCCATGGAAACCACGTAATCTGGGGAGTAATACAATGTCGCACCGTCCGTAGCGAATGCGCCCTCCCGATTCGCATCGCACTTTTCCCGCAACGCAAAAATCGCCGAGTCCATAAAGTGCATATTGGCAACGATTCGGTCCTTCGCTGCCCGGAGCACGTCCTCGGCGATTGCAATCATCTGATTCTTTTTTGCCTCTTCATTATTTCTCATGTAATGATGATACCACAAAATTTCCATTATGCAAGCAACTATACAAAATTAGTCAAGTCTGTGCTTTGGAAATTCCAGCCATTCCGCCAGTCGATACTCGTATTCCGGAGTATCCCCCAGTTCTGCATATCCGATTTCTTTGGCCAAAGCTTCCATATCTTTACGAGCACCTTCGGAAAGAAGGGCTGCAACGGCACCGGTAAGGGCGGTATTTCCCACGTAGTGAATTCGTTCTCGAGCTTCTTCCGGAAGGATGCCCACTCCGGTAAGGTCTTCCGGCGGCAGATGAGATCCGAATTGTCCCGCAATCATCACTTCATCCAGCATGGAAGGCTCCAATCCATTGTCCTTCAGAAGGATTTCAATGCCGGAGCGGATGGCCCCCTTTGCCAGCTGCACCTGGCGAACATCCTTCTGGGTAATTTCCACGAAAACCGGATTCTCCTGCAGGCGCACGCTGCGCGTACCGTCCTCCGGATTCACATGCAGATATTTTTTTCGTTCATCTCCCTCCGGCAGCCGGTCCGGATGCACAAAAGCACCGCTTTTTCGGAGAATTCCGCTGCGGAGGAGTTCTTTAATCCCGGCGAGGATGCCGCTTCCGCAGATTCCTTCCGCCGGACCGCCTCCAATGACCTTTAGGTGAATTCCATCCGGCCGAATTTCCACATCTTCAATGGCTCCGGTTTCACCTCTCATTCCCTGGCGGATGTTCATCCCCTCCAGAGCCGGTCCTGCGGCACAGGAGCATGAGTTCATCTCTCCGTCGCGGGCCAATACAATTTCGCCGTTGGTTCCGATGTCCACAAAGAGCACGTTGCCGGAAAGTTTCTTCAGCCCGCATATGTAAGCACCGGCGACGATATCTCCGCCGATATAGGCGGATACTGCCGGAATGCAGTACAGCTCTGCCCCCTCGGGTTTCAAACCGATTTCTCCGGCGAGGCATCTTTGCGGTCCCTTCAGCACCGGAAGAAACGGAGCTTTGCCCAGAGGCACCGCATCCGCTCCCAAGAGCATATGCACCATGGTGCAGTTTCCGCTGACCGCAATCCGCCGGATTTTTTCCGGCGATAGCTTCTGCCGCCGGCACATTTCTTCAATCAGACGATTCAGATTTCCCACGATAGCGTCCTGCAGTTCGTTTCGTCCGGATTCCGGATGGTCCTGCTCGTAGCTGATTCGGCTCAGCACGTCCAAACCGAACTTCTTCTGGTCATTAACGGATGCCGCCGTGTCTGCCGTTTCCCCCGTTTTCAGATGAACCAGGCGGCACACCACCGTGGTGGTGCCAATATCCACCGCAACACCGTATTCATCGGATTTTGCGGTATCCTTCGTCTCTTCCGCTGCCCATTTCGGAAGGTGACCCTCCGCCAGAACGGTAAATTCTTTTTCCCGGGAGAGAGTTTCTACTTTCATATCTTGGCGAACTCGTACCATGCAGGATAGGCGAATTCCCTGCCGCTGCTCTTCCGGAGTCAGAAACAGCTTTTCCGTTTTCGAGAGTTCCGACTCCGCACCGTCAAGAATCCGCACCTTGCACTTGCCGCACACACCTCTTCCGCCGCAGGCGTTATTCAACTCGTATCCGCTGCGTACCAGCAGTGTCATGAGATTCATCCCGGCGCCGCATTCTATAGTGCGATTGCCGTTTACTTGTACGAAAGGCATGTTCTATTCCTTTTCCGCCAGCTCGCGCATCGTGCGGTACAGGGTTTCCGTACCCTTCTGAAGGTCTTCGCAGTCCGTCCACTCTTCCGGTACATGGCTTCTGCCATCCTTGCTCGGTACGAAAATCATGGCGGTTCGTGCGATGGAAGCCATTACCATGGCATCGTGGCCTGCACCCGAAAGGAGGTGCCACGTCCGGATACCGGCTTTGTGGGCGTTCTCTTCAATCATTTCCCGGATTTCTTCGTCCATCTCCACCTGGTTGGCATGGACCTTCTGTTCTTTCGTATAGGACAGACCCGCAGAGTCACGCACGCTCTTGTCCAGGGATTCCCAGAACACCTTCAGCACTCGGTCCACATTGGAAATCTTCCGGCTTCGGCAATCCACTTTCAGCCATGCATCTTCCGCTACGATGTTAAACGCGCCCGGTGCCACGTGCACTTCGCCGCAGGTGAACACGGTGTTCTCACCGATTTCTTCTGCCTTCGCCGTTGCTTCGGTGACCGCTCTTGCCACGGCCAGGAATGCGTCCGCCCGCATGTTCATCGGTGTGTTGCCGGCATGATCCGAACGTCCGTGTACATGCACCTCAAAGCATCGGAATCCGACGATGGAGTCCACGATGCCCACCTTCACATCTTCTTTCTCCAGAATCGGTCCCTGCTCGATATGAAGTTCCAGGAACGCTTCAATGTCTTCCGGTTTCCTTTCTGCCGTTTCAATCGCATTCGGATCCAATCCGTATTCCTTCATCGCTTCCGCCAGGGTTACGCCGTCCTCATCCCGATGCTCCAATTCGTCCGGATACAATTTCCCGCACATGGCTCTGCTGGCCATCAAGCCGGAACCGAAGCGACCGCCTTCTTCCTCCGGAAGAGCGACGAACTCAATGCTTCTCTTCGGGCGAAAACCCTCATCATGCATCGTTCTTGCCACTTCCAACGCCGCAACCACACCGGCCGTGCCGTCATAACGACCACCTGTTTTTACTGTATCGAAATGGCTGCCCGTCATGATAATCGGAAGCTCCGGATTCGTTCCTTCCAACCGTCCGATTACCGTGCCAACGGCATCTTCCCGGACTTTCAGGCCCGCCTGCTCCATCTCCCGCTTGATGTAATCCCGGGCCTGAGCAAATTCCTTTGTGTAGGTGTAGCGGGTGCATCCGATGGTCTTCACGCTGCTGTAAGATCCCAGGGTATCGATATCCGTCTGAATTCGATCCGCGCGCGTCCGATGTTCTTCGTACTTGTTTTCCATTTTTCTAACCTCTCTTGTCTCAATATTTTCATGAGCCATTATACCAGTATTCTCCAAAAAAAGAAAACCGGATTCTCGAAAGAATCCGATTCCCAACCGTTGAATTAACTATTCGATTACCAGCAAGTCGTCTAGAGTGACTTTGTACAATTTCGCTAGGATTACGATATTGTCCAGCGAAGGCAGTGCCTGGCCCCGCTCCCATTTATATATCGCCTGAGCCGAAATCAACCCAATCTGATGCTGAATGTCCTGAACCGAAAAGTTGTGCTCTTTTCGAATTCGCTTTAACTGCTTCCCGGTAGCATCTACATTGATGTGTGGTAAATCCCCCATAGCTACACCCCCATTATCAAATAACTTTATTTCTATTATACCCCCCCCCCCATTTTAAAAATCAAGTACTAATTCCTTAGATTTTTAAAATTTTTTGGATAAAATAATTTTAAAACATCGTTTTTCCCTTTAAAATAAAAGAAAAAGCGGTAAATGTTTTCAACCGCTTTTTCACACTTAATTTTTTGTCTTAAATTGTATTTAGAAAAACAACTAATTACTTTTCAGATTCTTCTTTCGACTCTTCTTCCGGAGCAGCCTCTTCTTTCACTTCTGTCTCTTCCGCTTCCTTCAGCTCTTCCGCTGCTTCCTCTTTCTCTTCGGTTGCCTTTGTTTCCTTTACACTTGCTTTTGCAGCCTTCTTCTCCGCCTTTGCAATCTTCTTCGCTTCCTTCGCTCTCAGGATGGCCTTGGACTCTGCCTCGGAAAGATAGTTGTCCGGATTTGCCTTCCTCACTTCATTGTAAATCTTTGCCGCCGCAAATACCAGAATCGCGTATACCAGATATACCAGGCACTGGGTCAGGATATAACCGATAGCGGTACCAAAGTTGGACATGAAGGATGTGCCGTACTGTGAGAAGTAGTTGGTCAGGTAGGTAATCGTGCTGTACAGCATGTACACGGTGTACAACGTCAGCAGTCCGGAGATTACATACAGTGCGATAGCGAATTTGGATTTCTTAAGCAGTTTCTTTTCCATTGAATTCAGTCCTCTTTCTATTTTCATAAAAATATAATTAATGTATCAATACCGCCAATTGGGCCGATATTTCGTAAATGATGTGCGAGCGTTTCCGGTTATTCCATATGGGTCAGGAACGCTCTGTAGCAGCGGTAGGTCTCGTAGACATCCGCTTTGCTGGAAACTTCCCACGGGGAATGCATGCACAGGATGGCAACTCCGCAGTCGATGACTTCCATGCCGTAGTTGGCCATGATATAGGCGATGGTTCCGCCGCCGCCGGCATCCACCTTACCCATTTCCGCCGTCTGGAATTGAACATCCGCATCCCCCAGCACCCGGCGAATTTCCGCAATGTATTCCGGATTGGCATCACTGGAATTACCCTTTCCGCCGGATCCGGTGAACTTGTTGAATGCCGGTCCCTTGCCCATATAGGCCGCATTCTTCGTTTCAAACACGGAAGCATACAGCGGATCGTACGCAGCGCTCACATCGGATGAAAGCATCTTGGAGTTCTGAAGTGTACGGCGAAGGGAGATGCTGTCCGTATGTCCCAGAAGATGAAGCACCTCTGCCGTCGCATTCTCAAAGATTCGAGAGTGCATGCCGCTGGCACCCACGCTGCCGATTTCTTCTTTATCTACCAAAATGCAGCAGGAGGTGCGTTTCGGTGTCTCCCCTTCATCCAGGAACGCCATCAGAGATGTAAATGCACAGATACGGTCGTCCTGTCCGTATCCGATAATCATGCTTCGGTCAAACCCCAACTCTCTGGCTTTGCCCGCCGGCACCACTTCTAATTCCGCAGAAATGAAATCCTCTTCCTCGAAATCGTACTCTTCTTTCAGAATCCGGCAGATGTTCGCGGTGATGGTGTCTTTCTTCTCTTTCTTTTCTTCTTCGCTGTCCGCCGCTCCTTGCGGGATGCTTCCAACCAGAATATCCAGAGATTCCCCCTCCACTACCTTCGATGCGGTTTTCGTCAGCTGTTCTCTGGACAGGTGAATCAGCAGATCCGAAACGGTAAATACCGGATCCGTATCCTTCTCGCCCACAGAAATGTTCACCCGGCTGCCGTCCTTCCGAACCACAACCCCGTGAATCGCCAGAGGAAGCGTCACCCACTGGTATTTCTTGATGCCGCCGTAATAATGAGTGTCCAGATAAGCAAATCCACCGTTCTCGTACAGCGGATTCTGCTTCACGTCCATTCTCGGAGAATCGATGTGCGCACCCAGAATATTCATTCCGGCTTCCATGGACTCCTTGCCGATATGATACAGAACGATCAGCTTCTCGTTGTACATATAGTACACCTTGTCTCCGGCTTTCAGGGCTTCTCCCTGCTCCACCAGCTCCCGGAGGTTCCGATATCCCTGTTCTTCCGCCATGGAAACAGTCAAGCGGGCGCTCTCCCGCTCCGTCTTACCTTCATCCAAGCAAGTCATATACCGACTGCACACTGAAGCCATTTCCTTCTCCTGTTCCGGAGAATATCGATTCCATAAAACTTCTTTCTGCATATACCCATAAACCTTTCTATAATATGAATCTTTCATTCGCATTATACACGCAAACTTCACGATACCATTCATATGTGCGAATGTCAAGATTGCGTTCTCACGTGTTCGGTGTCATAATTATAGGAGCCAAACTATAAATTAAACTTAAACATTTCAGAAACACGAGGTAAATTATGATTCAAACGGGAATTACTTGCCAAAAAAAGATTACGGTCACCCCGGAGATGACCGCCGCAGCGATGGGAAGCGGTGCGCTGGAGGTGCTGGCCACCCCATCTATGATTGCGCTGATGGAAGGAACCGCTCAAGAGGCGGTGCAGAGACTTCTGGAGGACGGTCAGGGAACCGTGGGAACCCGAATTGATGTGCGTCATCTGGCCGCTACACCGGTGGGCATGGAAGTCACCTGCACCGCCGAAGTTACGGAGGTGGACCGCCGCCGCATTGTCTTTACCGTAAAGGCGCAGGATGAAAAAGAAGTAATTGGAGAGGGAACCCACGAACGTTTCGTCATCGACAACGAGAAATTCTTTGCGAAGTGCCGACAGAAACTGGAGAAATAAGTAATGAAAAAGCTGCAGCGCATCGGTGATATGTACCCGGATGCCTGCAGCTTTTTGAATTCACATTTTTCTGTCCGAAGAGCTTCGCTTCCTATTCCGCTTTGCCGGAGGAACCCAGAACGTCAACAATCTTATGACGTACCATCGCCTCGATAGCATCTCTTCCCGCCTTCAGATACTTTCTCGGATCGAAATCCGCCGGATTCTCGGTCAGATATTTCCGAACGGTTCCGGTCATGGCCAGACGGATGTCGGAATCGATGTTGATCTTGCACACTGCGGAGCGAGCCGCTTCTCTCAGCTGGTCTTCCGGTACGCCCAGTGCGCCCGGCATGTTTCCGCCGTATTCGTTAATCATCTGTACGTATTCCTGCGGTACGGAGGATGCGCCGTGAAGAACGATTGGGAATCCCGGCAGTCTCTTCTCGCATTCGTGAAGCACGTCAAAACGCAGCTGCGGGTTCGTACCCGGCTTGAACTTGTATGCGCCGTGGCTGGTGCCGATGGCAATGGCCAAAGAATCACATCCGGTACGGGTGACGAATTCTTCTACCTCTTCCGGGCGGGTGTAAGAAGACTCTTCCGCAGATACTTTTACTTCGTCTTCAATGCCTGCCAAAGTGCCCAGTTCTGCCTCTACCACAACGCCGTATTTGTGAGCGTAGTCCACTACCTCTTTCGTAATCGCGATGTTCTCTTCGAAAGGTTTCGACGAAGCGTCAATCATTACGGAAGTGAATCCGCCATCGATGCAGGATTTGCAGGTTTCGAAATCCGGACCGTGATCCAGGTGAAGTGCAATTGGAATATCCGGGCATTCCTTCACTGCCGCTTCCACCAGCTTCATCAGATATGTGTGGTTTGCATAAGATCTTGCGCCTCTGGATACCTGAAGAATTACCGGAGAATTCTCCTTCTTGCAGGCTTCCGTGATTGCCTGAACAATCTCCATATTATTTACATTAAACGCGCCAATTGCATATCCACCGTCATACGCCTTTCGGAACATTTCAGTGGTCGTAACAAGTGCCATATTAATACCTCCCATTCAACCTATTGGTTAATTATGTGAAAATAACTTTTCATGCTTCCGCCATTATAACACAAAATCTCAGAAATAAACACTCATTAGAGGCCATCCTCTAGTTGTTTTCCGATTTTTTCCATGGTAATGTTCTGAGCCTGCTCTTCTTTCTCTTTCTTCATCGCCCTTCGGTCTCGGGCATAATTCTTTTTCGCCCGCTTGTATTTAGTCTCCAGCTTCAGCGCTTTGTTGTAGCTGACCCGGTCCCGCATGATTTCCGACGGCTTATTGGTCACAAAATACGCACATCCGGTTTCCGTAAAAGCAAGCCCTTCGAATTCCCGACAGCCGCCGAATTTGATGCACTGCACATCCGCCGGCGTCACCCGATGCCGGCTCAGCTTGCCCGCCGGTACCGTGAGCATTTCTCCGTCTGCCACCACATACAGTCTGTCGTTCACCGGGTTGTATCCAAAAGTCTGGCAGAGGTTTCCCGGCGGATACCGAAGGCCCTGGTTAATCATGCGGAAGGTCACGCGATTTCCCTGAATCCGCCCCTTGTAGAAGCGAATGGTTCCCGCAGACACCCAGTTGCTGCCGGTGCTTCGGGTATACGTCCAGCAGTTGCCATCCTTATCAAAGGTAAAGGTCGGCGGAAAGACGATGGTGGAACCGAAGCGGAAATGAATTTCCTTCTCCACCTCCATGGTTTTGGGATTCACCCGCACCAGTGTGGTGTTGAGCACCTTTGTTTCCCGCACATACCAAAGCTCATGACTCTTCGGGTTGTATGCCAGCGTCTGCCCGTGACCGGTGACAATCTCCGGTCCTGCTTTTATCGCCCCGGTATCCTTGGACCCGGCGGCCTTCTTTTTCCAGAAGCGGGACAGATCGATGCGGTAAATCCGTCCGGTCCTGGAATTATCGCTCCCGCTCTTATAAGAGGACATCACCCAGGCCGTCTTCCCGTCCGGCGAAACGGCAATGCTCTGAGGGTTCGGAATCTCCGTGTACAGCAGCGACCGGAATTGCATGGAGGGGCCGGAAACGGAATTCAGCTCTTGGCTGTCAGTATAGGCGTGCCCGTACCCGGTCATGGTCTCGTTGGCGTTATTCACCGTATCGTATATCGACGTATCATAGGGCTGAAGCGCCATCCCGCTTTGGTGAATCACTTCCGCACCGTAGGCCTTTCGGCCGGAGAGAAGGAGTATCATCCCTAAAAAAACGATGGCGGCACCCCGAAGCTTCCGGCGATGCGTTTTTTTACTTTTTCCGGAACCGGACGGACAGTTTCTTTCCGGATAACATAATCCGATCTCCATTCTCCAGGGTCACCTCCCTTCCTCTTTTGTAATTATCTACCGCATAGTAGCCGTATCCGCAGTGGTATTCGAAGCGCACCTTGGCATCGGAATGGCGGAGGCAGGTAATGATTCCCTCTCCGGTGCGCTTTCCCGTGATGTACTTTCCGGCGGGAAGATCTTCTCCCACCACATAGCAATCCCGTTCGTCCTTCTTCAGCTCCTCCTGAGACAGCAGATAAGACTTCGCTTTTTTCGTATCTTTCGCCGGCGCCTCCGCACTCTTGCGGATTTTCTCCGGAACCTTCCAATCCTTCGCTTTCACATTATTATAATCCGTGAACTTTATGTGAACGGTGCAGGTTTCGGATTTTTTTCCGTTTCTCTGAACCGTCAGGTTGTCCCCATCAATTTGCGTCAAACGATGGGAGAATTTGCCGAACACGTAGCAGAACTCCCCTCCGGTGATTTTGGTGTTCGCATCATCCCTCAGCAGCGAAGTGATGGGGCTCACGCCCACTTGCGCTGCGGGAATTCTCACTTCGTATCCCCGGTCGGTCTTTGCAAAAGCGCTGTTCTGCAAAACGCTTTCGTTTAGCTTCAAAAGAGTTTGAACGTCCCGCACTTCGTTTGACTGATTTTCCTTCCGGTTCCACCCGGAACTCTTCCGAGAATACAGAGTTTTCTTTTTCGCATCGTAATAGCTCAGCGTCTTGAAGGAAGATGTTTTTCCGTTCAGGGTCACCTTGGTGGTTCGGTTGATTTTCGCTCCGCCTTCCCCTTGCTTCATTTTGACGAGGATCTGAACGGGACACTTCTCCGCGGCGGATTTCTTTTTTTGTGAGAACGCGATGTCCTTGGATGAAATCTCCAGCTCGGTCTTTAGGGTCATGTCCTGCACGCAGGATGTAATTCGCCGGGAGCGCTGGGCCGCCATCTGAAACATGGCCGTTCCGTCACGGGGGACGAAGAAAAGAACGTAGAAGGCTGCCACCAGAGCAATCAGCAGCACGTCCAGGATTATCAGCCGCCGCTGTCGGCGAGACAAAGAGTGAAATCCGGCGGTGATTTTCGATTTAAAACCGTGAAATTTCTTTTTCAATGCCGTCCTGGTTTCCTCCTTTCCGAAGCGCATAAAAATATCTTTTTATTATACCACAGTGCGGAAACTCCGCAATAGCAAAGGCACCGGCAGAGTTTGCCGATGCCTTTTCGAATAATTTTTATCGGTTAATTTGGTGTGTTATACCCTTTTCACGCCGCATTCCCGTTCCATAATCTTAGCGAAGGAATCCACTACCGCAAGAACGATGCCAATGCAGTGCTTTTTCCGTTCCGGGTCTTTGAACTCGTAGTCCTGAATCAAGGTCGGACAGATGGCGGTTTCGTATTTCTCGATGACATCATCGTTTAATTCCCGTACCAAATCGCAACATTTTCGGAACTTCGGATCTCCCGGGACAGTTCGTCCGAATACCTTGCCCAGGCACATGGTGGCCCCTGCAACGGCGCCGCACACATTTCCGCCGTCTCCGAATCCGAACGGGAAGCCGGTACTCATGGCGATGGCATCTTCCGAAATACCCAGATCATAGTATTTATTCAGAATGTACACCAGCGTCTCCGAACACATGTACCCTCCGGTAAATGCGCCTATCGCTTTCTCTCTTAAATCATCCATCTTCATTTCTGAAACCATAACATCCTCCTTTTCTCAAGCGCCAATATTTATACTATTTAATTTTTGTCTTCTTCGCGGATGACCACTTGCCGTAATAGTTTTTGCCGTGACTCGTCCGATACGCGCGCACTCGCACGTAATAATACTTTCGAGATTTAAGCTTCTTAATCGTCTTGGATTTCCCGGAAGTTCTGTAGTATTTGTATTTTTTCCCCTTTTGCTTGATTCCAATCTGATACCGTAGACCGTTGCCGGATGGTTTTTTCCACTTTACCGTCAGCTTTCTCTTTCCCCTTTTCACGGAATAGATCTTGCATTTCCCGGGTTTTGTCGGCGATGCTGCTGCGGGCTTGGACTCCGGTTTCTTGTTGTCCGGGTTACTGATTCCCCGCGGGGACATCTCTTCGCCGGACTTCAACTCATCCAGGCGTGCCTCCGCATCCCGAACCGATTTCTGCAGTTCGTCCTCATAGCGGTTCAATTCATCCCGCCATTCCGCAGAGGTGTAGGACGGACTGCCGTCGTTTCTCGGAAATTGGCGTACCCGCTGGGCATAATTCGGAGCGTCGTTATCAGCTTTGTATATGCCGAAACCGGTGATACTTCCTTCGTATGCCGGCATCATAACATTGATATAATGCCCAAAAGATTCCGTATCATAGGATTTCTTCTCCGCATCTGAAAGCTTCCGGTACGTATCGTACAGCGGTGCCTCATCCGCATACCATCCCTCAAAAGGATCTTTCTGTCCCCACGACAAATTCTCCCCGGTGAGAAAATTCAATTCGTTCAATGCAGAGTCCGTTGTTTCCGCCAACGGGTGGTACGCATTTGGATTTCGGTAGGATATCATGGCAGACATTGTGGCAGACATTACCAATTCCGGGCTGATTTCGATTGCCCGATGATACCGTTCTTCGGAGAAGCAGGTATCTTTCGCACGGATTTCATTGTATTCATCCAACAAATCTGCCATTTTTCGAAGGTTGTCAAAAGAAAAGGACTTCATTAATTCCTCTTCATCCACTGCCTCCGACATTCTGGAATCCGTGGAATTACGCAGTCGTGCAATCCAATTTTCATATCGGTATTTCTCGTTTGGAATACGTTCATCCAGAAAAACAATACCGCCCATCTCATACACCCGCTTCGTCGTCTCCACCTGTTCTTCCGCTTCCGCAATCTCTGATTGGCGGTTTTCATCGGATTCGGATGAATCCGCATAGGCCATCATCGGGTTCAGCAGGCTGAGCATAAGGGATAGGATGAGCGCATTTCCCCATTGTCGATACTTTTTCTTCATATCGACCACCTTTCTCTACAGCTCGTGAACGATTTCATCCAAATCCTTGGACTCCATATGTCTCAAAGCCGGTTCCACGCCATCTTCCGCATAACCGATCGGAATCAATACCACCGGACGAATGTGCTCCTGAATCTTCAATCCGCTGTTGATTTTCTTCGGGTTGAAATATGCCACCCAGCAGGATGCGATGCCCTCTTCCCATGCTGCCAAAATCATCTCATCTGCAACGATGGAAGCATCGATTTCTCCCGAATCGATGGTCGGATCAAACGGATTGTGCCATACCTCGTTCTGATCGTAGCATACCACCAGAACGGTCGGTGCTCCGTATCTGCACTTGGTTGCAGAATCGATGGCCGCCAATGCCTTCTTGCTCTTGCAGACAAAAATCCGCTGCGGCTGAAGATTCTTCGCCGTCGGTGCCGCCTTTGCCGCTTCCAGAATACGTTCCAGTTTCTCCGGTTCAATCGGCTGATCTTTGAATTTCCGAACCGAGAAGCGATTCTTAATTACTTTTAATACTCCCATGACGTTCCTCCCAAAATTCTTTCAAACTGACTCCACTCAATTACTTTGAAATTTGTGTTTTATAACATGATTGTACACCATTTGCGAAAAAAAGAGTATCCATATTTTTCGGTTTTCTGCTTTTTTCAAAGACCATTCTTTGCATAAAAAAAGGAAGCGAGGCTTCCGCACTGGCTGTGCGAAAGCCTCCTTCCCTCAAGGATTGGGACATCACTTGTCTAATCTGATACCTTCGATTGCATTATCGAAAATAGTCTTGACATCCTCATCCGGTTCGCCGGTTGCCTTTGCAACGATTACGGCGATGACTGCACTTGCAATGAATCCCGGTACGATTTCGTATACGCCGGTGGAGTGCATGAACAGCAGCCAGCCGATATCTACAACGAATCCGGAAATAACGCCGGCAATAGCACCCTTGTAGTTAAAGTTTCTCCAGAACAGGGACAGCAGGATGGTCGGTCCGAATGCCGATCCAAATGCACCCCAGGCATTTTCAACCAGGTTCATAATTGCCTGTGCTCCGGATCCCTTCGAGCTTGCGATAAAGAATGCGATAACCGCGATAACAACAACGACAATTCTTCCAACCATCAAGGTTTCCTTCTCCGTTGCGTCCTTCCGAATCAGCGGCTTATACAAGTCGGATGTGAAGGAACTGGATGCAACCAGGAGCTGAGAGTCTGCGGTAGAAATCGATGCGGCGATAATCGCTGCCAGAAGCAATCCCGAAATTGCTGCCGGGAAGTACTTCCGTGCCATTACCATGAATACCGTCTTCTGTGCTCCAATCGGAAGCAGCTGATCTGCAATCAGCATTCTGCCGAAGTATGCAATCAATACAGCGGAACCCAGAGAAATCAGAACCCAGACGATTGCAACGATGGAAGATTTCTTAATCATGGAAGGCTTCTCGATGGACATGAACCGTACCAGTACGTGCGGCATACCAAAGTATCCAAGTCCCCAGCCCAGTCCGGAGATGATATCCTTCCAGCTTGCATCAAATAATCCGGTACCGAATACGCAGGTGACCATCTCTCCGGATGCATCCTTGTATTCATATACGTTGTTCAGAAGGCTGGTGTCCAAATTCTGCTTCGTTGCCACGATTACAATCGGAACAGCCATCAATGCGGCCATCATCAGAAGTCCCTGGAAGAAGTCCGTCCAGCATACGGCCTTAAATCCACCGAAGAAGGTGTAGAACACGATAACCAATGCGAAAATCGTCATCGTCACCTTTGCACTGACGCCCGGGAACAGCATCTCGAATACGGATGTGCCGGCTACATATGCCGATGCTACGTAGATGGTGTAGCATACCAGGAAGATTACCGCACAGATTACCTGCAGTGTTTTCGATGAAGTAGCGAACCGGTTGGACAAATATTGCGGCAATGTAATGGCATCACCTGCTGCTAAGGAGAATGTTCTCAATCTCTTCGCACAGAATATCCAGTTCGCTGCAGTTCCAAGTGCCAGGCCGATTCCGATCCACATCTGGCCGAAACCAAATGCCAGGATGGAACCCGGCAGGCCCATCAACAGCCACGCAGACATGTCAGAAGCCTGCGCCGAGAGTGCCGTTACCCACGGCCCCATCTCTCTGCCACCCAGGAAGAAGTCTTCCTGATCTTTGTTTGCTCCGTTAAAGTAGAATATCAACGCGACGCCCATTAGTATCACGAAGTACCCTAAGAATGTGATTAATTCCCAATTCATGACAATCCTCTCTTTCAATTGTAGAAGAAAATTTTATAGATGTATGTCCCACTGTGATCTTCTACCTATTTCATAGTGACCATATCCTTTAAATACATTATAGTCACTTTAAACAGGTGTACAAGTCTTTTTTGGTTCACATGCAATTTCCGCATAGCAAGCATTGTATCCATGAACGCTTGTAGCTTTTTTAACATTGTATTGTTTTATTTGACTATATTTTTAAATGTACTCTACATTCCTTTAAATACAAGCATTTCGTCTCTTTTCCCCTTGACTTATTTCCGCAAAAGAGCGATAATATCTGCATATTTATTTATACTTATGTATTTTTATTTGCCTCGTTTTTCGGGCACTTTATCATAATACGGAACAGCGTCCGGGACGATGCTGCTCCCTGCATGAGAATTTATAAAGAGAGGTATACTGGAGATGACCAAAGTATTTATCGACGGCAGCTACGGAACCACCGGGCTGCGCATTCATCAACGGCTCCAGAGCCGTACGGATATGGAACTGATTGCGATTTCCTACGAAGAACGTCACAGCGAGTCGGCACGCCGGAAGGCCTATGAAGAAGCGGATTTTGTTTTTATGTGCCTGCCGGATACCGCCGCCAAAGAAGCGGTTCCCATGGCAAAGGCCTGCCACACCCGCGTAATCGATGCCTCCACCGCCCACCGCACGGCGGAAGGATGGGTCTACGGTTTTCCGGAAATCAGCGGCGCCGAAGCCATCAAAGCGGCACCCCTGGTGGCCAATCCGGGCTGTCATGCCAGCGGCGTCAATGCCTTAATCTATCCGCTGATTCAGAAAGGAATTCTCTCTCCGGCGCAGAAGCTTCAATGTTTCAGCCTCACCGGTTATTCCGGCGGCGGTAAAAAGATGATTGGCGAATACGAAGACGACCACCGGGACGTGCTCCTGGATGCTCCGCGGATGTACGGGCTGGCCCAGCAGCACAAGCACCTCCCGGAAATCGCTGCCCTGAACGGCTTAGAGTGCGCCCCGATTTTCTGCCCGATTGTATCCGACTATTACTGCGGAATGGAGACCATCATCCCCCTCTTCGGTTCCGATATTCACGGCACCATGGAGGACATCCGGAATGCGTACCGGGAATTCTACACCGGTCCGCTGGTGTATTATAAGGAAGATGCCGATGAAAACGGCTTCGCTTCTGCCAACACCATGAGCGGGCGGGATGACATGGAGTTGTCACTTTACGGGAATTCGGACCGCATGCTGCTGGTGGCTCGTTTCGACAACCTGGGAAAAGGCGCCTCAGGTTCCGCCATTCAGAACCTGAATCTGATGATGGGAATCCCGGAAACCACCGGTCTGGTGCTGGGAGGTGACCGATAATGAAGCTGAAATACGTTCCGGGAGGAATCTGTGCTCCCACCGGCTTTACCGCCGGAGCGACACACTGCGGTGTTCGTCCGAATAAAAAGAAAAACGATCTGGCCATTATTCTCAGTGACCGAAATGCAGACTGCGTCAGTGCCGGACTGTACACCACCAATCACGTCAAAGCCGCACCGGTGCAGCTGGATATCGAGACCGGCCGAAGCGGACACTGCCGCGCCATCTGCGTGAACTCCGGAATCGCCAACGCCTGTGCGCCCCACGGCATGGAACGCGCCCTTGAAATGCAACAAGCAGCCGCCGAAGCGCTGGGCATTCCCACCGATGAAGTGCTGGTGGGATCCACCGGAATTATCGGAAAAGAACTGAATATTCATCGCATCCGGGAAGGCATCGATATGGTGGCTCACAACCTGGAACATACGGAAGATGCTTCCAACGAAGTGGCCCACGCCATCCTGACCACAGATACCTTTAAGAAAGAACTGGCCTGCCGTTTTCAGGTCGGCGGCCGCACCATTACGCTGGGCGGAATTTCCAAGGGTTCCGGCATGGTTCATCCCAACATGGGAACCACCCTCACCTACCTCACCACCGATCTGGCCATCACGTCCACCATGCTCCGTCAGGTGCTGAAAGAAGTGTGCGATGTGACCTTCAACCGGGTCAGCATCGACGGCGAAATGTCCACCAACGACTCCTTGATTATCCTGGCCAACGGCCTGGCGGACAACGAGATTATCGACCGGGAATGCCGGGACCTGGATCTTTTCCGGGAAGCACTTCTGGACATCTGCACCCGCTTTGCCCGCATGATTGCGAAGGATGGCGAAGGCGCCAAGCATTTGGTGACCTGCACCGTCCACGGCGCTTCCACAGAAGAGGAAGGGGTTGCTCTGGCCAAATCCGTCATCCAATCCACCCTCACCAAAACCGCCGTTTTCGCCAACGACGCTAACTGGGGACGAATTATGGTAGCCATGGGATATTCCAATATTCCTTTCAACCCGGAACACGTTCGTATCGATTTCCTGTCGGAAGCCGGCGAGATTACGGTATGCCGAAACGGTGTGGGTGTGGACATCGATGAGGAATACGCCTCGGAAATACTGGGAGAAGACGAGATTGAAATTTGCATCACCATCGACAACGGAAACGCTTCCGCTACCTGCTGGGGCTGCGATATCACCTACGACTACATCAAGCTGAACGGAAACTATCGGAAATAGCCGAGGATGTTTTCGGGGAAGAGAATTTATACAGAAAGGGTTTATTAAAATGAAAGATATTAAAGAGTTAGATCATCAGTACATCACCGGAACCTACAACCGTTTCCCGGTGACCATCACCTGGGGCAGCAACGACATCGCCTACGACGAGAACGGCAAGGAGTACATCGACTTGGAGTCGGGATACGGCACCAACTCCTTCGGTTTCTGCGACCCGGACTGGATCAACGCGGTGGAGGAGCAGCTCCACAAAGTCCAGCACACATCCAACCTCTACTACACGGAGCCCTGCGCCAAACTCGCCCAGCTCCTGGCTCAGCGCACCGGCATGGCGAACATGTTCTTCACCAACTCCGGCGGCGAGGCCAATGAGTGTGCGCTGAAGGCCGCCCGCCGTTACCAGCACCTGCACAAGGGACCGGATTGCTATGAAATCATTTCCATGAAAAACAGTTTTCACGGCCGGAGCTACGGCGCCCTCTCCGCCACCGGGAATCCGCACTACCATGAAGGCTTTGAGCCCCTGGTTCCGGGCTTCAAATATGCGGAGTTCAACAATCCGGAAAGCGTGGAAGCCCTGGTAGATTCTGACCGCACTGCGGCCATCATCGTGGAATGCGTCCAGGGAGAAGGCGGCGTGAACGTGATGACGCAGGAGTTTGCGGATACGCTGGCAAAGCTGTGCCGCGAGAAGGACATCCTCCTCATCTGCGACGAAGTTCAGGCGGGCAACGGCCGCACCGGCACCCTGTACGCGTACGAGCAGCTGGGACTCCACCCGGACATCGTCACCACTGCCAAAGGTCTAGGCGGCGGCCTCCCCATCGGCATCTGCATGTTCAGCGAGAAAACCAAAAAGGCCCTGGTTCCGGGAACTCACGGCACCACTTTCGGTGGAAACCCGGTGGTCTGTGCCGGCGCACTGAGCATCGTGGAGCGGCTGAACGAGGGCTTTCTGGATTCGGTAAAAAGAAAATCCGCCATGGTCTTTGAGGCCTTCCGGGAAGCCCCGGGCGTTGCGGCGGTAGAAGGTCTTGGCCTGATGATTGCCATCACCCCTTCTTCCAAAAAAGCATCCGATATCGTCAATGAATGCCTGAAAGAAGGCGTCCTGTGCATCACCGCCGGCCCTGCGGGAGAAAAGGTACGTCTCCTCCCGCCGCTCACCATTACGGAGGAACATTTGAAGCAGGCACTGAAGGTTCTGCTTCGGGCATTTGCGGAATAGCACCTAAAGGGCGCCGGGTGACGCCGAATCCGGCCCCGGATTTGGTGCAAAGCCGACGAAAGTTCAAGGGTTTCCGGGCTTTCGTGCACCAAGTCCGAGAACTTCACAGAAAAAAAGCAGGTCTTCCCAATGGAAGTCCTGCTTCTTTCATTACACTCGCTTGCTGCTTCGCAGCTCAAACAGCAGGTCTCGAAGCTCTGCCGCCCGTTCGAACTGCAGGTCTTTTGCGGCCTGCTTCATTTCTTTTTCCATCTTCTTAATGGTTTCCTTCAGCTCCTTGGCCGTCATCTCCTTCGGATTCTTGAACTCGTTTTCCGGATTGTATGCCTCGGTCGCTGTGGCAATGTCGCGAATTGGTTTTACGATGGTCTTCGGAACGATGTCGTGTTCCTTGTTATACGCACTCTGAATCTCCCGACGGCGTTTGGATTCGTCGATGGTATACCGCATGGCTTTGGAAATTCGGTCTGCGTACATGATGACCCGGCCGTGGGAATTCCGGGCGGCGCGGCCCACCGTCTGCATCAGGGAAGTTTCCGTACGGAGGAAGCCCTCTTTGTCCGCGTCCAGGATGGCCACCAGGGATATCTCCGGAAGATCCAGCCCTTCACGAAGCAGGTTGATGCCCACCAGAACATCGAATTTGCCCAGTCGCAGGTCTCGAATGATTTCCAGTCGTTCAAAGTTGTCGATGTCGGAATGGAGATACCGCACCCGAATCCCTTGATTCTCCAGGTACTTGGACAGATCCTCGGCCATCCGTTTGGTCAAGGTGGTGATCAGCACTCGCTCTCCGGCATCCGTGGTTTTGTAGATTTCGCTCAGAAGGTCGTCAATCTGCCCTTCCGTCGGGCGAACGTCTATTTCCGGATCCAGAAGTCCCGTCGGACGAATTACTTGCTCCGCCGTCACGCCACCGGACTGTTCCAGTTCGAATCGGGCCGGCGTGGCGCTGACGTACACCGTTTGATCCACCATCTCCTCAAATTCCTCGAATTTCAGCGGCCGGTTGTCCAGCGCGGACGGCAGCCGGAAACCGTACTCCACCAGAGACTGTTTCCGGGCCCGGTCACCGTTGTACATGGCTCGAAGCTGAGGCAACATGGCGTGAGACTCGTCGATGATGGTGAGAAAATCCCCTTCCGGGAAGTAGTCCAGCAAGGTATACGGACGTTCCCCCGGCTCCAGGAAATTCAGATGACGAGAGTAATTCTCGATTCCTTTACAGGTGCCGATTTCCATCATCATCTCAATATCGTAGTTGGTGCGCTGCTCCAAGCGCTGCGCCTCCAGCAGTTTTCCGTTGTCCCGAAACCACTGCAGCCGCTCCTTCAGCTCCGCCTTGATGGATTTGGCCACCAGCTTCATGTCATCCCCATTGGTGACATAATGGGATGCCGGGAAAATGGAAATATGATTTCGCACACCGGTAATCTCCCCGGTTACCGGATTCATTTCTTTAATGGAATCGATTTCATCGCCGAACATCTCCACCCGGACCGCTTCTTCACCGCCGGCCGGATAGATATCGATAATATCTCCCCGGGCCCGGAAGGTGCCTCGATGGAAATCCATATCGTTCCGATTGTACTGCATATCCACTAGCTTCCGAATCATGTCCGTCCGATCCATCTCCATGCCCGGCCGCAGGGACAGCAGCTGATTCCGGTAGGAATTCGGGCTACCCAAACCGTAGATGCAGGACACACTGGCCACCACGATGGTATCCCGCCGCTCCAGCAGTGCTGCCGTTGCGGAGTGCCGCAGCTTATCGATTTCATCGTTGATATCCGCATCCTTCTCGATATAGGTATCCGTGGACGGCACATACGCCTCCGGCTGATAGTAATCGTAGTAAGAAACAAAGTATTCCACCGCATTCTCCGGAAAGAATTCCTTCATCTCCCCGTGGAGCTGCGCCGCCAAGGTTTTGTTGTGGGAAATAATCAGCGTTGGTTTCTGTATCTTCTCGATAATCTTCGCCATGGTGAACGTCTTTCCGGAACCGGTGACCCCCATCAGAGTCTGGTGCCGATTCCCGGCCAGAATGCTGTCCACAATATGATCCACCGCCTGGGGCTGATCCCCGGTGAGGTCGAAATCGGAATGTACTTTAAATTCAGGCATAATATTCCTCCAATCTTTTTCTCTATTTATTCTCGCCGCCCAAAATCAGGTTCATCGTCTCCCACACCGCCGGCATGGCCTTCACATCCACATCGGAATAGTTGATGATAAAATCATGGGCGTCCGGCTTCTCATCCGTAAGATAGTATTCCGAGATGGCCTGGATTTTAATCCCCTTCTCCGCCAGTGCCCGGCTCACCTCCTCATCGGAAAGCTCCGTATCCAATCGAATCCGAAAATGAAGTCCGGACTGGTTCTCGATGATTCGGCAGTGCTCCCGAATCGGGCTCTTCTCAATGGACTCGATCAGCCGCTTCCGCTGCCGGCTGTAGTACAACCGCATCCGGTTGATGTGCTTCTCAAAGTACCCGTTTCGGATAAACGCCGCCAGCGTGTACTGCTCAAAGGTGGATACCGTGCAGGCGTAGAAAGACAGCTGACTGTAGAATTGGTTAGCCAGATGCACCGGAAGAATCATGTAACTGATTCGGATGGTCGGCGTCAGGGACTTGGAAAATGTATTCATGTAGATGACCCGTTCGCAGGCATCGATGCTGAACAGCGTGGGCAGCGGTTTTCCGTTGGGACGGAATTCGCTGTCGTAATCGTCCTCGATGATATATCTCCCCGGCTTTTCGTTGGCCCAGGCCAACACCTCGTACCGCCGGCTGGCCGGCATGGTGATGCCGCTGGGAAAATGATGGTTCGGACTGATATGGACGATGTCCGCTCCGGATCGGTGCAGTTCCGGGATCCGAATGCCATGTTCATCCATTGGAATGTACTTGCAGTCGATGCGGTGCTGCCGGTAGATGTTCGCCAGAATCTTGTATCCCGGATTCTCGATGCAGTACTCCCGATCGCTGCCAATCAGCTGAATCAGCAGGCTGTACAGGTACTCCGTTCCGGCCCCGATGACAATCTGATCCGGATCCACCAGCATCCCTCGGAAGGAACGGAGATAGTCAGCGATGGCCGAACGCAATGCCCGGATTCCCCCGGTCGGCGAAACCTCCATCAATTCTTTTTTTTGGGAAGAAATGGTCTCCCGGGACATTCGGGCCCATACTGAAAAGGGAAAGGTGTCGGGATTCACCGCGTTGCTGGACAGGTCCACGTCGTAGGACTCCCGGTCTTTGGGAATCTCGATGTCGTAGGAAATCCGGCTTTCCCGGGGAATACGGTTCATCTCCAGGATGTCGGACACGTAGTAGCCCTTCTTAGGGATGGAGTAAATGTACCCCTCCCCGATCAGCTGGTCATATGCATTCTGAATCGTTATGGTACTAATCCCGTTGTTGCCGGCAAAAGAACGCTTTGACGGGAGCTTCTCCCCGGGGCGCAGTCTTCCGGCCACAATGTCCTTCTTTATGTTATCGTACACCTGCTCGTACAGCGGTTTTCCGTTATGCTCAAAGACGTAGGTCAGCATGGCTCCTCCCCTATCTGGAATGAAAAATATAAATGTTTTGATTATTTATTTATTACCAGTTTGATTGTACTATTATAACCAGTTAAATTCAAGGAGGTATATTCAACAATGGATAATAAACAGTATGAACTGAACAAAGGTTTGGCTCAGATGCTGAAGGGCGGAGTCATCATGGACGTTACCACACCGGAGCAGGCAAAGATTGCGGAAGAAGCGGGCGCTTGTGCGGTAATGGCACTGGAGAGAATTCCGGCGGATATTCGTGCAGCCGGCGGCGTGTCCAGAATGAGCGATCCGAAGATGATCAAGGGCATTCAGGAAGCGGTCAGCATTCCGGTTATGGCGAAGTGCAGAATCGGTCATTTTGTAGAGGCTCAGCTTCTGGAAGCCATCGAAATCGATTACATCGACGAGTCGGAAGTGCTGTCTCCTGCCGATGACATTTACCACATCAACAAAAGAGATTTCAAGGTTCCGTTCGTATGCGGCGCAAGAGATCTGGGCGAGGCCCTGAGAAGAATCAACGAAGGTGCTTCCATGATTCGTACCAAGGGTGAGCCGGGAACCGGCGACGTGGTTCAGGCCGTTCGTCATATGAGAAAAATGAATGCGGAAATCCGCAAAGTGGTTTCCATGCGAGAAGACGAGCTCTTCGAAGAAGCGAAGCAGCTTCAGGTTCCTTACGAACTGGTGAAGTACGTCCACGACAACGGCAAACTTCCGGTGGTAAATTTTGCAGCCGGCGGTGTGGCTACTCCGGCAGACGCAGCCCTGATGATGCAACTGGGTGCGGAAGGCGTATTCGTTGGTTCCGGCATCTTCAAGTCCGGCAACCCGGCAAAAAGAGCTTCCGCCATCGTTCAGGCGGTAACCAACTACACCGACGCGAAACTGATTGCAGAGCTTTCTGAGGATCTGGGCGAAGCGATGGTTGGCATCAATCCAAGTGAAATTGCCATTATCATGGAAGAGAGAGGTAAATAGGATGAAAATCGGTGTACTTGCAGTACAGGGCGCTTTCATCGAACACCGCAAAATGCTGGAATCCCTAGGCGCTGAGTGCGTAGAAATCCGCCAGAAAGCCGACCTGGAAGGCATTCAGGGAATCGTTCTTCCGGGGGGCGAAAGTACGGTGCAGGGAAAGCTGCTCCACAAGCTGGATATGTTCGAGGAAATCCAGACCCGTATCCGGGAAGGACTTCCGGTGCTGGCCACCTGTGCGGGAATGATTCTCCTGGCCCAGACCCTTTGCAACGATTCGGTGACCCATCTGGCCACTCTTCCCGTTACGGTTCGGCGCAACGCATACGGAAGACAGCTGGGAAGCTTCATCACGGATCAGCCGGTCCAGGGCATCGGCGAATTCCCGATGGTATTCATCCGAGCGCCGTACATTGAATCCGTGGACGACCCTAATGTAGAAGTTTTGGCTACCGTGGACGACCACATGGTTGCGGTTCGGTACGGCAATCAGCTGGGCCTGTCCTTCCATCCGGAAATGACGGAAGATACTCGGATTCACGAATATTTCTTAAAGATGATTCAATAGCTTATGAAAAAAGCAGCGCTATCGCCTCAGTGCGATAGTCGCCGCTTTTTTATTTTGCAAGCTCCAAACTAGATAATTTCTCACGTGATAACTTTAATATGCCTAGATTTTCATTGCGAGTTCTGCTTTTTCTGTCTGCGGCGCAGTGTGATGACACCCACTCCTGCCAGTGCAGCCAGCATGACGGTCGCCCACAGGACGGTATGGGACTCATCCCCTGTCTCCACGTTGGACTGCTTGCTGCTCTTATTCTTAGTTTTCTGATTGCCGGTACCGGAAGAACCGTTGTCTCCCGGATTCACCGGGTCTTGCGGCTTTGGTGTGACAGAACCGCCGGTAGATGGTTTCTCCGGGTTATCGGTGCCGCCGCCCGGTTGCTCTGTCCCATTGTTGTCGCCACCCGGCTGCTCTGTACCATTGTTGTCGCCACCCGGCTGCTCGCCCGGGGCATTCTTTTCCACCGGATAGAGATCCGGGTTCGGCACGCTGAGAATATCTCTCCAGTATGTGTCGTTGTCGTAGTCGATTCCGCTTCCGGTAGAACCGTCAATCAGATTTCGGTTCGTGGTACCGGCCAGCTTGACCCCGTCGCCCAAGGCCTTTCCCGGAGTGCCGGATTGGGAGACCGAAGCGCCGCCTTCCAGATATGCATCCGTCACGGAAATCGTGCCGTTTCCGCTCACCGCATTTCCGCCTTCGCCGAAATGTCCGTCTCCGCCTACGGCAATCAGCTTACCCTCGCCGGTAATCGTACCACCGTTCAAAATGATTGCCGAGCCGCCGTTGGAAGTGGTGGCATCTTTTCCGCCGCCGAAGACAGCAAGTACGGCATCTTTATCCAGATTCAGCGTTCCGTTTACCTGCATGCCGACCTGACCGGTGTAACTCTTTCCCGTCGCCGGATCCGTTCCGGTCGGCGCTTCATCGCCTCGCAGGAATACTTTTCCTTTCAGGGTAACATTTCCGTTCACCACAACCACCGGATCCGTGTTGTGACGAGCTTCCGAGCCGTTGGCGATGTTGTTGGTATTGGAATAGATTTTGGCATTCTCCAGCGTGGATCCATCCTTAAGAATTAGCTTTCCGTTGATGGATGCGCCGTTCAGGAATTCTCCGCCGCCGTAGTCATTGTAATTCATGGAGAACGTTCCGCCGCTCTCTACTTCGACCGCACCTTGCACCACGGAATCCCGCAGGGTCAGCTTGGCCCCATCCTGCACCACGATTTTCACACTGCTCAGAATGTCCATGTTCACCAGCGTCAAATCGCAGCCTTTCGGCAGAACCAAAGTCTGAGTCTGCATGGTGCCTTCCGGAATAGCATAGCCCAGTTCTCCGTATGTTCCGCTGGTATGGGATCCATACCAGGCCTTCAGATCTTCCGGAACCACGACGGTTTCATTGCTTGGATCCAACGTGAAGTTCTTGATGGCCCACGGCTCCATGTCATACATGTATTTTCCGTCGGCTGTCTTGGTGCAATTCTCAAGCACCAGCTGATTTTCCAGCATCTCATCTCCGCTGAAAATGCGGAATGTAAGTGCGTTGCTGGTTGCCTTTCGGCCCAGCTCATCGGTGATGGTCACGCTGATATCGTATGTTCCGGCTTTCGCGGGCGTGCCGGCCAGTGTGACGGAACCGTCGTGAACGGAATAGACGCCGGCCATTCCGGAATCATTTCCATTCGCAGAATCGCCGTGATTTACGATATTGACGGAAGACCCTTTGGAATTTACGCGGATGTCGCTTTCACTCAAAAGCTTCCAGTCGCTGTCTGTCGGATCCGAATCTTTTTTTACCAGTGCTACCTCAACGCTGGCATCGCTGTTCTTGTTCTGTGTGACGTTGGTGGAGGCACCGCTGATGGCGTCGTATCCCTTCTGGTTCACCAAAGCGGATTCGAAGCTTCCCACCAGCCGAACGTGCAGCTGCATGTCGTCGCCCGGGTCCGTCCCCTGAGAAACGGTGAGCTTTCCGTTATCGATGGAAACCTTGAATGTCAGGGTTTTGTAACCATCTGCCGTGATGGAAATCACATCGCCGCTCTTCAGTGCCGCGGTCTGGCCGTAGCTCTTCTGAGCAAATTCCAGCGCACCATCCCGAACGCGATATTTTCCGCCCATAGACGGCGTAAAGCTGTAAGCCTCCCAGTCCGTGCCGTTTACGGAAACCTTCGTAATGGCGTCCGGATATTTCGAATCCCCGAATGCAAACTGCCACAAGCCGTTGAAGGAATCCTCCTTCACGGAAATGTCCTTCGGGTCGATTTCCTTTTCACCCTCTTCCGGCTTCTTTTCAAAGGTCGCACTTACCGTCACATCGGATGCCGGCATTTGAAACGCCGAATTGGTGACGCTAATCGCTTTTCCTTCGCTGTCCGCTGCCGAAAGGGATTTCAGTACATAACCCTCCGTCGGATTTGCGGTGATGGTCACCGTTTCCCCTTCTTTCGCTGCGGATTTGTCCATGCTTACCGTTCCGTTTTCTGCTGCCGCTGCAGTAACCTTGTAAGTTTTCTCTGCCTCATCTTCGGCAATCGCTGCGGTGTGCTGGGATTTGTTCAAAGTCAGCTTCAGATCGCTGTAGCCGGTGGCCGAAATTACACAGGTTGCCGTAGTGTCGGAAAAAGCTTCCCCGATCAAGACCTGTTTGTCCGTCGGCAGTACTCGATAGTTCTCTCCCCGGTCATCGAAATCCCAGGAGCTGGTGACTTTCTTGTACTCCTTACCGGAAACCTTTACGGACGAAATGGCGTTGAACCAACTTTCATCGTCTGCATTGAACGTAATGGCAAATCCCTTGCTGATGCCGGCTTGCTCGCATCGGGCAATGCTTGACGGCGGTGCCTTCTCCTCCGCCCATGCGGACGTCGTCCCAACCGCACTACCCGTAATCAGCAGCAGCGCCGACAGCAAGAACGCGGTTAATTGATCCCTCTTTTTCTTCAATTATGCTTTCCTCCTTGTAAAAACAACTTTCATAATGATAACGTTCACCGAGACAACGAGATGATATGCCTATCGTTAGCCTCAGCTAACTAAAGGATAACACGGCATTTGGTTAGGGTCAACTAATTTACGTAAGAGGTGACTAATTTCTGAAAATTCGGTAAAGGAAAAAGAGTGCACGGGGCACTCTTCTCTACTTTTATATATTAATTTCTCGGCCCATTTCACCGGATGTGCGATGGGAAATGGCAATTACGGTTCGCTTCTCGGAGGCCCGTTTTAACGCCTGCAGCACTTGCCTCTCCGTCTCCGCATCCAGATTTGCGGTAATCTCATCCAGCAGAAGAATTTTCGGTTCTGCCGCAACGGCACGGGCGATGGACAGCAGCTGCCACTGCCCCTGAGAAAACAATTCCGGTGTGCATCTTGTGTCATAGCCCTCTTCCAGAGATTCGATGACCGGGTCCAGGCCGGCAATGCGGGTGGCGGTTCTAACCTGCTCCCGAGAAACGGTATCGTCGTACAGCGTAATCTGGTCCGCCACGGAGCCCGGAACCATATGATAGGATTGTTCCACATAGCCGAACCATTTTCTTTTCTCCGAACCGGAAATCCGGCCGGCCGGAATGCCGCCAATTCGGACGGTTCCTTCCGCAGGCTCGTATAACCCCAGCAGCAGCTTGAAAATCGTGCTTTTACCTGCGCCGGTGCGTCCGGTAAGGGTCACCTGTTCCCCTTCCGCCACGGAAAACGTAAGGTCCTTCAGTACGGGTTGTTCGTCATAGCCGAACGTGACGCGCTCGAAGGAAATCATCGGAGTTCCATTCGAAGTCAGTGGATGATTTTCTGCGTTCGGCTCCATTTCTTCCAGTTCCAGGAATTCGTTAATCCGATGAATTCCTGCCAGAGCCGATTGAATGGTCTGAATTTCCATTCCCAGGCTCTCCACCGGGGAGAAAATCTGGGAGATGTAATTCATCACCGCCACCGCCGTACCGGCAGACATCCCGAAAAGTGCAAGGACCTTCGGATTTCCGGATGCAGAGAGCACCATCACTGTCGCCACCACCAGCGCATTGAGAATCAGTATCACCGGCGAATAGATGGAATCGTAGAAATTTGTTTTTTCCAGCGCACGGTAACTCTCGTTAATATAAGCATCGTAGCGTTTTGCCATGTACCGTTCTTTCCCCAGGCAGTGAATCGTTCGTATATTGTGAAGCGTCTCCGGCACATGGCCGGATGCCCGGGCCACCGCTTTCCGGTTGCGGATTTCGGCCGCCAAAGTGTTTTTCTGCACGTACCGGGTGAAGATGAACAGAATGGGAAGGACGATAATCAGAATCAGCGCCAGCCCCCGATTGCGGAACCCGATTACGACCACAATACTGATGATTTTGCAGACATCGGCGAACATGCTGATGATGCCGGATGTGAACAGATCCTCCACCGTATCCACGTCCCCGATAAATCGGGATACCAGTTTCCCCGGCTCCTGCTTCGTCAGGTTTTCGGTGGTGAGCGTCGTAAATTTCTCCATCATGCGGCTGCGCAGTGCGTGGGTCATCTTCTGGCCGAACACCGTCAGCATCCCTTCCCTTGCCGATTCCAACAATCCTACCGCCGTCAGCAATCCGAAATACCATAAAATCAGCATAACGGACAGCTGCCCGCTTCCGGTAACGGTATCAATGATTTTTGCCAATACCAACGGCGGAAGCAGCGCTGCGACGATGGCGCCGATGACGGTACAGAGAAGTCCGATAGACAGCATTTTATGGTTTTTCACCGTGCGGAAAAGAATCCCTTTCACATCATTTCTGTTCATGACTGTCGCCTCCTGTCTGTGCCCGGTACAGCCCGGCATACTCCGGAACTGTTTTTACCAGATCCTCGTGCGTTCCGAACTCCGTCCGGCCGTCCTCCAGCCAAAGCACCCGGTCCAGCTCCGGAAAGAGTAAGAGACGGTGGGAAATCAGCAGCACAACAGAATCCTTCGCCATGGCCCGGAGATTTCGGAACACCTCCCGCTCCGTGTTTTTGTCCAGGGCGGAGAACGGGTCGTCCAGAATCATCAGCGGTTTTCGGTGATAAAGGGTGCGGGCCAATGCCAGCCGCTGGGCTTGTCCGCCGGAAAGCCGGACGCCGCCGGTGCCCACCTTCGTTTCCGCGCCTTCTTCCATGGCCGCCACTTCCCGGTCCAGACATACCACCTCAAGATACGGCCGGAACGGTTTCCGGTCTCCCAGGCAGATGTTGTTCTCAACAGTGTCGCAGAACAGCTCCGGATTGTGACCGAGATACCCCACGATGCCCCTTCGCTCCCTCTCCGGCATCGCCTGCAGCTCCTCTCCTGCGAAAGCAACCGAACCTTCGTATGGAGATTCGAGGAGAAAGATTTTTCCCAAAGTGGATTTTCCAGAGGCTACAGCCCCCGTGATTCCGATGATTTCTCCCGGTTTCGCGCGAAAAGAAACATCTTCCAGCACCCGGTTTCCGTCGGGATAGGCGAACGTCAGATGATTCACGGTGAGCGTTCCCGGTCTCTGCGAAATCGTTTCCGGCAGTTCCGCAGGTGACTTCATCAGCGGACGGATTCGTTGCCAGGACACCTGCGCCTTATGTACCGCATTGAACAATTTGGCGGCACCGGAGGATTTCACGGAGAGCTTAATGAAGCACGACAGAAAGGTGGTGAAGGCGGCGATATCCCAGGCGCGCCAGCCTTCTCCCAAGACGTTTTTCTGCCCGAAATAGAGAATAAACAAGACCCCGGTCATAGAGATAATCCGATAGAGCGGCGGCATCACGGTGCTCCAAATATTTGCTTTTATGGCGGATTGTTCGTATGCATCCAGTTGCTTTTCGTATGCCTGCTTTCGGTTGCCCGTGCAGCCGAACACGCGGTAGGTGACGGCGTTTTCGGCGGCATCCAAAGTGGCCGCGCTCAGGCTGCCGGATTGCTTCTTGTACGCCGCGCCGGTTCGCTGAACGATGCCCTTCATTTTCTCCGCAATGAAATAGGAAATCGGCGGAAAAATCAGGCACAGCAAAGCCAGGCGCCAATCGTACCGGAACAGCATTCCGGTATATGCCGCCAGCGCAACGCCGGTATCAAAGATTTCCGTGGTGAACTTCCGCATTCCTTCGGCACAGTCGTCCACATCCAGAATGGCATTGGTAAGGATATCACCTTCTCCCTCTTCCTGCAGACTCGCCCGGCTCTTCGCCACCAGGTTTCCGTACAGGATTCCCTTCATCCGACGTTTGACGTTATTGGAAAAACGTCGAACATAGAATCGCTTGATATATCTTGCTCCCTGCACAATCAGAATCGCACAGGTGTAGCCCAGCACCAGCCGAAGCATATCTTGAAACTGCCCTGTTCCCTTTAGGATTCTCACCAGGCAGCCCGTCATCTGCCCTTCGAACCAGGGACCGGAAAGCAGACCCAGATTGTACACCAGTCCGGATAGGGTTACCGCCAGAAGCGCCCGCCATTCCACTCGGAAGTACGACCCGATTCGGTCGCTTGTATTCTCTTTCATCGCCTGCTCCCAGTACACGGATGCTCTTTCGAGAGATACTTCAAAAGGCCTTCACATCCCAGGCGCACATCTCGATACGTGTCCTCAAAATTCCCGGTATACCACGGATCTGCGATATCGCCCTCCTCACCGGCAAACTTCAATAAAAGAAACATTTTTTTCTCCGGATCGCTGCCGACAATGCGCCTCATGTTTCGCAGGTTGGCGGAATCCATGCCGATCAGATAATCGTATTCCTCGTAGTCCGACGCCCTCATCTGGACGGCTTGATGCGGAACAACCGGAATATTTTCCTTCTGAAGCTTCCGCACCGTCCCGGGATGCACCGGATTGCCGATTTCTTCCCGGCTGGTGGCCGCGGAATCAATCTGAAACGAGCGGGAAAGCCCCCGCCGCTCCACCAGATACTGCATCACGCTCTGCGCCATTGTGCTTCGGCAAATGTTACCGTGGCAGATGAATAGTATTTTTATCATTGTTTTTTTCCTCCTAAAATGCCGTGATTTGCCTTGTTTTGCAAGGGTTTCCGGGTATTTTCGGACCGCCATACCCGTTTCATAGTAAGCGTATAATGACAGGGCGTCACACACATATAAAAATGTGACCATTTTACTGTATGTTTAATGATCACATTTTCCGCAAGCCTCTTGAACATCTTTATTCCACGGTGCGAGAAGCGACAATTCTTCATCTGTCATTTCAACGCTTGGTCTATGCTCAAGAATGTATTCAAGAATGGAACTGACTTTGCAAACAGGGCAGCCATAAGTTGTTTTACAGTTGCATTCAGTTGTGAATTTGCATCCAAAAGATCGTTGATACGGATGTCTTTTACCGACTGAGCCATGCTTTTACTCCTTTGTTTTCTCACATATATTATACCAAATATATGGATTCAAAAAAGGCCTAAATGCTGAAAAATCCAGTACTTACAGGCCTTTAAGACAATTTGCGCTTTCAAAAATCAAGGTGCTTTTATGGCTTTCGGTTGTTCAATCTCAAGGCCGGTATATCCTGTTATAAGATATATGTTATCAGCTAGCGAGAGGTCTCCAATCATAGCAGACCTCCGAGCCGGCTTAGGAACGTTGTCGAAGGAAACAGCTGAGCCGATTTCTTGTCCGTTGTTTTCGCAGAAGCTATATTCGGATGCTTCACACGGAGCATCTGCTACGATATCCAATTTGACAACTTCCTGTTTTCTCTTTGATATTATTGCCTCGTTAGAATAAATAGGTTCTTTTGAAATCGCTGTTTTCCGATATTGAGAGTTTGAAGCTCATAATCACCGTATTAGCAGGAATTTCACTAATACCACTTTCTTGGACAGCAATACTTGATACATGTTCTTTAGTCTCTGTAATGTACTTTTCACATTTCGATAAATCTGCGATAGAAATCCATTTGTGATCATTTGAATTCCAATATTCAGGATTCTTCCTTACGGGTGTTTTTCCCATCTGAAGATTAAATAATTCGTCTAGTCTATATTCCATATTATCTCCACAAATCTGATATGAAGTGACCTTTGTCAAGAGAAAATATTCCGCTTTTGAAAAGTCACTACCCGAAGGTATCTTGTAAG
>CAKQWJ010000001.1 GCA_934278925.1 uncultured Clostridia bacterium | reverse complement strand
TTTCTCTTTTCATAGGTAGCTCCTTTCATAATTTACAGTGATTGTTTTTCACTGTCTCCTATAAGGGGAGCATATCAATTCTTCGTCGCGGGGCACCACGTCGTTGCCGCCGGAAAGCAATCTCAGTTTACTGCGAATTTCTAATTCGTGCTGTTCTCCAGAAAGCAGAAGAATTGACGACGAAACCTCGGTGAAGTGTGTTTCGTCGTCAATTCTTTCCTTTTGAAATTATAGAAATGGGAAGAGCTGCACGAAGACCGGCGGAGGGCCTTCGTGCAGCTCTTTTCATCTTTAAAAATCTTAATAAACAATATCTCCCAGCGCGGACTGAATCAGCTTGGACGCCAGGATGCCGGTCTTGTTCCGCTCATCCAGAATCGGATTCACTTCCACCATGTCCATGGACAGCAGTTTGTGGGACTGCGCCAGAAGTTCAACGGCGATAAAGGATTCCCGGGCGGTGAGACCGCTGTGAACCATCGTGCCGGTGCCCGGTGCTACCTCCGGAGTCACCGCATCGATATCGAAGCTCAGGTGAATGCCGGCAGTTTCGTCGGAGGCGATGTCGATGGCTTTGCGGATGACTGTCGGCATTCCCAGTTCGTCAATCATGTTGATCGGGAACACGGTGATTCCGGCCTTCTTCATCCGTTCCGCTTCCTTCGGGTCGATATCCCTTCCGGCAATCTGCACGCAGTTCTTTACCTTAATGTATGCCGGATTCTGTCCGTAATTCACCATGCAGTCCGGACCGTATCCGCACACTGCAGAGAACGGCATGCCGTGCATGTTGCCGGTGTTGGTGGTCTCCTCGTTGTTCCAGTCTCCGTGAGCATCAATCCAGATGACACCGATACCACCCTTGTCCTGATATGCCTTGCTCACCGCGGAAATGCTGCCGGCGGCAATGCTGTGATCGCCTCCCAGCACCAGCGGGAAACGTCCCCGGGACAGGGAAGTGGTCACCTTATCGTACAGCTTGCGGTTCACGTCGATGACCTGCTCGTAATTTCGCATGGTCTCCGAGGTTTTGCCCCGAAGGAGCGGGAGAATATCTCCCTTGTCGTGAACGTCAAAGCCCATCCCTTTCAGATCGTCCAGAAGCCCGGCGTAGCGAATGGCGGCCGGGCCCATGGCAACGCCTCTCTTGGAAGCCCCAAAATCCATCTGAACACCGATTACGTCAATTGATTTATTCATAGGAATCTCCTTTCCGATAAAACAACATCACGGCGAGTCGGAAACTTCCGGCGTTCCCCTCGCTCTTTTTATGGCTATTATTATAGCTCAATCCGTATCAATAATACAGAGAAAAGTGGTAAAATATGGAGCAGCGGAAATTAAGAATTTCTTAAGAAAATACATCGGCAAATCTTAAGATGCCGTAAATATAATGGATTCAAGAAAGAGAGGACCGGATATGAACATTTTGGTGTGTGATGACGATAAGGAAATCGTGCGTGCCATCGGCATTTATTTGAAGAATGAGGGATATCGGGTGCTGGAGGCCTATGACGGCATAGAGGCGCTGGACATCCTGCGGAAGGAAGAGATTCACCTGATTATCATGGACATCATGATGCCGCGGATGGATGGGATGCAGGCCACGGCTAGGATTCGGGAGGAAAAGAACATTCCGATCATCATGCTTTCGGCGAAATCGGAGGACTACGACAAAATCGGCGGTCTGGGGGCCGGAGCGGATGATTACGTGACGAAGCCATTCAATCCCATGGAACTGATTGCCCGGGTGAAGTCCCAGCTTCGCCGGTATACCACGTTGGGAAGCATGAATCAGCCCCGGAATGAGAAAACCTTCCAAAGCGGCGGGCTGATTCTCAACGACGACACCAAGGAAGTGACGGTGGATGGGGCGGAAGTGCGGTTGACGCCGACGGAGTATCGGATTCTGGCACTGCTCACGGCGAACGCCGGGCGGGTCTATACAATCTACCAGATCTACGATGCGGTGTGGGAAGAGCCGGCCTTCAATCCGGAGAACACGGTGGCGGTTCATATTCGGCACATTCGGGAGAAAATCGAAATCAATCCCAAAGAGCCTCGCTATCTGAAAGTGGTCTGGGGAACCGGATACAAGATTGAGAAGTACTAGGAGGAACAGATGGACGAAAATAAGAAAAAAGTGATTTTTTACGTGGGGCTGGCGGGCTGCTTCCTGTGGTCCGTGATTCTGATGGTGACGGCGCCCATGACCCCGATTCTGGCGGGAATTCGGGATCTGCAGGAAAAGCTGAAATTTAGCAAAAGTGATTTTGCGTCGAAGGAGATGGTGCTGTGGGGCATCGTTATATTTGCGGCTGTTTTGCTGGCAATCAGCATCGGATTGGCCGTTGCGGGATGCGGGCGCAGAGAAGCGGACGGATCCATTCATCGGAACTGGTTCGACCGATGGCTGCCGGAGCTGCACATCTGCATCGGCATTTTCTGTGGGGTGTTGTTCATTCCGATTTCCATCGTCATGTATTCAGCCTACTTCAATTGGGAGCTTCCTATGGAAATCTTTGCCGGGGACGGTTCCAAAACCCTGAACGCCTGCATGATTCTGCAAGGATACCATATGGACCTTCTTGGGGATGCCGCCTGGATTTCCGCCGGAGCAATTGTGGCGCTGATGATTCTGGCCACGGCTCTGGTGGCGGGCATCGGAATGGCTTGCCTGCTCGCTTTGGTTCGAAACCTGAAGAACAAAACCCTGTTCTCCGGGTCCATCCTGGGACGGCTGTATCCAAGGCTGGTGATGCTGACGGAGCGCAGTGAGAACTTCTACCGAAAGCTGCTCATTGCTTTGATCCTGCTGATCTTCCTTTCCTGCACGCCGCCGGGATTGGTTGTGGCACTTCTGCTGGTCATCTTCCTCTTCCCGAAGTACTACCGAAAGTACGATGAGGTGAAGAAGGGAATCCATGCGACGGCAGCGGGGGACTTCTCCTATCGAATTCACCTGGAAGGAAACGGCGAATTCGAACGGCTGGCGCAGGAGGTGAATGCCATTTCCGAGGCGAAGGAGAAAGCGGTGGCGTCGGAAATGCGCAGCCAGCGGATGAAGACGGAGCTGATTACCAACGTGTCCCACGACCTTCGAACCCCTCTCACATCCATCATCACTTACGTGGACCTTCTGAAGAAGGCGGAACCGGGCAGCGAAGAGGCGGCGGAATACCTGGAGGTGCTGGAATCCAAATCCAAGCGGCTGAATCATCTGGTGAACAGCCTTTTCGATGCGGCCAAAGCCAGCAGCGGCGACATCCCGGTGGAATGGATGAACGTGGATATGAAGACCCTGGCGGAACAGGCGCTGGGAGAATTCTCCGATGATTTCGAGAAAAACAATTTGACGCCGGTGTTCCACGGGACCGAGGAATCCGCGATGGTGTATGCCGACGGAAAGCTGATGTTCCGAATTATGGAAAACATCCTGGGCAACGTGAAGAAGTACGCCATGGCAGGAAGCCGGGTGTACGTGGATCTGGTGACGGAAGGCAGCCGGGTGAAGCTGACGGTGAAAAACATCTCTGCGGCACCGCTGAACATCACCGCATCGGATCTGATGGAACGATCGGTTCGGGGAGACGATTCGCGAAACACGGAGGGAAGCGGACTGGGCCTTTCCATCGCGGGAGACCTGGCGGAACTGATGAATGGACAATTCCGCGTGGAAATCGACGGCGACCTGTTCAAGGCGGTGCTCACCATGCCGCGAATCTTCTGTGAGACCGAGCCGGCGAAGCCGCAGGACAGTAAAGACGATGAAATCGCAAACTTAAATGATACCACAGCGTCGGATTCGCCGGACATCTTGGAATTATAAAAAGTTTGTAAAATAATTTATTTTTACCGGGACAAAAGTAGTGTGCAACAGTCCCAAAAATGATACAATAACCACGTATGTAAAATTAAGTGATTTACGATTAGGAGATGTATTATGACCTTACTTGATGCGTTTTCGCTGCTTGGAGGTGTGGGGCTGTTCCTCTACGGCATGACCGTCATGTCGGCGGGGCTGAAGGATGCGGCCGGAGACAACCTTCAAGCGATTCTGGAGAAAGCGACGTCCAATAAGATTACTGCGGTGTTCGTGGGAATGGTGATGACCATTCTGGTGCAGAGCTCTTCGGCGACGGACATTATGGTAATCGGTTTTGTTAACTCGGGCATGATGACCCTGTTCCAGGCGCTGGGCGTTATCATGGGTGCCAATATCGGTACCACGGTGACGGCACAGATTACGGCCTTCAACCTGGCGGCCTACGCACCGGTGATTATGTTCCTGGGTGTGGTGGCATTCCTGTTCGTCAAGAACAACACGGTGAAATACGTGGGCGAGGTAATCATGGGCTTCGGAATGCTCTTCGTGGGTATTACCATCATGAAGTCGGCGATTGCCCCTCTGTCCCAGAGCGAATCCTTTATCCGAGTGATTTCCGGACTGGATAATCCGTTCCTGGCGGTGCTCTTTGGCGTGGCCTTTACGGCGCTGCTGCAGAGTTCATCCTCTTCGACGGTTATCTTCCAGGCCTTTGCGGTACAGGGACTGCTGAGCTATCATACGGCGGTGTACCTGGTCATCGGTGCGGCCATCGGTTCCGTGACGCCGAACCTGATCGCATCCCTGACGGTGAACCGGAACGGAAAGCGTTCGGCCATCCTGAACCTGGTGTTTAACCTGATTCGTGCCGTGGTGCTGATGATTCTGATTGCAATCTTTCCGCAGATTCTCACCGCAATTCAATCCCTGTCCCCGAACGACATCGGAAGACAGATTGCGAATACCCACACGATGTTCGCCATTATTGCGGTAATCATCGAACTACCGTTCATGAAGTATCTGGTAAAAATAGTAGAACGTCTTATCCCGGTGCTGCCGGAAGAGAACGAGCGGATGATGGATCGTTCGCTGCAGTACATGATCAACGTGAAGAAGATGCCGACCAGTATCGCCCTTCGTCAGACCCAGCTGGAAATTGCCAGAATGGGACGCATTGCGGCAAAGAACCTGCGGGAATCGGTGGAATGCTTCTTCGACTACGATACGTCCAAAGCGGAACAGATTCGGATTCGGGAAGACAGCGTGGATATTCTCAACGATTTGATTGATGAAGGAATGGCGGACCTTCGAGATTTCGCCTTCGGTTCGGAAGGCTTGAAGCATATGTCCGAGTTCTCCATTACCGTAACGGATTTCGAGCGTCTTTCGGATCACGCGGTGAACATCGTGGAGTACGCGGAGCAGATGCAGGCAAAACACAGCGTGATGTCGCCGGATGCACGGGATGAACTGTACATGATGGCCCGAGATGCGGTGGAAATCGTGGAATTGGCGGTGGATGTATTCGAATCCGGCGAGACCATTCCGCTGCAGCGGATTGAGAAGCTGGAGAACCGGCTGGACCGTCAGGAGAAGGAATTGGTGGACCACCATATCGTTCGTCTGATGGGAAATACCTGCGATCCGCTGGCCGGTGTCATCTTCACCAACCTGGTAACGGACCTGGAGCGCTGCGGCGACCATGCGTATAACGTTGCATACGCGCTTTCGGATATCAATCCGAAAGAAATGGAAATGCCGAATGTGACGGTGGTTCCGGCAGAAGATGAAGCGGTGAATCAATAATATGAATATGAAAAATGCGGCTCCGATTGGAGACCGCATTTTCTAGTGTGATATTTTATTAATACCACGAATTGACCTTTGTTATCCTTGGTGGAATTTGTCCTTGTGACTCGTTGGATAGAGCCAGTGTCCGAATACGGTGTAGAGAATCATCAGCACGACGCCCACCGCCCAGGAAATCGGGTACAGGATGAAGACACCGTCAATCGTGGTATAGCGAGGAAGAATCAGCTGAATCCAGAAAATCCGGAAGAGGCAGAGGGAAATCAGCAGCACGGCCATCGGCGGAATGCTTTTTCCCGTTCCACGGATGGTTCCCGCCAGTCCGTGAAGGATGCTCAGCAGCCAGTAGAACGGACAGAAGTAATGCATGGCTTGCTTCCCGTAGGCCACAACCCCCGGATCGTCGGTGAACAGGTGCATAATCGGGTCGGCGAAGAACAGAATCAGGGCTCCGGTGACGATGGTGTAGATGATGCCGATCCACAGAGTTTTGTTCATCCCCTTCTTCACCCGGTCCAGCTTTCCGGCACCGAAATTCTGTCCGGTGAAGGTGGTAACCGCCATGCTGATGCTCATCACCGGAAGGATGTTGAATCCATCGACCTTCAGGTACGCGCCGAATCCGGCCATGGGCGTTGCACCGAAGCCGTTGACGCTGGCCTGTACCAACACGTTGGAAATGGCGATGACCGTGTTCTGAATTCCCGCCGGAAGACCCACCTTGATAATCCGAATGCACACCATTTTGTGAAAACGGATTTTCTTCAGAGAAACCTGATAGGACTCATTCGTTTTCAGCAGGAAGCGCATGGAGAATACGCAGGATATGAACTGGCTGAATACCGTAGCGATGGCTGCACCGGCGATGCCCATCCGTAGGATGGCCACCAGGACAATATCCAAGACGATATTGGTGATGGAGGCGATGGCCAGGTAGATCAGCGAACGCTTGGAGTTTCCCACGGCATTCAGTATGCCGGAAACCATGTTATACAGCACGGTAAAAATCGTTCCCGCAAAATAAATTTTCAGATAGACGATGGATTCCGGCAAGACCTCTTTCGGCGTGTCCATCCACAGGAGCAGCGGTCGGCTGACCAGAACACCCAGGATGCTCATGACAACGCCCAGAAAAAGAGCGATGGCGATGGAAGTATGGACCGTCTTCTGAACTCCGTTTCGATTCTGGCCCCCCAGGTATTGGGAGACGATGACCCCGGCGCCCACGGCCGCACCCTGGGCGAAAGAGATAATCAGAAAAATCATGGACCCGCTGGAACCCACGGCTGCCAGCGCATTGGCGCCGACGCATTTTCCCACGATGATGGAGTCGAAGGTATTGTAAAATTGTTGCAGCAGGTTTCCCAGGATCAACGGGACGGAAAACAGGAGAATTTCTTTGAGAATATTTCCTTCCGTCATCAGATGGGTACTGCTTGAATTCGTACTCATGAAAGACCACCCTTTCTGTTTTTTCTATAATGGAATTTTATAACGTAAACTCAAACGACACAATAGTGATTTTAAAAGTCTAAACGGAATCTTCGGATTTGTCAAATGTACTCTTTCGAGTGCTGTTAAGAATAACCAAATAGTTTAAAATGACAGTACGAAGCACTGCGCAATAGGGCGGCCGACGGATTCAAGGTCGGAGAGCAAGCCCGATGATGAACAGAAAGGAGGTTTGTCATGAAGAAGAAATTTTTTGCCATTCTTGTGGCAGGAGCGGTATTTTTCTCGATGCTTCCGATGGTGGCATTCGGTGATACCGGAAATGGAAGCGAACCCCCGAACGGGGCTCCGCAAACCGAAATGAATACGCCGAATTCAACCAATCCGGATGATGCGACCGATTCGGACGAGCCGGATGGGGTGGAGGATGTATACGCCGAGTCCGGAGACATGAGCAAGACGTCGGCGAAGATGAAAGCCGGCGAGAAAATGCAGCTGTCGGTAATCAATGAAAATCCGGCAGGATCCTTCATCGACGTGTATTGGGAAACTACCAATAAGAAGGTGGCAACGGTGGACCAGGATGGTAAAGTGGCCGCTATGAAGGCCGGCAAGTGCACCATTTCCGCAACCTTCCCGAACGGAAAGGTAATTACCTGTAAGGTAACGGTCGTTCCGAAACTCAAATACACAAAGGTGACGCTGTGGAAGCAGAGTTCCCAGACCAACAAACTGCTGGGTGCCACATCGAAGGTGAAATGGAAGACTTCTTCCAAGAAGATTGCAACGGTATCTTCCAAGGGAAAGATTAAAGGAAAGAAAGCCGGAAAGTGCAAAGTAACCGCGATTCACAAGGGTAAGAAGTATGTGTGCACCGTATACGTACGGAATCCGAAGCTCAGAAGCAAGAAAGCGACCGTTCATAATACGGCGTATTATCAGCAGAGGGTTACCGGCGGCTCCGGAAAGATTAAGTGGACCACTTCCAACAAGAAGGTGGCGACGGTGAATTCCAAGGGCAAGATTACGGCTCGAAAAGCGGGCAAGTGCACCATCACCGCTGTGAGAAACGGCGTGAAGATGCGTTGCAAGGTAACGGTTCCGTCCAAGTATCAGGGAACGAAGGTTCCGGACTTTGGCGCAAAGTTCGGCAAACTCCGTTACGATACCGAGCATTGGGGCGAGGATCCGGATGTTCACATCTACTACAAGAAGGTGAGCAAGGATCAGGTAAAAAAATACTTGGCCGCGGTAAAGAAGGCCGGTTTGAAAAAGCAGAAAATGAGTGACGGCCGGACTTGCTACCAGCATGCAAACGGCGACGGAATCACCTACAGCCTGAAAAAGGGCAAGCTGCACATCAACTTGTACAACATTCACGACTTCGAAAACAGCGGGGCCGATGAAGAGTAGGCGAGTCGATTGACTCATAACCGGGTTTAAAAGATTCCCGATGAAAGTAAACGTGTACTGAAGGGGAAAAATTCCTGCAGTATAATGTTCCCATGGATCGCAGAAAATTGATGATATACACGGGAATGCTGATTGCAGGAATTACCGCAGGGTACATATGTCTGGAGCGGCACCGGCCGGTGGAAGGCATCGTTCTTCTTGCCGGGATTGCCGGGAGCTTCGCCGCAATATCGGAACAGATGGGTAAAGAGTATGGCATGACGCGAAAACAGCTTCGCGTCATGCTTCTTTTTCTGATGGTGGGATTTTTCAATTTCGCACTGAACTACAACCGCTATTACACCGACGAAGCCCTGCTGAAGCGGGACCAAACCGCCTTTAAAGAAATGAAAATCCTTCACGTCCGGGAGCAGGAAAAATACATCGCCTATGAGGGCACCGCCGCCCTTCCTTCCGGCTGCCGCCGGATCCTGTGCCGAGACTATTCGGAGAACCGAAGCCCCCTTTCCGTGGGAACCGTTGCCCGGGTGTCCGGAGAACTGTCCCTTCCGGAAGAGGCCCGAAATCCGGGATGCTTTAACTACCGCCTGCACCTAAAGGGGAAGGGGATTGTGTACACCGTAAACGCCCAAGGAAGCCGAACACGCAGCATATCCCGCCGGCCGGCAGATGTTTTCCATCGGAAGTTGCAGCAGCGGCGAAATGATTTCCTGGATAAATTTCACCATCGGCCGGCGGTGCGGGGGTTCCTGAAGGGAATCCTCTTCGGGGACCGAGGGGAACTGGAGGAAGAAACCTATCGGGAATTCACGGAAAACGGAACTGCCCACATCCTGGCGGTCAGCGGACTGCACGTGGGTTTCTTAATTGCGCTTCTAAACGCCCTGGCTCGGAAGCGAAAGTATTGGAAGATTACGATGGGCATTTTTCTGGTGCTGATTCTCTACGGCGAGCTCACGGAGTGGAGCCCGTCTACCCTGCGGGCGGTGCTGATTGCCATCCTCTCCATGAGCGGGATGTATCTCAATCGCGCCTTCGACCTCACCACGGGCACCGCCGCCGCGGCCTTTGGGGTGCTGATAGTGCAGCCATATCAGCTGTTTCAGACCGGTTTCATCATGTCCTACCTGGCGATTCTGGGAATGGCTTTCCTCACCCGGCCGCTGAGCCATTTTCTGGGAGAGGGGCTAGCCTCTCTGATGTCGCTCCAGATGATGATGATTCCCTTTCAGATATACGCCTTCAATCGGTTCAATCCGCTGACGGTAGTGATCAACCTGCCCATTATTTTCCTGGCATCGGTGCTGGTTCCCTGCGGGGTCATCCTGTTTCTGTTCAGCGGCCTGATTTCACCCGGCGGCATTCCGGCAGAAAGCATAAGCCGACTCACCGAACTGCTGGTGGGACTGAATCGGATGCTCCATATGAACGGAAGTCTCAGCGGGAGCTTCACCTCAACGGGGACGGCAAAGCTCATCCTATTCTACCTGGTTCTCCTGTTTCTGAGTTCTGAACTGTTTCGGGTGATGGTTCTTCGGCGGGATGGGAGGAATTTGCGGTACCTCCTGTTGATTCTTACGATTCCCGCACTGTTGCTGGTTTTGGGATTTCGGAATCCTCTGGCCGGGGCCGAGGTTGTTTTT
Source organism: uncultured Clostridia bacterium (assembly GCA_934278925.1). Taxonomy (GTDB): domain Bacteria; phylum Bacillota; class Clostridia; order Peptostreptococcales; family Anaerovoracaceae; genus Mogibacterium_A. The sequence continues at coordinate 203,233 of CAKQWJ010000001.1, read as the reverse complement.
ATCGATGTGGGGCAGGGGGATGCCATTCATCTGCGAAGCGGCGGCAAGAACGTGCTCATCGACGGGGGCGGCGATTCCAAGCGGAACGTGGGCACGGGAACGCTGCAGCCTTATCTGCTGAAGAACGGGGCGCGGACGCTGGATCTGTCCATTTGCACGCACCTTCACATGGACCATTTTCGCGGAGTGCAGGAGTTATCGGAGGTTTTGCCGGTAAAAGCATTTGCGTTGCCGGGAGTGTACCGGGGACTTCCGGAGACGCCCAAGGGGGCGCGGCTGCTGCGGCGGGGAGAGGTGATTCGAATCTCCGATGAGATGACCGTGAAGGTCCTTTGGCCGGAATCCGACGAGCTGCCGGGCGGGGTGACGGAGGCGGAAAGCAGCGACGAAAATCTCCTGAACGGGGTCTATCGAATCGATTACCGGGGCATCCGCATCCTGGTGACCGGCGATCTCCTTGAGGAAGGCGAGGCGGATATGGTAAAATACTACGCGGGTACGCGGGAACTTCGGTGCGATGTGCTGAAGGTGGCCCATCACGGAAGTCACAGCAGCAGCAGCGAGGCGTTTCTGGATGCGGTGCGCCCCAAGGCGGCGGTGATTCAGGTGGGCAAAAGGAACCGTTACGGGCATCCCCACGAAGAGACTTTGAAGAAGCTGAAGCGGCGGAATATTCCGGTGTACCGAAACGACCGGCACGGGGCCATCGGCCTGCGGGTGCGCCGGAATAAGATTATAGTAGATAGGATGATAAATTAGATGTCATATAAAGATTTTCGAAAAGATTTGCGGAGCAGCATGTTCAACAACGTGGTGATGCTCACGGGAAAGGAAAACTTTCTGGTTCACTGGGCAGTGAATCAGATGAAGAAAAAATACGGCGGAAAGGAATTCCAGGCGCAGAACGTCCGTGAATTCGACGGTGCCCAGGTGGATATCGACGAGGTCATCGGCATGGCACGAACCCCGTCCATGTTCCCCGGCCACCGGGTGCTGATCGTTCGGAATTACCCGTGGCTTTTCCAGAAGAAAGGGAAGGAAGAGCTGGAAGAATTTCGGGAAGGGCCCGGCGCCCGGCTGCTGGAGTACGCGGCCGGGGCGGATCACAGCGAGTACGCGTCCATGATTATCATGACGGTGGATGCGCAGTACTACAAGGATTCCAGCCCTCGAAACTGCGGTCTGACGGCCTACGGAAAGAAGCTCCTGCAGAAATCCTCCGGGTACGAGATGAATACCCTGAATCGGGCGGAGCTGGAAGGTTTTATCGGGAAGCGGGTCAAGGCGGCGGGAAAGCAGATGACCCGGAACCAGCTGAACTACCTGATCGATCTGTCCGGTTATTGTAACGAAGAGAGCGTCTATCGCCTGGACGACTTGGAAAACGACCTTCACAAAATCCTCTATTCCACGAAGGGAGAGCAGATTACCAATGAAGAAATCGAGGATCTGATAGCGGGGGATGCGGACAAATTCGTGTTCCGCCTTATCGACGCCCTGATGAGCGGCAATCGGAAGGCGGCCATCACCCTGACGGAGAACATCCTGTACGAGAACCCCAAAGACTCTTTCAAGATCATCGGCCTTCTCATCAGCCAGTTCGAGATGATGTACGATGCCCATGTGGCCATCGAGAAAGGGGTGGACCTAAAGCGGATGGCAAAGGAAACCGGCGTCAACGAATTTCGGTTCAAGAAGGCCTACGGCGCTGCGAAGAAATTCCGCAAAAACAGAATTCGCGATTTGCTGATTCAGCTGTACAACGCGGACCGGGACATTAAGCGGGGAAATCTAAGCGACCGGGCCGCCCTGGAAGCGTTTATTCTGCATGTGTAGGGAGGGAATAGAAAAAAAGTTAAATGTAATTTAACAAAACTTGGATGTAAAAAATATAATTTAATGTACACAAGAGCGTAAATCCTTTATAATGTAAGAACAGGGATAGAGATGGCACGTAAAACTGTTCTATAACAAAGAGGTGAAGAATATGAATACATTACTTCAACTTGCGATTCTGGTAATAAACCTTTTCATTTACGCAGGCATGTTTTACTTGTTGTACCGCATTCTTCGGAAAATACCGGGAATTGATCTGTACTTAAGCCAATTTAGAAAACAAAAACACAATACAGATAATGATAAAAACAATGAAGATAATGATGCGGATAACTAGAAGAAACGTATAGAACTAAACCTGTGGGTTGCGTGTGTTGCAGCCCACAGGTTTTTGAATGCTGTAAAGTTTGATTCCCCGGTAATTTGATAAAAGCCGATTCTTATTTTACCGCGGCAGAGGCATTCAGTTCCCGTGCGGCATCCAGTGCACTGGTGCTGTCCGGATCTCCGCTGATCATGCCCGCCAGCATGTGGATTTTGCCGTCCTCATCCAGCCGGAGAATATTCGTGTGGGTGGAATTCTCTGACAGGCTCTTCTGGATCCGGAAGTTGGAATTTCCGTAGGCCGCAATCTGAGGCAGGTGGGTGATGCAGAGAATCTGGTGATGTTCCGAAATCTCTCGCATTTTTTTGCCCACCACCAGGGCGGTTTTTCCGCTGATGCCCGTGTCGATTTCATCGAAAATCATGGTTTCCACCGAATCGTTGTCACCGATGATGTGCTTGAACGCCAGCATAATTCGGGAAATTTCACCGCCGGAAGCGATGCGGGAAAGAGGCCGCAGAGGCTCTCCCGGGTTGGTGGAAATCATGTACTCCATGGCATCGTAGCCGTTGGGACCGATTTCCGGAAGGCGCGTAGTGTGGATGGCAAATTCGGAATTGGCGAAGGCCAGATCCTTCAGCTCTCGCGTCAAAGCTTGGGTGAGCTGTTCACCGTTTTCCTTTCGGAGGTCGCTGACTCGGTCGGCTTGTTTTTCCAGACGGGCATAGGCTTCATCCATATCCTTCCGCCGCTGTTCGATTTCGGCATCGAAATTGTCGATGATATTTAGTTTTCCCGCCAGCTCTTCGCCGTATGCGATGATTTCCGGAATGCTCATGCGGTATTTTCGTTTGGCGTCTTCAATGATGCTGAGGCGTTCCGAGGCCCGGTCGATGTCCGCATCGGAGTAGTTCAGGGAAGACCGCATGTCCCGAAGGGCATCGGAGATGTCCACGATGCTGTAGTAGTTCTCGTCCAGGGTCTGGGCGTAGCTCTCAAAATCTCCGCTGAGGGAGGCGATGGTCTGCAGTCCGTCGATGGCTTTACGAAGACCGGAAAGCACGGACTCATCCTTTTCATAAAGGTTGTCGTACGCGCCGTTCACTGCGGAATATATTTTTTCACTGTTCTTCATGAGCTCCAACTGTTCTTTGAGCTCGTCGTCCTCGCCATCGTACAGGTTCAGATTCCGGATGTAGTCCGACTCAAATCGGTAGAAGTCCTGCTGCCGCAGCGCTTCCGCTTCTTCGGAGCGCAGGGAATTGTAGGATTTTTTCCGTTCCGAATACTGTTGGTAGAGGTCATGCAGTGTATCCAGTTCGCCGGCGAGTTCTTTGTGGCGGTAGCGGTCCGTAATCTCCAGATGGTTCTGTGGATCCAGAATCACCTGGTTGTCGTACTGACCGTGGATGTCCACGAAGGTACTGCAGAATTTCCGAAGCTGGGCCAGGGTCACCATCTCTCCGTTGAGTTTGGAGATGCTCTTCCCGGAGGCCATCAATTCTCGGACGATGATGACATCTTCTCCCTCTAAAGTTCCGGCAATCTGGATGCGGGCTTTGGCAGTTCCGGTTCGAACCATGGAAATGTCCGCCCGACCACCTAAAGCAGTACTGATGGCTTCCACCAGTACGGATTTGCCGGCACCGGTTTCACCGGTGATAATGTTCAGCCCTTCCGTCAAATCAAAGGAAAGGTGTTCTATGGTTGCAAAATTATCGATGATAATTCGATTAATCATTTCTGTCCCTCTTGGAAATCATGTTTTCGAACAGGCTGATAATCTCGGCCACATTCTCTTCTTTGTCCACGATTATCAGCATGGTATTGTCTCCGGCGATGGAGCCCACCACGTGGTCCAATTCCAGACAGTCGATGGCTTCCGCAGCCGCATTTCCGCAGCCGGAAAGGGTCTTGATGACAATCAAATTCCCGGCATGAGCGGTGGAAATAATGGTTTCTCGGAAAATCTTAATAAACCGATCGGAAATCGGCTGTTCAGCGTACTTTCCGGCTGTATATTTATACTTTCCGTTTCCGGCCAATGCCTTGACCAGCTGAAGCTCCTTGATGTCTCTGGAAATTGTCGCCTGGGTCACTTTGAAACCGGCCTGGTTCAGCAAATCCTGAAGTTGATCCTGGGTTTCTACTACATTGTTGGCGATAATCTCAAGTATCTTGTTCTGTCTCGAATAACGCATGGGGTCCCTCCTCAAATGCCGGATGGGTCTGCGCCCATCTTATGATCAGTTTGATTATATCACAGGCATTCAAAAAAACGCATAAAAATTTATTATCATGAATATTATATAATTCGATAAAAATTGTTCTTACCCGGCCATCCGCGCTGCCGCTTGTGCCTGCATTTGCTGTTTCAGAAATTCCTCGGGACTGACGCCCGTCGTTTTTTCCTGGACGGTCGGACTCGTAAAGAATTCCCGCTGAATCATTTTATCTATTTTTTCCGTATCGATGGTGCCGCTGCCGTCCTCGAAGGTTGTGAGGATGTTTTTGCCCAAAACAAAGCCGAGAGAGGCGAGCTCGATGGTTTTGATGCAGAAATTGCTGCGGTACCCGGCGCCCTTCGCATCGTGATACCAATAACCGAGATGTTCCAGAATATAAAGCTTGCCGGTCAGCGGATGCAGAATCAGAAAATCCGGATAGACGATGCGACCTTCGATGATAATCGGAAATTCATAAATCACAAGCAATCCGGCACTGACCAAGTGGTCGTAGATAATCGCTTCAATCCGGCTGCGCACCAGCGTTCCGTCAATGGTGGAAACGGTGCGCTGTTCGGGATATTTAACCGGCCTGGATACCTTTAATTTCAGCAGTTTCAAGTACAACTTCTGAGCTGTATCCAATGACAATTCCGCTTCGCGAAGGTTCGCCGGAACGTAACATTTCGGAAGCCTCTTGCGGATTTCTTCCGTGGTGATATCAATGTAATTATCCTGAAAATGCTTGAGCACAGCGATGTTGCTTTCCAGTAGCGAGATTAGGACCCTTGTTGCACGAAGCCTTTGAATTCGTTGTACCGTAGTGTGCTGCTCATTTCCGATATACTTTGGCTTGCTTCCGGTCCTGTGACCGGTGAAATAGGTTCGCCCATTGGTGGTGCGCGCCTTGAGAAAGATTCCGTCGTAATCCTTTAGCTTTAGCGCCGTCTTCTTATACTTTCGGAGCATGTTCTCGTGCTGTTGAAGAATGTCGGAAATTACTTTTAAAAATACAGTTATCATATTGAGTACCTCCTTATGTTGATTATGCCATAAAAAAAATTCCCCTTCAGTACACATTTATCGAGAAAAATCGAGATTTTGCAGTATCCGGACGCATGCGGGGCCGTCCGGCACATTGGAGCGGAGGACGTGGTGCTCGTCGACGGAGAAATAAGGGCTGGCGGGCAGTGAGGCACCACGTCCCCGGGCCCGGTCGGCACTTTGGAGCGAGTGACGTGGTGCTCCTCGACGAAGGAACAAGGGCTGGAGGGCAGTGAGGCACCACGTCCCCGGGCCCGGTCGGCACTTTGGAGCGAGTGACGTGGTGCTCCTCGACGAAGAAACAAGGGCTGGCGGGCAGTGAGGCACCACGTCCCCGGACCCGTCCGGCGCTTTGAGAGGGCGGACGTGGTGCTCGTCGACGAAGGAACAAGGGCTGGCGGGCAGTGAGGCACCACGTCCCCGGGCCCGGCAGGGCAATTGGAGAGCCGGACGTTTTTTTGGGGGGCTGTCTTCCGACCATTCATCGGCCCGGCCGGCACTTTGAGACGGCGGATCCGGTTTTTCGGTAATCCTCCGGATCATTGTCCGGTCGCGTGCGGTGCCGTCTGGATGTTGGTGGCGAGGGTCGGCGCCGGGCTATTAGACAAAGGAAGCGTTTTTTGGTAAAATAGCCCGAGGAGTTTTAGAAGAATGAGAATACTTGGAATCGATCCGGGGTATGCCATTATGGGATACGGAATTCTGGATTATAACGGAAATCGTTTTCGGACCGTGGACTACGGATCTATTGAGACGGAGGCGCATACACCGATGCCGCAGCGGCTGAATCAGCTGTTCGACGGGCTGAATGAAGTGATTCAGAAATATCAGCCGGAAGAGGCGTCCATTGAGGAACTTTTTTTTAACAGCAACACAACGACGGCGATTAAAGTGGGCGAGGCCAGGGGCGTTGCTCTTTTGGCATGTGAGCGGAACGGACTTCGGGTTTCGGAGTACACGCCGCTGCAGATTAAGCAGGCGCTGGTGGGCTACGGCCGGGCGGAGAAAAAACAGGTGCAGAATATGGTCAAGGTAATTCTGAATTTGAAGGAAGTACCGAAGCCGGATGACACGGCGGATGCGGTGGCGGCGGCAATTTGCCATGCGCATTCCAGAAATAACAGGGTGATAGGATGATTAGACATATTACGGGAAAATATCTTTTTTATGAGAAGGGATCCATCGTGGTGGAGACGCAGGGCGGAATCGGTTTCCGGATTCACGTGGCGGATACCTCGCCGGTGCTGAATGCCCGGGAGGGAGATGTGGTTCAGCTGTATACGTATATGCAGGTGAAGGACGACGGCATGTCCCTGTTCGGATTTAACGACCGGGATGCGCTGACTCTTTTCGAGCAGCTGCTGACGGTGAACGGCGTGGGACCGAAAGCCGGGCTGGCCATCATGTCCATCGGCACGGTGAACCAGATCAAAGCATTTATCATGCATAAGGATGCCAAATCCATTGCGAAGGCGCAGGGCGTTGGAAAGAAAACGGCGGAACGGGTGATTCTGGAACTGGCGGACAAGGTGAGTGCCGTTCCGATTCAGGATGCGGAAATCGCAGCGGAACCGGCGGTACTGTTCTCCGACGAACGGAACAATGCGGTGGTGGCCCTGACCACTTTGGGATACAGTAAAGCAGAGGCGGAAGAAGCCATCGGTCACGTGCCGGAGGATGATTTGACCATCGAAGAATACATCAAGAAGTCCCTGAAATTCCTGATGTAGGAAAGGAAGTTACCATATTTATGGAAGAACAGATTACGTCAAGACAGATGCAGCCCTCGGATTTGGAGGGGGAACATACCCTTCGTCCTCAATATCTCAGCGAGTACTGCGGGCAATCGGGAAATAAAGAGAATTTGTCCATATACATCGAGGCAGCGAAGATGCGGGGAGAGTCCCTGGATCACGTGCTTTTCTACGGACCGCCGGGACTGGGAAAAACAACATTGGCGGGAATCATTTCCAACGAGTTGGGTGTGGATATCAAAATCACATCTGGCCCGGCCATCGGAAGAGCCGGAGATCTGGCCGCCATTTTGACCAATTTGAATGAAAACGATGTGCTTTTTATCGACGAGATTCACCGGCTGAACCGGTCGGTGGAAGAGGTGCTGTATTCCGCCATGGAAGACTATGCGCTGGATATCGTCATCGGAAAAGGTCCGTCGGCGCGGTCCCTTCGGATTGACCTCTCTCATTTTACCCTGATCGGCGCCACCACGCGGGCGGGAAGCCTTTCGGCACCGCTGCGGGATCGGTTCGGAATCATTTGCAAATTCGATTTCTACACCGTGGAGGAACTGAAGGAAATCCTTCGCCGGTCGGCGCGGGTGATGAACGTGCACATCGATGAAGAGTCACTGACGGAGCTGGCGAAACGGTCCCGAGGGACGCCGCGAATCGCCAACCGCATGCTGAAGCGAGTGCGGGATTTTTCGGAGGTCATTCAGGATGGAAACGTGGATATCGATATCACCCGGAAAGCACTGGATGCTTTGGGGGTCGATGACCTGGGTCTGGAGAAGCTGGACCGAGAGATTCTCACCACGATTATCAAGGGGTTCAACGGTGGCCCGGTGGGAATCGAGACCATCGCTTCCGCAATCGGCGAAGAGCGGGTGACGCTGGAGGATGTGAACGAACCGTACCTGATTCAGTCCGAGCTGATGTATCGGACGCAGAAGGGGCGGATGGCATCCCGGAAGGCGTACGAACACCTGGGGCTGATGGCGCTCTATTCGGAGAAGTAAAAACAAAATTCGGGAAAGCCGAAGAAAACGAAAAATCATATCATATATAAAAGAAGGAAACACATGAAATTAGAAGATTTTGATTATCACCTGCCGGAGGAGCTGATTGCTCAGACTCCGGCGCAGCAAAGAGATTCCTGCCGGCTGATGATTCTGAACCGGGAGAAGAACAGCATTGAGCACCGTCATTTTCACGATATTCTGGAATATCTGAAACCGGGAGACTGCATGGTCCTGAACGATTCACGGGTCATTCCCGCTCGGTTGTTCGGACGGAAGGCGGTGACGGGCGCCCACATCGAATTTCTGCTGATTAAGCGGCTGGAAGGGGACGTATGGGAAACCATGGTCCGCCCGGGAAAGAGACTGAAGGAAGGAGACACGGTGGTGTTCGATTCCGAGCACCTGTTCCAGGCACATATTCTGGGGTTCCAGGATCCGGATCAGGGAACCCGGAAGGTTCGTTTTGAATACGAAGGCATTTTCATGGAGCGGCTGGAAGAGCTGGGCAGCATGCCGCTTCCGCCGTACATCGAACGGCCGGCGGACGACGCGGACAAAGAAACCTATCAGACGGTATACAGCCGTATTGACGGATCGGTAGCCGCCCCGACAGCCGGACTTCATTTTACCAAAGAACTGCTGAAAGAAATCGAAGCGAAGGGCGTGAAAATCGCCTACGTCACCCTGCACGTGGGCATCGGCACCTTCCGCCCGGTAAAATGCGAGAACATCGAGGAGCACCACATGCATTTCGAGGAGTACTCGGTGACGGAGGAGAATGCGAAGATCATCAACGACGCCATCGACGCGGGACAGCGGATCATCTCCGTGGGCACCACGTCCACCCGAACTTTGGAGAGTGCGGCGGTGGAGACACCGGAGGGCTTCCGGGTTCAGGCCGGCCACAACAGCACCGGAATTTTCATCTATCCGGGATACGAATTTAAGATTGTAAAAGCATTGATCACCAATTTCCATCTTCCGAAGTCCACACTTCTGATGCTGATTTCCGCGCTGTACGATCGGGAACACATTCTGGAAGCGTACGAAGAAGCGGTTCGGGAAAAATATCGCTTCTTCAGCTACGGAGATGCCATGCTGATTGAGTAATCTCCCGGAGATTGCAATATAAAAAAAGAAACAAAGAGGTACTATGAGCAACGCAGTAACATACGAATTAATTCATCAGGATACCAGAACTCGCGCCCGCCGCGGCCGAATCACCACGCCTCACGGCACTATCGAAACCCCGGTATTTATGCCGGTAGGCACCCAGGCTACGGTGAAAGCCATGAAGCCGGAGGACGTGGAGGCCACCGGCGCCGAGATTATTCTGGGCAACACCTACCATCTCTATTTGAGACCCGGCGAGGATATCGTTCGAGAGGCCGGCGGACTTCACAAGTTCATGAACTGGAATCGCCCGATTCTCACGGACAGCGGCGGCTTCCAGGTTTTTTCCCTGGGAAAATTCCGTAAAATCACAGAGGAAGGAGTTACCTTCAAATCCTATATCGACGGTTCCAAGCACATGATGAGACCGGAAACGTCCATCGACATCCAGAATGCGCTGGGGGCAGATATCATCATGGCCTTCGACGAATGCGTGGAATACGAAGCGGAGAAGCCGTACGTAGCACGGTCCCTGGAGCGGACCACCCGCTGGCTCAAGCGATGCAAGGACCACCACCAAAACACGGAGCAGCAGTCCCTCTTCGGAATCATGCAGGGCGGAATGTTCAAGGACCTTCGGAGAATCAGCGCGGAGCAGATTGTGGATCTGGACCTGCCGGGCTATGCCATCGGCGGACTGTCCGTCGGAGAGCCGAAGGACATCATGCTGGATGTGCTGGACGATTGTGTGGATTATCTGCCAAAAGAAAAACCGCGCTACCTCATGGGTGTTGGCACAGTGGATTACTTATTCGAAGGCGTCGAGCGCGGCGTGGATATGTTCGACTGCGTGCTGCCGACCCGTCTGGCGAGACACGGCGTAGCCATGACCTCCCACGGAAATGTGAACATCAAGAATGCGGTGCATCAGAGAGATTTCAGCACCCTGGATCCGGAATGTGACTGCTACGTGTGCCGGAATTATTCCAGAGCGTACCTGAGACATCTTTTTAAATCCAACGAGATTCTCAGTTCCATGCTGCTCTCCGAGCACAACATCCACTTCCTGGTGAACATGATGAAGAATATTCGAAAATCCATCGAGGAAGACCGTTTCGTCGAATACAAAAAGGAGTTCTATGACAAATATGGAGAATTTTAAAGAATGTAAGCTGAACGGCCTTTGCGGCGGCTGCCTGCACCAGGGCGTTCCCTATGAAGAGCAGCATCGATTGAAGAACCAGCAGGTGCTGGACCTTTTCGACAGATTCCATGTGGATGCGTCCGTATATCAGGGAATGGTTCCGGCGGAGACCCCGTACCGGTACCGCAACAAGATGGAATACACCTTCGGCGATGTAGAAATCGGCGGTCCTTTGGAACTGGGCATGCATCAGAAGGGGCGCTTCATGTCCATCGTTACCTGCGATGAATGTCAGCTGGTGCCGGAAGATTTCAATCGGATTCTGTCGGCCACCCTGAACTTCTGCCGGGAGAGAGAATATTCTTTTTACCATAAAAAAACCCATGCGGGCTTGCTGCGGAATCTGGTGGTGCGCCATGGCGTTCGCTCCAATGAGGTGTTGGTGAACATCATCACCAGCAGTGAGGAGGGCTTTGACGAAGCCGGATACGTGGAGCTGCTTCAGGGGCTGGAGCTGGACAACACGCTGGTGGGCATCGTTCGCACGTTCAACGACAGCCTGGCGGATGCGGTAATCGACGAGGGCACGAAAATCCTTTACGGCCGGGATTTCTACTACGAAGAAATTCTGGGTCTGAAATTCCAGGTGAAGGCTTTCGCCTTCTTCCAGACCAATATCAACGCGGTGGAGCGGCTGTATTCCGACGCGCTGAATCTGCTGCCGGACATTCATGAAAAAACAGTATACGATCTGTACTGCGGTACCGGCACAATCACGCAGCTGATGGCCCTGAAGGCGAAAAAAGTCTACGGCGTGGAAATCGTGGAGGATTCCGTGGAAGCCGCTCGGCACAATGCGGAGCTGAACGGGATTACCAACTGCGAATTCCTGTGCGGCGACGTTCGGAAAAAGCTGGACGAGCTGACGGAAAAACCGGACATGATCGTGGTGGATCCCCCGAGAGCCGGCATGCACGACAAAGTGGTGCACATGCTGTGCCGGTACGACATCCCGGAAATCCTGTACATCTCCTGCAACCCGAAAACCATGTGCATGAACCTGGAACTCTTCAAAATGAACGGCTACGAACCCGTATACATGAAATCCTACGACAACTTCCCAATGACCAAGCATGTAGAGACATGCTGTCTCCTACGAAAGCGAGACGAAGTCGAAGCTTGAGTAGATGAGACGCAGTCCGCCAGAGAAACCCCGCGATTGCCGAACGGCAGTGAAGGCAGAGCGGCAGGTTTCGGGACGGCGACATGCTGTCTCCTGCGAAGACGAGCCGAAGGCGAAGTCTGAGCAGATGAGACGCAGTCCGCAAGGGACGCCCAAGAAGCCGAGCCGGAGGCTTCGGGGTATTGATGTATGAATCATCGGTACCTCGGAGCGTGTGGTATTTTGTTTCTAACCGAATTATAAATTGTAATTTATGGAGAATGGGAATTTTGATAGAGCGGACAAGTGAAAAGTATAAAAACAACCTAATGGAGTATGAAAAAAGGGATGAACCAAAAAATAGCATAAGAAAAGCACCTGCCAAATGACAGATGCCTAGTTTTTTATATACGTGTTAGGATAAGACAACGCTTACAAAACAAACTGCGAGATTGTTGCACAGATTGCCTTAATGTTTACCTGAGATTTAAAATCAAACTGCAGCTTCGCTCCATTGCTGAACATCAAGACAAGTTCACTGTCTATATCCAGAACGCCTGCTGTTTCAACACCAAAATACTGGACTTTTGAGTAAGGGTAGGAGAAATAGGAGACTTTCTTTCCTACCAGTCCCTGTACATTTACTACAAGGACACGCTTGTTGGTAAAAATGACTTGATCTCTTACTGTTTTGAAGGCCTGAATAATATCTTCTCCTGGTGTTAAAAACAACGTAACTTCTGGTCGGATTTCCTGTACAGGTATTTCCTTTAAATTAAGCAGATTGGAATCGCCGATAATCCCTGATGAAATATTTGCCATAATTCTTCTTACCCTCCTTGTTTTTCTGCTTTTCTGTTTGTCATATTATAGCATACATAAGCGTCGATGGTAACATCAAGTTGAACATGTAAACTGTTCACATGTCAATGTTCAACTTGTTATTGCAATTTGCGAATAAAGAATGAATAAAAATAACATTACAATACGTTTGGAGAAAAAAGAAGAATACCGTGAAGTAGAAAACCTAGTAAGAGAATCATTTTGGAATGTGTACCGCCCCGGTTGTCTGGAGCATTTTGTTCTGAATCAGTTGCGAAGTAATCCGGACTTCATTGCAGAACTGGATTATGTGATGGAGCTTAATGGAAAGCTGATTGGACAGACCATTTTCATGAAAGCGGTAATCAAGACTGATGACGGGAGAGATATTCAAATCGTGACCATGGGACCTATCTGCATCACACCGGAGCTTAAGAAAAAGGGATATGGAAAGGTATTGCTGGACTATTCTCTTCATCAGGCTACAAAGATGGGATTCGGTGCAGTATGCTTTGAAGGTAACATTGACTTCTATGGAAAGAGCGGATTCACCTATGCCGGCGAATTCGGTATTCGTTATCATGGACTTCCGGAGGGGGAAGATGCATCGTTCTTCCTTTGCAAGGAGTTGATTCCGGGTTATTTAGATGGCATAACCGGAGAGTATGAAACACCTGCAGGATATTTTGTAGATGAAGCAGAAGCTGACGAATTTGATAAGGGCTTTCCATACAAGGAAAAGCTTAAGCAACCGGGACAACTTTTCTAAACGATAAAGATTTATGATGGCGGGGAGATAAAATCTCCCTGCCTGAAATCGGCAAAATTAGAGTAGTCACCGGGACGGATTGTGAAGTTGGTGTGAAACGTTATGCATATTGCCGTCGGAACCGACTTTTTGCGCTAACGTTTCTAAGGCGACACAGTGAGCTGATGTGCATCTGACCCGATTCGGCATAAAAATAGTACGGTTTTTCGAGGGAATTCGGGGTAATTCTAATAGGATAGTCCATTAAATGTTGGTGCTTTCTCTAATTCCAGAAAAAGAACTGCTTCCTCGGCAAAAATGTTGTGCAGATTAGGGTTGAATTGTCGGAAATGCACAACACTTCACGGAAACTTCATAATGCACTTTTCTGTATTAAACTTCAAAGATTGATTAGCGAATTTGAAAGAAGGTTAAACGATAATGAAATGTTTAAATTGCGGAAATGAAATGGAACAAGGGACGGTAGAAGGATATGCACAAGGCGGTGATAGTTCGTATGAATTTGTATCCAATGAAGAGAGACAGAAAAAGGGCATAAAAGGTTTCTTTACCAGAAATACGGTTAACGTTCTTCCATATCCTGCTGAACATCAGGCATGGCACTGCCCACAGTGCAAAAAAGTGATGATGTGGATGGATTCGGATGAGTAACTTCCAAATATATCAACTAAACACCTTGCAATAACAAGCAATCGACAGTCGGGAGGACATATTGCATGAAAGTATTAGTAATAGATGCTCAGGGTGGCGGAATCGGAAAACAAGTAGTCGCCGCGATTAAGCACAAACAGCCACAGATAGAAATTACGGCAGTTGGAACAAACAGTACAGCTACAACGGCGATGCTGAAAGCCGGTGCCGACCATGCGGCGACCGGAGAGAATGCAGTTATTGTTGGTTGTCGGACCGCCGACATAATTATTGGACCGATTGGTATTGTTATTGCCGATGCCATGTTTGGCGAAGTGACTCCAACGATGGCGGTAGCTGTTGGGCAAAGCAGAGCAAAAAGGCTGCTGATTCCTGTGAATCATTGCGATAATACCATTGTCGGGGTTTCACACCTGTCTGTCGGAAACTTAATAGAAGAAGTTCTGAAGGAAATAAAATAATATTCTAACCGCAGATTCTTGCGCTTCTTGTTATGCAGTGGTAAAATTATCACATACTCATACAGGAAGTTGAGTAGTGATGCAGAAGCGTCCGATGATAAAACATTCAAAGTAAATAACAGATGACGATGATGTATACACAAGAAGGTATACGGCTCCTCTGAAGAGGGGCAGTACGCCTTCTTTTTTGTTTGGCGTAGAAACATCTGTGAGAATTAGGAGGTATAATTATGGCATGTTTTCTTGTTCCGGCTACGGAAGCTATTATCACAACGGTTGCTGCAAAGGTAATCAAGTCCAAGGAAAAAGAAGAATCGGTAAAGCTCTCTCTTCCGGATGGCTCTGTTCAGGAGGCAACGAGAATTAAGTTTTCCACGAAGCTTGGCTGGCTGAACAAGCTGCTCTGGGGTGGTTCTGCGTTGCTGGCGTTTGAACACCTGTGGCATGGCGAAGTGGTACCGTTTTTCCCATTCCTAACGGCAGTTGAAAATGGTGAAACCGCTGACATGTTGGCAGAAATGGGCAGCGCAGGCGTTATGATGGCGGTACTTGTTACGGCTGTATGGTGCGGTATGCTTGCTGTTTCTTCTTTTATGGAAAAGAGAGCGATACAGGATTGCAAGCTTGCAAAGGAGGGAATGTAGAGTATGACATTACTGACAACGGTTTTTGCGGCAATAATTGCTACGGTCGTCTGGTATAAGGGCGCTCCCCAAAGTGAAATGAAAGTTGGGACTCTTTGCTGGATGTACTGGGGGGCATCTCTGATGTGGCTGGTTGATGCCATTTTTGAGTATACAGAACTTGGTGCGGAGTACTTTACCCCTGCTCCTGTGGATATGCTGAACGATTTTTATCTGGGTCTGTCGGTTGCAGCTCTGGGGCTCATCATCTGGCTGGTTATTCTGTTAGTGAAAGATCCGAAGGGCGTTGTGAAAGCGGCGTTGTTCAAGAAGAAATAAGTGATATGGCCGAGCGGTTCTGTTGCAATGCAGAACCGCTATTGTCGTATTTGGGGTTCAAACGGAAACGGAATGAATTTGAATCATCATATTTTATTCACTCAAGTTTGATTGACTTTTGTGTCCTGAAACATTAAAATTAAGGGAATATAGAAATCGACAATTCGGAATTTGTGTGTGGAGGTGATGGTTGTGAAGAAAAAAGTAACAATAGCGTTTGTCATCACTGGCATTCTTGCTATAAGTACAATGATTATATTTTCAACATATAAGTCTTCGGAAGCCTATCGAAAAGCAAAAGCAAAGACACAGTGGGAGTGTTCTGTGGTCTGTGCGGAAAAGTCAACGCCTGATTCCTATGTAATTACATATTCTGACGCAAAAATTTTGTCTAATACAGGCGTGTTGACAGTCCAGAACAGAAACGATTTTGACATTACTGTACATCTGCTCTGTGAAGGAAAACAGGAACTTGTATCTGACAGTATTCCTGCTGGCGGTTGCTATTCTTTTCAGAATGTTACAGATAAAGAATACACGGTAGGTATTCATGCTGAGGTTGATGAAAATACGGATATAAAAGCATTTGTATATGATGGAAAAGACACTGAACCATATACAAGATAAATGGTTTCTAATTGCAAGATAAATTCAAGTTTATTAAAACCTTATATACGAACATACATAAGCTATCTGCAAGCGAAATTAGAAAGGTATTAATTGATAGTGCAAAAGAGAATAAAAACCTTAACGGTCTATGCGCGTCAAGAGGTAGACTGAATGTTTATAGATCATATCTACTATGTAGGAGGCATTTATGAAAAAGTCAATTATCTATGCCACAACGGCTATTATATGTAGTATTGTTGCCTGTTTTCTTGATGAATATACAGGGGCTATGTGTATGCTTGGATGGTGTGTTGCCCCGATATTTGCTATAATGGCTATTGTTAATTGCTTTATAAAAGATCAAAGCAAGATATTCGAATATTCAATTATATGGGTAGGGGTATATGTTGTTATTGGAGGAATTATTATGGTGTTTTACAACATGTGGATAATTAGCAAGATGTAGAGATTCCAATTTCTACATCTGCATGAACTGAATGTTATAATCCTCTTGCGATGAGTATTGTATACCTTGATGTCTCTATTCTGGAATGACGACTTTTACTATGTTGTGGGATACTCGGAGAAACATGACAATATCTCGTCTTTCCGTGCGGACCGTATCTGTCATGTACAGTTGCTGGTGGAAAAAGCAGTAAAACGACCAAAGACTTTTTCTCTTGATCGATATTCTCGTCAGATATTTGAAATGTATGATGGTGATACTGTAAGAGTAACACTTGAGTGCAAGAATCATCTTATGAAATATGTGATTGATCGTTTCGGTGAACGTGTAAAAACTGAAATTGCAACTGACGAGACTTTCTGTGCATATCCAGAAGTGGCTCTTAGCCCCAATTTCTACAGTTGGCTATTTAAGTTTGCGGGTGAAATAATACTTATATCACCAGAGCGAGCAAGAAAGGAATATATCGAAAAAGCACCATATCAGTTTGGCTCTATAAACTTTTTAGGGGTTTTGTAATTGATGATGTGTGATGTGTACCCCTTGTCAAGGACAACATTGATTTTTAGGGGTGTCTGATAACACCACCTATGATATACTTCGTTTACTTTGCTGATATGGAGGATAGTGCAATGCAGGGGTGCAACATGAGCGCCATATCAGTTTTGCAGGAGGCAGTGCGTGATGTACTGCCTTTTATCTTGTCTGTAAGGAACTGCCTCCTGGAAATCAAAGCAATAACCCCCGGGGTCTGGGGCAGAGCCCCAGTACCACTATTTCTTATTCGGCGAATATACTGGGAGCGGATAAATTCCAGTATATAAAATAACAGAGAACTTTCTATGCATCAGAAATAACAGACGTATAGGATGAATGTACAAGCACCTGACTATAATGTTACCGGAAAAGACGATATCGAACACCACTTGGAGGGTGGAGAGAAATATGGGAGACAAAAACGAAAACGAATTAGTATTATTTGAAACGGAAGATAACGCTGTCAAACTTGAAGTACCTTTTGATAGTGAAACGGTGTGGCTGAGTGCAAATCAAATGGCCGTACTATTTGATAGAGACGAGAAAACCATTAGAAAACATGTAAATAATGTTTTTTCTGAGGAGGAAGTCGATAAAGGCAACAACACGCAAAAAATGCGTGTTGTTGGTGTGAAGCAAAAGGTGCCATTTTACACCCTCGATGTAATCATCTCCGTCGGATATTGAGTTAAATCTAAGAGAGGTGTTGAATTCAGAAAATGGGCAAATTCAGTTCTTAAACAATATATATTACAGGGTTATGCTGTAAATAATAATCGTATTGCGCAACTCGGTGAAGTAATACAGATTATGAAAAGAACTCAGAATGCGCTTGACTCGAAACAGGTGCTTAATGTAATTCAGAAATACAGCAAAGCATTGGAATTGCTTGATTCATATGATTACCAGAATATGGAACGCCTTAAGGGAAATACTGCAACATATGAACTCACTTACAAAGAATGCATGGATGTAATAGCACAGATGCGATTTGGAGCAGAATCAGATTTGTTCGGCAAAGAGAAAGATGATTCTTTCAAAGGCAGTATTGGAAACATATACCAATCTTTTGCCGGACAGGAACTGTATCCGACATTAGAAGAGAAGGCTGCGCATCTTTTGTACTTTAGAAAAGAAATGATGATTACCGTTATTATGAATTGTTTAAGGCCATAGATGGAGGTAAACAAAAATGAAAAAGGAACAACGATTTGAGGTAATTTATTCACAGGGGTCCGTTAATGTTACAGAAATATGGGTAGATAAAGAGACCGGAGTAAACTATTTATATCATGCCAGTGGTTACTCCGGAGGGCTGACACAATTATTAGATAGTGAAGGTAAGCCTGTTATTTCAACAATTCGTAATAGCTAAGATGACAGCTGTATCGTAGTTTAAGCAAAGAGGAAAAAATATGATAAGCAAAAGAAGGTAGAAGGACGAAGAAATAAATGAAAGTATTCATACAAGCAAAAAACGGAACCCCAACAGATCAGGACCATTTTAATGCGTACATTGGATTCTGGGAAATGGGTTTTGAAACAGTATTTTTTGAAACCTTTGAGGAATTGTCAGAAAGCAAAATGGACGATGTGGTGGTGGGATACATCGGTACCGTTGCTGCTCGTTTAAGAGATTTTAACAGAGAAATTGAGGATATGGATTATCCGGAGGTTTTGCGCAAATACCTCAAACGTCGCCTGTGGAAGAGTACGGCAAATACGGTAAACTCCAACCCGGAGATGTGGCCTGTTTTTATGAAACCGATTCACAACAAAAAATTCAAAGGCCGAATTATTCGAGAACCGGCGGATTTGATCGGATGCGGAAGTTACTATGAGGACTATCCGGTATACTGCAGCGAGGTAAAAGAAATTATCGCTGAATTCCGGGTGTTCGTTCTGTATGGAGAGATTATCGACGTGCGAAGATACGGCGGCCGGTGGGATGTTGCGTGCGATGCGGATGTCGTGGAATCCTGCGTGAAGGATTTCGAGGGGGCACCGAAGGCGTATGCACTGGATTTTGGCGTGACCAAAGAAGGTGAAACCGTTCTGGTGGAAGTGAACAATACCTGCTCAATCGGGAGCTATGGGTTGGAACCGGTTCTTTATGCCCGATTCTTGTCCGCAAGGTGGGCGGAATTGACCGGAACGACGGACGAGTGCTTTTAACCGTGCATTTAATACACTATTTGCATGTGCATATACATAAGCGGCAGGAGACGGAGCAACAGCATTGCGCATATCAGAATAATTCCGGTTAGGGCGGTTTTCTTTGATTTGTCTATTGCTCCCACTATTGCTATTCCGGCTGAAGCCAATACCCCTGCCGTAGGCAAGAACGCATAACATGCAGTACCGATTACTGAAAAAACGGTTAGGACCGCAGAAATATTTTCGGCAAAAACTTCGCCTTTAAGTGAGTACATTCCGTAGAGGATTGCCCAAATACTGAAATGGAGAATACAGATTCCGAATGCTGCACAGGCGATGATTTTTAGTATCTTAGAAATTTTCCGTTTCTTTCTGTTGTCACTAGTATCTGATGTTTCTTGCGTAAAGGTATCCAAAGAAACATCGAAAAGTTCTGCCAAACATATTAGATTACCGGTGCTGGGTCTTGATACTCCGCTTTCCCACTTCGATACAGAAAGATTCCCGTTTGTTGAATTTGTACCTTTATGCAGGAATGACCGGGTTCAATTTTTGGAATATGATATTTCCTTTTACTACATCCCATTCTATAATATCAGTATAGGCGGGTGCGATTATTTAAAAAATGGTGAAAAGATGGCAGACAAATATCTTATGGAAACACGAATGCTTGATTTCTCCAATCTTGGAATTCAAGAACTTATTCATAATTTGAAATGGAAAGAAATGGACGAATTTGAAAGAGTTAAGGCAATCTATAATTATGTAAGGGATGATATCGTATTTGGATATAATATTGATGATGAAATCCCCGCTTCCAAAGTACTTGCCGACGGTTATGGACAGTGCAATACAAAAGGGACGCTATTCATGGCCCTTTTGCGTGCTTGCGGTATTCCATGCAGAATACACGGTTTTACAATCGATAAGAAGCTGCAGAAAGGAGCTATGACCGGGATTGTTTATCGCAATGCGCCACGAAATGTGGTCCACAGTTGGGTAGAAATTTACCTTGAAAAACAGTGGTATGAGCTAGAAGCTTTTATTCTGGATAAGACCTATCTTAAGAAACTGCAAGAACAAAATCCGGAATGTTGCGGTACATTTTGCGGTTATGGAGTAGCAACCAAGGATTTCAGAAATCCCACTATTGAGTTTGATAGGAACAATACCTATATTCAGAGTGAAGGTATCAATCAGGATTTTGGCGTATACGATTGTCCGGATGATTTTTTCAAAGAACATCATCAGGAGATTTCAGGACTTAAAGCATTTGCGTATAGACACATTGGAAGACACCTGATGAATCACAATATTAGGAAGATTCGAGAAATGTGATCACCTTCAGGTATGGAACGTTACGGTCGGTAGCTTTTAAGAAACGATATATTGTTTTAATGCGTCGAACGCGTTGTGGCAGAAAAGGAGGAAAGCGGTATGAACAGTTTTATCTACGATATCCCGACAAAAGTGTACTTTGGCGAGAACCAGCTGGGCCATCTGGGGGAAGAATTAAACAAGTATGGGAAAAAGGTGCTGCTCACCTATGGGGGCGGCTCGATTAAAAAATCCGGACTCTACGACAAGATAGTGGCGGAAATAAAAAAAGCAGGCTTGGAGCTTTTTGAGTTGTCCGGCATCGAACCGAATCCGAAAGTCCCTTCGGTGAGGGCCGGTGCGGAGCTTTGCAAAAAAGAAGGCATCGAGGTGCTTCTGGCGGTGGGCGGCGGATCCGTCATCGACTGTACAAAGTTCATCGGCGCAGCCACTTTCTATGATGGGGATGCATGGGATATCCTGGAGGAAAAAGCAGAGATTACCCGGTGTCTTCCGATTCTCGACGTCCTGACGCTTGCCGCTACCGGATCCGAAATGGATTCCGTGGGGGTAATTAGTAATTCGGAGACGAAGGATAAAATCTGCCAGGGGTCTCCGTTGATGCAGCCGAAGGTTTCATTCCTGGATCCAACGATTACATATACCGTCAGTCCTTACCAGACGGCTTGCGGTGCGGCGGACATGCTCAGCCATGTAATCGAGGTTTATTTTAACATGAACAAAGACCTGTACATGTTGGATACCGTAATGGAAGGCCTGATGAAGACGATTATCAAGTATGCTCCCGTTGCCATGGCGCATCCGGAGGATTATGAGGCGAGAGCGAATCTGATGTGGGTTTCGTCCTGGGCGATTAATGGTTTTGTAAACGGTGGAAAACGTCAGTCCTGGAGTTGTCACCCGATGGAACATGAGCTGTCGGCCATTTACGATATCACCCACGGTTTGGGGCTGGCCATTCTCACACCGAAGTGGATGGAGTATTGCTTGAATGAAAATACCGTATCCAAATACTACCGGTTCGGCTGCAGTGTATTCGGTCTGGACGCATCCCTCGAGCCAATGGAAGTTGCCAAGAAGAGCATTGCCCTTATGGAAGAATTTCTGTTCCGGACCTTAGGTCTGAAGAGCCGCCTGTCGGAAATCGAAATTGATGACAGCAATTTCGATGTGATGGCGGCAAAGGCGGTTCGGCTGGGCAATCTGGGGAATGCTTTTGTGCCACTGGATAAAGACGATGTTGTAAATATTTTCAAGATGTGCCTGTAAACAGTTCAAAGAGGAGTCCTTGCGTGATGCAAAGGCTCCTTTTCTGTTGCATCAAATTTCGGACGCATCTCCGCCGGCAACCTGCGAAGACTTGGTGCAAGAAATCCCGCAAAGGCTTATGATTTCGTTTCCTTTGCACCAAGCCTCGGACACATCTCCGCCAGAAACCGGCGAAAACTTGGTGCAAGAAATCCCGCAAAGGCTTATGATTTCGTTTCTTTTGCACCAAGCCTCGGACACATCTCCGCCGGAAACCGGCGAAAACTTGGTGCAAGAAATCCCGCAAAGGCTTATGATTTCGTTTCCTTTGCACCAAGTCTCGGACGCATCTCCGCCGGCAACCTGCATGGACTTGGTGAAAAAGCAAAAAGTATGATATAGTTTCCTTGAAGTAACGTAAGTAATGTCCAAAAAAGAAAAACGCGGAGGGACAGATAATGAAAGTAATCGACTTAACGCATACGATTCGTGAAAACATGCCGGTATACCCCGGGACGGAGCCGCCGAAGTTAAGTCCAACCAGCTCGTACGAGAGCGACGGGTTCAAAGAAACACTGTTGCAGATGTACACCCACACGGGGACGCATATGGATCCTCCGGCACATATTTTTTCGGGGAGAACTACGCTGGATGAATTTCCGGTGGAGCAGTTCATCGGGAAGGCGCTGGTTATCGACTGCAGAGAACTGAAAGAAGGTCAGGACATTACCATGGATTGCATTCGCCGATCCGGAGGGAAAGCCGAGCAGGCGGATTTTCTGCTGTTCAATTTGGGGTGGGACTGCCGATGGGGGACTGCAGAATACTTTGGAGAGTATCCGTGTATTGATGAGGAGGTAATGGAATATATCCTGTCCGGAAATTACAAGGGCATCGGATTTGATGTAATCGGGTTGGATCCCATCTCGGATGAAAAATTGATTCGCCATCATCGACTTTTTGAAGAGACGGATATTGTAAATATTGAGAACCTCAAGAACCTGAATCTGTGCGGAACGGATTTGTTTTGGTTCAGTTGCTTTCCACTGAAGGTGGAGAATTGCGACGGTTCGCCGATTCGCGCTGTTGCCTGGTTTCAGCAGTAATCGCTGAAAATCTCGGATATCAACCGGCGGTATGTGTGAATGAGTCTTCGCTTGCGGTAGATTGAAGGCAGAAAGGAGGTTGCTCTCATGGATCAAAACAAAATCGGAAAGTTTATCGCAGAATGCCGAAAGGAGAAATCGCTTACCCAGGCGGCCTTGGCTGAACAGCTGGGAATCACCGACCGAGCCGTATCAAAGTGGGAACGGGGAAAAAACATGCCGGACCTTTCAATAATGCCGGACCTATGCGAATTGCTGGGAATCAGTATCAATGAATTGCTGACCGGAGAGCATATCGAGATGGATGATTACAGAAACACGGCGGAGCAGAACCTGTTGGAGCTGACAAAACAGGAAATGCTGAGCAACAAGAAGCTGCTTTCGCTGGAAAAGGTCATCGGATACACGAGCACCGTTTCCTTTATGCTGTTGATTTTCTCGGCATCCTTTGCGGTGGATGACATAAAGTGGCGAGTGGGAATGATTCTGATGGGAAGCATTATCTTTGCGACAGGGATGGTATCCTGCCTTCGAATTGAGCACGATGCCGGATACTATCAATGCCCGAACTGCGGATGGAAATACGTGCCGTCCATGAAAGCGGTGTTTTTGGCTCCTCATATGGGACTGAGCCGAAAAATGACCTGCCCCCATTGCGGAAAACGCAGATACCATAAGAAAGTTCTGACGAAATAGATGCAGTTGTTTCAATTCCGTACCGTAATGGTGAGACGTACGCTCTACCGTGTCCTTTTCTAGTAATTAGAATTCTTTGAATGAATAGAGTTAAGTATGCCTAGAATTTCGAAGCGACTTCACGCTAATCAACAATGTTTGTAAGATTAGCGTGAACTTTTTTTAAGCGATACACGTTTTCACCGTGTAATTTTTCTCGTAATACCATCCACCTGAAAAAGTTCACGCTTCTTGGGAGAAATCAACCTTTTGGCGTGAACCGCCAGCGGTAATCCGTCGCTCAAAAATTAGAATCCCACATAATCGGCGAATTGCGTTCACGCTGAATCCGGATTTTCTGTCAAAAAGCGTGAACGGCCCTCGAATTTCTAGGCATATGGGATTGTATGTGCAATGTATGGATAATATAACTAGACCGCTCCCTTGTTTGTAGCACAGACCCATATTAAAACGAAAACTGAATTGGTTCGCCGGCAGCTTCCGAGTTGTCGGTGTTTTTTTGTGGGGAAACGGATTCCGAATATGAGATATAACGAAATTCAATGGATTTTCGTGTATACTTTTCAATGCAATTGTGCTAGAATATAAAAAGCGATGAAAGTTTATTGTTTCTGTCAACAATTTTCGAAGGAAGGAATGGAGTATCATGAATGGGGATTCATCCAACAAGAAAAATCAATTTATCTATACGTTGTTCTATTCGGTTCTGGTAGTGCTGACGGCGCAGATTAATGTGCATCTGTTCACCCAGAACTTTGTTGCGTCAGCGGGCGTTATCGTATTTGCTTTGCTGATGCTCCTTTTGGATGAGTTTGCCGCAATGCCGGTGATGTTCCTGTCCGCCACCGGCGTGATGGTGACCCGTTCCATCGCCGGCGCGGGAAAGGTGCTTACATCGGCGGAAATCTGGAAAACCGGAATGCCGGAATTTGTATTCTACATCGTGTTCGGCGTTGTAATCTATCTTCTGTACAACTACGTATATTCGGAAGAGCGGAGCTGGACCCTGTTCATCGTCCTGTTTGTTCCGGATTTTGCGGCCAACCTGGCGGAGCTGTACATTCGAATCGGCAGTGAGATGGGGAACGCCTCCACGATATTCGCATTGCTTCTGATTGCCTTGGTGAGAACCGCAATTGTTTTGGTAATCTATCGAATCATCATTCGTTACGGAATTCGAATTACCCGGATGCCGCGAAGCGGAGTGGAAGTTCTGGATGGGAAGGTCTATAAGGTGAATGCGGAAGCCGGTGATGTGGATGAAAGTCTGGCGGATGCGGCCGAAATGGCAAGAGGCCTGTATCACAAGCTGTCGGCAAGCAAAGCACCGTCGGAGCTGACGGACAGAGCGAGGGCTTTGGCAGAGGAACTTGAAAATATTTCCATGAAGTAGAGTTGGTAAGGTTTTTGGAGGATATGAATGGTTACGATTATTTCTGGAATTGCACTGCTTTTGATTACACTGGCTGCTTTTTCCCTGTTCAGTTTGAAGATGCCCAAGGGGCAGGCCGCGATGTCCGGCATGGCAAATGCGGCAGTGGCAACCTTTCTGGTGGAAGCGATTATGAGTTACATTGCCGGAGATCTTTTCGGCATTTCGTTCTTTAAGGATGTGGGTTCCATCGCCGGCGGAATGGGCGGCGTAGCGGCGGCGGCCCTGGTACCCATGGGCATGGGTGCCAGTCCGGTACTGTCTATGTGTGCCGGAGTTGCGGTGGGAGGATACGGAATTCTCCCGGGTTTCATTGCCGGCTACGTGGTGGGCCTGATCGGACCGGCCATCGAGAAAAAACTCCCGGAAGGGTTGGACGTCATTGTGGGCGCTCTGGTCGTTGCATCGGTGGCAAGAGCCATTGCCGCATTCGTCAATCCGGGTGTGACGATGGTGCTCTCGATTATCGGAAAAACAATTACGGAAGCGACCCTCACATCCCCAATCATCATGGGGTTCCTTCTGGGCGGAATTATCAAGATGATTTGTACATCCCCGCTGAGTTCCATGGCCCTTACCGCCATGCTGGGACTGACGGGGCTTCCGATGGGAATTGCCGCAATCGCTTGTTTCGGCGGCTCCTTTACCAACGGAATGATTTTCAAAAGACTTCACTTCGGAAACAACGGAAACGTGATTGCGGTTATGCTGGAGCCGCTGACCCAGGCGGATATCGTCACCACGCATCCGATTCCGATTTACGGTTCCAATTTCTTCGGCGGCGGAATTGCCGGAGTGGGTGCGGCGATGCTGGGCATTGTGAACAATGCGCCGGGCACCGCTTCCCCGATTCCGGGAATGCTGGCACCTTTCGCCTTCAATGCACCGGGGAAGGTGGCAATAGCACTGGCCATCGCGGCAGTCGGCGGCGGAATCGCCGGATTTGTCGGAAGCATCGTGTTCAAGAAATATGACGAAGGCGCGAAAGCAGTGAGAATCTAGATGTTAAAGTAGAACCGCAGCAATCCCAGAATGAGCAGGTGCACCGGATAGAACAAGTAGTTCAGCAATTTGGACTGCTTTCCCCGTTCGCCGTTGTAGGTCAGGGTGAGGCCGAGACCCAGCAGCGCCCAAGGTTCTTTCACCACGGAGAGGTATCCGAAGAGGATTCGCGGGAACGGATGGTTCCGGAACAGATAGAAGAAGTAGGCCATCAGGATGCCGTTGTAATCGTAGTCCAGGCTGCAGAACATGGCCAGGAGGCACATGATGGCAACTACCGGAATGGAAATGAGGAACCACAGCCATTTCTTCTCGTCGCCGATTTTCTCGCGGATGACATCCACAATCCAGATGGTCACCAGCATGAAGGCCAGGGTGAACATCACGTTGTTCCAGCGCCAGTTCACGAGCTCCTTTGTGGTGAAGAGGTCGAACGGAACTTCGGAAATGACGCCGAACAGCAGGAGGTTCCCCAGGTAGTGCCAGCGGCTGTGGGTGCGGTAGAATCCTTCCACCAGCATAAAAGCAAACAGCGGGAAGGCAATGCGCCCCAGGATGTCGAAGAAGTTGCTGAGGTACAGCAACTTTCCGCCATCCAGATTCGGATAAATCATGCTCTTGTTGAAATGATCGATGAACATGGAAATAAATGCGATGTATTTCAGTTGCGCGTTGGACAGCTTCTTAAACCTTTCCAAGACCGGTCGCTGGGCAGGGGTTGTGCCTGCCGGCGGCATGTTGTTCTGAGTCATATTTTTTCTCCTTATACTTTTCTTTTTTCGTGTGAACGAAACTCTATTGAAAAATTTCACGTATATAATAGTATATAGTATAAACTAGATTTTTGATACCTCCGGGGTGTTGGGTATATGTTTTTTATATGGAGTTTGCTTCCCGGAAGTGACGTGCTTCCGGATTGGAATTGTATGGGAGGGGAACGATGAGAGGAACAACGAAAAAGCGCAGGCGCCGGGCCGTGCTCCTGCTGATTCTTTTGATAACCGGGATTGCGGTCCTCCTGAAGTCCGGCGTTGTGACGAAGAGGATTCAGAGGGAAGAGACGAAGAAGGCGGTGGCTGCGGAAGTGGAGGCGCTTCACGAAAAAGCGGACCGGGACGGAATCGTGGAGGAGACACCGAATCCTTATTTTATCCGCAAACAGCCCGGCTATTCGTATCCGAAACCGAAGCTGATTCAGTATGATTCCGGAATCACCCACACCCGCAGGCATGCGACGGTATTCCTCCCGGCGGACTATGATGCGGCGAAAACTTATCCGGTGCTGTACCTGCTCCATGGCTGGGGCGGAAGCCACCGGACCTGGACGAACAAAAAAGCGAATATCATCCTGCAGAACCTGTATTACTTCGAGGATGTTCCGGAAATGATTGTGGTGTGCCCCAACAGCAACGTGAATGCGGCGGAAAGCGTGGAGGGTCTGACATTCATGGAAAGCCTGGGACCTTTTGACGCCACGCCGGAAGAGGTGGTGAAATATCTGAAGCCCTATATCGAACGTCATTTTTCGGTAAAAAAAGGTCGGAAGAATGCGGCGGTGGCCGGCAATTCTCTGGGGGGACGAAATGCGCTGGCGTTGGCGTACAAATATCCGAAGCAGTTCGGTTCGATAGGCAGCTTTTCCCCTTCTGTTTCCGTGGAAGCGGCGAACGGCACCGGACTCAAAGCACCACTTCGCGATTTAAATCTGCCGAAGGACAAGCATCGCCCCTTCGATGTGCTGATGGTGATGGTGGGGCGTTCCGACAAGGTCTGCGGAAATGTTTCCTATGAACTGGACCGATATATGAAGGCGCAGAACATTTCCCACGATTTCTACGACACGGCGGGCGGACACGAAACCTCCGTGTGGCAGAATGGACTGTACAATTTCGCCAAGAAATTGTATAGAAAATAGTAATAAAGAAGATGAAGACCAAATAGGCAACGGTCAAAAAACAAAAAAACAAGAATTCGA
The DNA here is from genome assembly GCA_934278925.1 of uncultured Clostridia bacterium. GTDB lineage: Bacteria > Bacillota > Clostridia > Peptostreptococcales > Anaerovoracaceae > Mogibacterium_A. Next base: position 175,392 of record CAKQWJ010000001.1, on the reverse strand, counting down.
CACGATTCTCCGATACACAAATTGTTCCAAATGTGGTATACTTAAGCGATATATTTAAACGCAGAAGATAACGAATACCGGGGAGGATTCATGAAGCGAATTCTGAAAACGAAACATAAGTTAATAGGCTTCATTGGTATCATACTGGTGTTGGATTTGGTATTGGTCGGAGCACTGATTAAGCCGGTCAATGCGGATCGCAAGACGGAGGATTATGATGCGGCAGCGGAGATTTCCACGTCCTTGAATGTGGCGGCCATGGAAGCAAAGCTGACTGTGGAGGATGAGAGCAAGGCGGTTATCAAATCCGGAAAAGCGGAACGGACCAAGACTCAGGGAACCGAGAAATGGCTGGATACCCTGGAGACTTTGGAAGGTCAGATTTTCGCCCACGGGATTACCTATAGCTGGTATCATCCGGCATCTTCATATGAATCTGCGGTAAACGGAAATCATCACGTGAATTGTGCGGCGTATATTTCATGGGGCCTTCAGCGAATGGACCTTCTGCCTCACGGAACCACGTTCTACATTTCCGATACCCTTCACGGAAAGGGTGCTTCCTACATCAAGAATTCGGAGTATTTCACCGTGAAGTACAACTTGGGCCATCCGGGAAGTGCCGGACTGGAGCCGGGGGATATCGTCGGATGGAAGACGCACACCTGTGTCTACGCCGGAAAGGATTCCAACGGAAACATGCTGTGGTACACCGCCGGCGGTTCGGATGTGAGCAGCAAGAACCTGGGACCGAGAACAAAGAAGTATGCCAACAAGAACATCACCGTGCTGATTCGGATTAACTATGATAAGATTCCGAAGAACTAGAACAGCCGCATGTACGGTGAAGAAAATATTGAATTGCTGATACGAGGAGGAATCCGATGCGAACGCGCCGGATTCCTCCTTTCGGGTGTAATCACTTGATTCTGCCGCATAAAAATATTAGAATATGTAAGTATTAACAACGAAAAGAGGAACATGTATGTCTTATTCATTTGTCATTCCCTGTTATTGCTCGTCTCACACCATCCGAGAAGTGGTGGAGAGCACCATACAGGAAATGGAACGAATCGATCGGAAACCCTACGAATTCATTCTGGTGGACGATCATTCACCGGACGAAGGGGCAACCCTTCAGGAGCTGAAGGCATTGGCCAATGAATATTCCTGCGTAAAGGCCATCGAGCTGGCGAAGAATTCCGGTCAGCACAACGCATCCATTGCGGGAATGAATTACGCCAAAGGGGATTACATCATCTCCATGGACGACGATCTGCAGACCCGTCCGTCCCAATTGCCGAAACTCTTTGAGGAAATTGAAAAAGGCTACGATGTGGTCTATGGATACTATCCGGAAAAGAAACACAGTCGTTTCCGGAACTTCGGAAGCTGGGTTCACTTCGAATCGGTTCGAATCCTGATCGGGAAACCGAAGGGAATGAAGACATCCAGCTTCTTTGTGATGAGAAAATTCGTTCGGGATTACATCATCCAGTACAAAGAGCCGTACACCCACCTGCAGGGACTGGTGCTCCGCACCACCCGCAACATCTCCTGCATTCCGGTGGAGCATTTCGACCGAGCCTACGGACAGTCCGGATATACTTTTAAGAAGCTGATTAAGCTCTGGTCCAACATTGTAGGATACTCTGTCGTGCCCCTGCGCATGGCCACCTGCCTGGGAATGATCTTTTCCCTGCTTGGATTAATCGGCGCTATCGTGGTGATTGTGCGGAAAATCATGAATCCGGCCATGATGATGGGCTGGGCATCCCTGATGGCAGCCATCTTCTTCTTCTCCGGATTGATTCTGTTTTCTTTGGGACTGATTGGGGAATACATCGGACGAATGTTCCTGGGAATGGGCAACAATCCGCAGTTCGTGGTGAGAGAAATTTATACTAAGGATTCGGACTCGTCCGTGAATTTCGAAGACCTGGGGAAGCAATAACCTTCTGGGCCCGTTCGGGACAGTCTGAAAGAAGTTTGTATTTTTTTTATGGGATCTAGAATATGAAAGGGAGTAACTATGATACGATTCAATGTTCCACCGTATGTGGGAAAAGAAACCGAATACATGAAGGAGGCCATCGACAGCCATAAAATCTGCGGAGATGGGGAATTTACCAAGCGCTGCAACGCCTGGATTGAGGAGCATACCGGAACGGCAAAGGCCCTTCTGACCACCTCCGGCACGCAGGCTTTGGAGATGGCGGCGCTGCTCAGCGATATTCAGCCGGGGGATGAAGTGATTCTTCCTTCCTACACCTTTGTGTCCACTGCAAATGCGTTTGCGCTGCGGGGGGCAAAGTTGGTTTTCGTGGATATCCGTCCGGATACCATGAACATCGATGAGAAGCTGATTGAAGATGCCATCACGGACAAAACCAAAGCCATCGTCCCGGTGCACTATGCCGGCGTGGGCTGCGAGATGGACACCATCATGGATATCGCAAAGAGACATAACCTGGTGGTTGTGGAGGATGCGGCTCAGGGCGTGAACGCGTTCTACAAGGGCCGGGCGCTGGGCAGCATCGGCGATTACGGCTGCTTCAGCTTCCACGAGACAAAGAACTACAGCATGGGGGAAGGCGGTGCCATTCTGATCAACCGACCGGAGCAGATTGAAGATGCGGAAATCATCCGGGAGAAGGGAACGGACCGGAGCCGGTTCTTCCGGGGTCAGGTGGACAAATATACTTGGGTGAACATCGGGTCTTCCTTCCTGCCAAGCGATATCAACGCAGCGTACCTGATGGCACAGCTGGAGATGGCAGATGAGATTAACGAGAACCGCCTCCGGAGCTGGGAACACTATAACGAAGGCCTGCAGGATCTGGCACAGGCGGGTGTCATCGAGCTTCCGTACATTCCGGAAGAATGCGCCCACAACGCCCACATGTTCTACATCAAGACAAAGGATATGGAAGAGCGGAAAGCCCTGATTTCCTATCTCAAGGAGCGGGACATCGCAGCGGTATTCCATTACGTGCCGCTTCACTCCGCACCGGCGGGCCTGCGGTTCGGACGCTTCCACGGAGAGGATCGATATACCACAAAAGAAAGTGAACGCCTGCTGAGATTGCCGATGTACTACAATCTGTCGGAAAGCGACCGGCAGAAAGTCATCGACGCGGTTCACGGTTTTTACCACAAATAGGTGACATATGCTGAAAAAAATTCGAAATCGTCTGGAGAAAGCCGACAATATCGAGCGGAGCAGTTACCTGTGGAATATGATTAACGCCATGCTCAGTGCCGGGGAATCCCCGGTAATGACTTTGGTGCTGACCCGGAGCCAGGGCGTCTACGATGCGGGCGTGTTCAGCATCGCCTATGCGGTGGCGGCCCTGATGCTGTATGTGGGACAGTACGGATTCCGAAAGTTCCAGTCCTCGGACATCCGAGAAAAGTATTCCTTCGCAGAGTACTACGGAATTCGGATTATCACTTGTGTGGTGATGATGCTGGCGGCGCTGGGATATTGCCTGTATGGCACCGTATGTCTGGGGTATGACTCTCAGAAGTTCGTCGTCATTCTTCTGGTAAATGCGCTGAAGTGCGTTCAGGCCTTTACGGATGTGGTCCACGGACGGATGCAGCAGATGGGAAGACTGGATGTGGCGACGAAGTCATCCTCTTTCCGGTATCTGATGGAGATGGTATCCTTCTCCGCAACGTATTTGGTGACTCGGAATCTGGTGAGCGCCATTCTGATGTGCGTGATCGTATCCGTCGTGGTGGCCGGTTTCACCTCCATGAATGTGGCGACGGATTTCTGTGCCCTGCGTCCGGAGTTTAACATGCGGCGGATGTGGATGATGATGGTGGAAGGATTTCCGCTGTTTCTCAGCCTGTTCCTGAACATGTATCTGAGCAACGCACCGAAGTACGCCATCGATGCCTATCTCACGGAAGAAATCCAGGCCATGTATAACATTATCTTTATGCCGGCTTTCGTGGTACAGCTGGTGGTGCATTTCATCTTTAACCCGATTCTCACGTCCTATGCGGAAATCTGGGCGAGAGGGGAAATCGTACGGTTCAAGAAAGCCATCCGGAAACAGATGGTTCTGGTGCTGGGACTCACGGTGCTGGGTCTGGCGGTGGCGGTCACCATCGGAATACCGGTGCTGAGCTGGATCTTCGGAATGAACCTGGCCGGACACCGGAAGGAGCTGATCATCGTGATGTTGGGCGGCGGAATGCTGGCCTACTCCGTATTCTTCAATACGGTCATCACCATTGTGCGGATGCACCGGACGCTGATCTACAGCTACGGGGTCGCGGCGCTGGCTGCTTTTACCCTGTCGGGAGTATTTGTGCGAAACTACGGCATGCTGGGTGCGACGGTGCTGTACACCACAATTATGACGATATTAACCATTATATTAGGAGTGATTCTGTTCATTAGAATCAGAAAAGAAAGTAGGAGAATTGTATGAAGGGAATTGTTTTAGCCGGGGGAAAGGGAACGAGACTCTATCCGATGACAAAGGCGGTATCGAAGCAGCTGCTGCCGATTTACGATAAGCCGCTGGTGTACTATCCGATTTCGGTGCTGCTTCTGGCGGGCATCCGGGATATTTTGATTATTTCTTCGCCGGAGGCCATCGACGGTTATGAAGAGCTGCTGGGCGACGGAAGCAGTCTGGGCGTCCATTTCGAATACAAGGTACAGGATCAGCCGAGAGGACTGGCGGATGCATTTATTCTGGGCGAAGAATTTATCGGCGACGATAACGTATGCCTGGTGCTGGGCGATAACATCTTCTACGGTCAGGACCTGAGCGGAATCCTCAAGAGAGCCATTTCCCATGAGACGGGAGCGACGGTGTTCGGATATCCGGTAAAGGATCCGACGGCGTTCGGCGTGGTGGAATTCGATTCGGAAAAGAACGTGGTTTCCATCGAGGAAAAGCCGAAACAGCCGAAGTCCAATTTCGCGGTGCCGGGACTGTATTTCTACGATAACGATGTCATCGAAATTGCCAAGAACGTGAAGCCGTCGGCGCGCGGAGAGATTGAGATTACGGCGGTGAACAACGAATACCTGCGGAGAGGCACGCTGAAGGTGGAGCTGATGGGCAGAGGCATGGCATGGCTGGATACCGGTACGCCGGAAGGCATGCTGAACGCATCGGAGTACGTATCCACCATTCAGGCCAGACAGGGATTCTACATCGCCTGCCTGGAGGAAATCGCCTGGAGAAAGGGCTTCATCGACGACGACCAGCTTCGAGAGGTGGGTGAGTCTTTGAAGATGACCCAGTATGGACAGTACATCCTTTCCCTGCTCTAATCGGGATTGAAGAAGAAAAGGAGATTGAACGATGAAAATTCTAGTGACCGGTGCGGCCGGATTTATCGGAAGTAATTTTGTTTTTCATATGAGAAAGGCCCATCCGGAGTACGATATTATCGCGCTGGATTCCCTGACCTATGCCGGAAACCTGGAGACCCTGGCGCCGGTGATGGAGGAGGATCGTTTTACTTTTGTGCGCTGTGATATTACGGATCGGGAAGGGGTCCGCAAGGTGTTCGAAGAGCATCATCCGGACGTGGTGGTGAACTTTGCGGCGGAATCCCACGTGGACCGTTCCATTGAGGATCCGGGCGTTTTCCTGCGCACCAACATTCTGGGCACTCAGGTGCTGATGGATGCGTGCAGGGAGTTCGGCATTCAGCGTTTCCACCAGGTGGGAACCGATGAAGTCTACGGGGACCTGCCGCTGGACCGGCCGGACTTGTTCTTCACGGAAGACCTGCCGCTGCAGGCCTCCAGCCCGTATTCCGCTTCCAAAGCATCGGCGGATCTGCTGGCCATGGCGTATCACAGAACCTATGGACTTCCGGTGACGATTTCCAGATGTTCCAACAACTACGGGCCGTACCAGTTCCCGGAGAAGCTGATTCCGCTGATGATTGCCAATGCGCTGGCTGAAAAGCCGCTGCCGGTGTACGGTACCGGTGAGAACGTGCGGGATTGGCTCTATGTGGAAGATCACTGCCGGGCCATCGACATGATTCTGGAGAACGGAAAGGTGGGCGAGGTCTACAACATCGGCGGCCACAACGAGCGCTCCAATCTGGATGTGGTAAAAACAATTCTGAAGCAGCTGGGGAAACCGGAAAGCCTGATTACCTTTGTGGGGGACCGGAAGGGTCACGATCTTCGTTATGCCATCGATCCGTCCAAGATTCACGGCGAACTGGGATGGCTGCCGGAGACCAAGTTCGATGACGGAATTCGTCAGACCATCGACTGGTATTTGAACAACGAGAGCTGGTGGAAGAATATCATTTCCGGCGACTATATGGAATATTACGAGAAGATGTACGGAAATCGGTAGATTTTCGGTGAAGTAAGGAGAGTGAAATGAGAGGGACGTCCCGGCATTATGCAGAACCGGAACTGAGCAGAGAGTGGAGCTGGAAGAGACAGTGGCTGGCGTATACCGGCCTGTTTGTCGTAACCGTACTTCTGGTCTTTGCGGCATTCTTCGTGTATCAGAAAACCCTTTTGAAGGGAAACGGAAACGTGGACGGATTGATGCAGCACTATCCCTCTTATACCAAATTAAAGCGCGTTCTGGCGCAAGGGGGCGAAGGCTGGTCCTGGGACGTGGGACTGGGTGCCGGCTTCTTTGATACCTTCAAAGGAAAGCTGACCAATCCGCTGACATACCTGCTGCTGGCATTTCCTCAGAAGCATTTAGACCTGGCCTATGATTTCGTCACGATTCTCCGGCAGTATCTGGCCGGCGTGGCATTCCTGATCTTCGGCCGGGAAGTGAAGCTGAACACGGAGCAGAACGTGCTGGGCGCTTTTGCCTACGCCTTCTCCGGATGGGCGATTATCGCTACTCTGACCCAGGGAACCTTCAACAACTCCATGATGCTGTTCCCGATTCTCATTATGGGGGCGGAACGGATTCTGAAGGGGAAATCACCGCTGGTGTTCATCGTGGCGGAGGTGCTGTTTCTGGCCTCCACGGTGCTGTGGGCGTACATCGCCGGAATCTTCGTAATCCTGTACTTTATTGTGAGATACTTTCACTTCTACGGAAAGAACGGAACGCTTCGAACTACCCTGCCGCCGGAGCAGCCGGCGTGGAAGTCTTTTGCCGGGCGCTTTGGCAGTTTTATCGGGGACGGGCTGATTGGACTGATGATTTCCGCAATTTTTGTGGAATCCATCATTTACACCACCACATCGGCGGTAATCAATTCCGATTACGATGCGAATCAGGGAGTGTTCTATTCCCTAAAAACATATATCGCCATGCCGACGGCACTGGTTTCGCTGAACGAGGTGCATGAGGCGTACAGTGCGGTTTTTGCCGGCTTGCTGGTGACGGCACTGATGCCGATGATTATTTGGAGCGTACGAAAGAAGAAGAGCACCGCCGGAATCTTTGCGATTTTCTGCCTGGTCATCGGATTGTTCCCGGTGACGGGCAAAATCCTGAACGGATTCAGCTATTCCGTGGGCAGATGGTATTTCGTCCTGACCTTCTTCCTGGTATGGGCGGCGATGGAGTGCCTGGATCATGAAGTGCTGGGAAGCCGAAAGCGAATGACGGGGCTTCTGGGCTGGTGGTTCTTCCTTTGCGTGTGGGTGGTACTGCTGTGCATTTTCTACCTGAAGATGCTGAAGCACAATATCGCCTGGGAATCCTTGCTTTCCCTGTGCATGATGTTCCCGCTGCTGGCGGCATTGGCCGTTCGGGAACTGTGGGTTCCGAAGCGAGCACAGAGAAAAAGAACGGTGTACCGGGGAATGACCGCTGCGATTACCGCAATTTTGGTGGTAAACGTGGGACTTAATTCCTGGATTATGATGACGGGCGCCGGCGAAGGCGGATCCCAGCGGATTAAAACGTACATCGATAAGGGCGCAATGCCGAAATTGTACGACAAATACGTTCAGCGTGTGGTGCCGGACATTCAGGCGGAAGATACTTCTTTTTATCGCACGGACCAGCTGGATGACGGTTTTGAGAAATCCAATGTGAATATCGTGTTTGGAGGAAGATCTATCTATGAGTATTTTTCCTCCATCAGCAGCGATTGGTTGTATTTCAACAAAATGCTGGGAAACAACGCGGGATACAACCGACGAATTGTAAGCCTTTCCAACGACAACCGTCCGGGAATGGACTACCTGCTTGGGGTAAAATATTTCCTTCGGGACAAGAATTACAAAGAGGCGGAGAAGCCGGGATACGTTCCGTACGGATTTGAGTATTGGAAGACCATCGATGGGGTGGAGGTGTACCGAAACAAGCATTGCATGGGCATCGGAACCGGCTATTCGCAGTATATTACGGAATCGGAGCTGAAGAAGTTCGCGCCGCTTGAACGGGAGCAGGTGATGCTCCGGGCAGCGGTGGTGCCGGACAAAGAAGCGACAAAGGTTTCCAGACTGAAGCACGCGAAGATTTCGGAACTGCATACGGATGTGCAGTCGCTGGAGTGTTCCGTCACATCCCCGTACAACGTGAAGCTGAAGGGCGTGAAGAAGGGGGAAATGACGGTTCAGAAGGGGGACGACAGCGAAGAGGACAACTACTTCAACATTCACGTTCCGAAAACATGGAAGAACATGCAGATTGTGGTTTCCTTCCAGGGATTGGACCGAGAACCGATTACCTGGGATCAGCACATTCATTTGAAAGATGAGACGGTGGCGGATCAGGGATACAATCGGCTGAAGGAGTATCTGTACCGGAACGATTACACCGGAGGCACCAGTTTCATCATTACAGCCACGAAGGGAGACCGGAGCAAAACCGGAGAGTGTTACAAGTACGGTAACACCGGGCTCAACGATATCAACGATTACAATATCAACCTTGGGTATTACGACTCCTTCAGCGGGGATATCCGCATCCATTTCGATAAGGCGGGTTTCTACAAGTATGACGCCATCAAGGTCTACGGAATTCCGATGGAAAGCTATGAGCAAGATGCTTCTGTACTGGATGAAAACAGCCTAAAGAACGTTTCCTTCGATGACAAAACCGTCCGGGGAACGGTGAATAACGATTCAGACCGGATTATGTACTTCTCCATCATCGACAATGCGGGCTGGACCGCATATGTGGATGGAGAGAAGGTGGATAAAATCAGCCGGACGAATCTGGGCTTTACCGGCATCAAAGTACCGGCGGGAAAGCATGAGATTACTCTCCGATATCGCTATCCGGGCCTGAAGGCCGGAATTGCGGTGACAATCATCGGTCTGGGACTGCTGGTTGTGGTTCTGCGCACCGGCAAGAGAAAAAATCAATTAAAAGAATAAGGCAGAAATTAACCTGCACCGGACAGCAACAGCTTGACACTGCTTTCCGGATGCAGGTTTTTTCATCCCCCCCCCGGTGTCGGCGCAATCGAACGGCGGTAAAAGTAAATTTAAATTTCAGGTTTACTATTTCGATGCGGTGCCGAAAAGTCAATAAAAAAGATGTGAAAAAATGTGCTGTATTTGTGACAGATGAACGAATATTACCGCGGTGAACTTGAAAAAAATATCATGACACGTTATAATTAAATGAATTTTTGTGTATATAATTATTCGAGGGACAGAATGGTAGAATTTTTTCAGAATGTATTTGTAGGATTTCGGTTAATTGATGTGCTGGATATCGTTATTGTGGCATATCTGGTCTATAAGATTCTGGGATTTATCCAAGAAACCCGTGCACAGCAATTGGTTCGTGGACTGGTGGTTTTGGGTATCGTTTTCTTTCTGTCCGATTTTCTGAAACTGTACCTGCTGAATTGGCTGCTTCGTAATTTCGTGACCATGGGACTCTTCGCCTTGATTGTCTTGTTCCAGCCGGAACTGCGTCGAGGATTGGAGCAGCTGGGACGTCGGAACATCGTTTCCGGTCAGTTCCGAAGCCTGGACAAGGAGAATGCCATTCAAGTGGTCAAGGAAATTGTGGCAGCAGTGGATGATTTTTCGGCTACCCGAACCGGGGCGCTGATTGTTTTTGAACGGGAAACCATGCTGAATGATATTATTGAAACCGGGACCATTGTGGATGCCCGGATTTCTGTGCGCCTTCTGGGAAATTTGTTTTACGAAGGATCGCCGCTGCACGACGGTGCCGTAATCATTCGCGGAGATCGGATTCATGCAGCCAGCTGCGTTCTCCCTCTTACGGAAAAAAAGAATATCGGCCGAAACCTGGGCACGCGACATCGAGCGGGCCTGGGCGTGTCGGAGGTGTCCGATGCGCTGGTAATCGTTGTATCGGAGGAGACCGGCGTGATTTCGGTGGCAGAGAACGGAAATTTCCGCCGCTTTATGGATTTGAAATCGGTAGAAAAAATACTTCTTGGGGTATATATGCCTCAGGAGGAGACTTTCCGGGAGCGGATGACTCGGACGCTGAAGCATCGTCGGAAGGAGGAAACGCGGGATGGAGAATAATCGGAAAATTAATATCATTCTCTCACTGATTATCGCTTTCTGTGGATGGCTCTACGTAATGTATAATGTGGATCCAACCACGACGAGAACCTTCCGAAATGTTCCCATTACCTATTCCAATGAAAAGGATTTGGAGGCAAAGGGAATTGCGTTGAAGTCTGCCGACAAGAAGTCCGTCGAGATTGAAGTGGAAGGTCATCGAAGTGAATTGAACAAGATGGATGACAGCGATATTAAGGTGCGGGCGGATTTGTCCGATGCCGGTAAAGGGGAAAATACCCTTTCGCTTCACGTTCAGACTCCGTCCAAGGTCAACATCGTATCAAAGAGCGACGGTACGGTTACGGTCAACACGGAAACAATGGATACCCGTTCGGTGCGGGGACGAGCGGAATACCGAGCGGAAAGCACTTCCGGCACGGAACCGATTGTGACAGAACAGAGTACGGATTATTTCTCAGTAACCGGTGCGAAAAGCAAGGTGAAAGAAGTGGAATACGTTCGTATCCCGGTGGAGGAGCAGAAGCTAACGGGAAAGGCGCATACTTATAGCGTTTCCGTCATTCCGGTGGATCGCAGCGGGGACGAAGTGACCCATGTAAAAGTAAATCCGAGCAAGGCATCGGTGGCGGTTTACAAGGGCTCCACAAAGAGTGTTCCGCTGAAGATTGATGTGAATAATCCGGAGAATGATGAGTACCTCCGCACCTACAGTGCTCCGAAAAAGATAGAAATCAAAGGCAAGAAAGAAGTTATTGAGAAGGTGAAATCCATTTCAGCGGAACCGGCGGATTTGGAGAAGATGACGGAATCCGGACGGCTTGAGCTGAAGTATCGACTGCCGGAAGGGGTATTTGTTGCCAACAGTTCCCTGAATCTTGGAATTACTGTGAACGTGACGAAATATCAGACGAAGGAAATCAAAATATCAACCGATGACGTTACGGTAAAGAATCTTAATAGCAAATATAAGCCGACTTTTGAGGATAAAACCATTATGGTAGAGGTGACGGACATCGGAAGTACATTGGAGAGTTTGACCGCCGAGGATTTCGATATCAGCGTAGATGCAAAGGGGCTTCGCAGCGGGTCGCACTCTTTGAAAGGAACAGTGAATTCCACAAAGAAATTACATAAAATGGAATTAGAAAGTGAAAATATTAATATATATCTAAGCAAGAAGGACTGATTAAATGGGTAGATTATTTGGAACAGATGGCGTTCGCGGAGTGGCGAACAAAGAACTAACCGCAACTTTGGCATATGAAATCGGCAGAGCCGCTTCCTATGTGCTGGGAAATGGAAATCATCGTCCGGTGTTTCTGATTGGCAGAGACACCAGAATTTCCGGGGAGCTGTTGGAAAACGCATTGGCGGCGGGCATCATGTCCGTGGGCGGAGATGTGATTAAGCTGGGTGTCCTGCCGACCCCGGCAGTGGCACGCCTGGTGCGGCACTACGAGGCAGATGCCGGAGTGGTAATCTCTGCATCGCATAATTCCTTTGAGTACAACGGAATTAAGATTTTCAACGGAAAGGGCTTCAAGCTGGACGATCGAATCGAAGAAAAAATCGAAGATATCATCCTGGCCAAGGAATTCCAGCATCCGGAATACGTGGGCGAGCACGTAGGCCACTGCCGTCCGGTGGAAGATGCTTTTAGCATCTATGAGCAGGATCTGCTGAATACCATCGACACGAGACTGGATGGAATGAAAATCGTACTGGACACCGCAAACGGCGCATCCTATCAGATTGCACCGGCGGTGTACAAGGCGCTGGGTGCGGATGTGACCGTGCTTTCCAATGCGCCGGACGGAATCAATATCAACGAGCATTGCGGTTCCACTCATCCGGAAAACCTTCAGAAGAAGGTGGTAGAAGTGGGTGCCGATGTGGGCTTTGCCTACGATGGCGATGCCGACCGTTTGATCGTTGTAGATGACAAGGGTCAGGTGCTGAACGGCGACCACGTTCTCTGCATCTGCGGAAAAATGCTGAAGTCACAGGGTAAGCTGTACGATAACAAGATTACCGCTACGGTAATGAGCAACCTGGGGGTTCACAAATATATGGAGAAACAGGGCATTTCTGTTGACGTGACCGGAGTGGGAGACCGATATGTGCTGGAATCCATGCTGAAAACCGGATCCGTTCTGGGAGGAGAACAGTCGGGACATATGATTTTCCTGGATTACACCACCACCGGTGACGGCGTGCTGTCCTCCTTGCAGTTCATCAAAGCCATTCAGGCTTCCGGAAAGAAGGTCAGCGAGATGGGTGAGGAAATCGTTATCTATCCGCAGGCACTGGTGAACGCAAAGGTCAATCCGGAATACAAGAAAGAAGCCATGAACGATTCGGAAGTACAGGAAAGAATCGCAGAAGTAGAAAAGAAACTGGAAGGCGTTGGACGAGTTCTGATTCGCCCATCCGGAACAGAACCGCTGATTCGCGTAATGCTGGAAGGAGAAGACACGGAAGAATTGAAATCGGATGCGGAATATATCGCACAGCTGATTATAGAGAAATTTGGGGAGAAGTAATACATGAACACAGTAGAATTAAGCAATCGAATTTATCCGGACATCACCCGGACACCGGAAGAGTATGAAGCAATGTATCCGAAGAGAAATCTTCCGGAAGGCGCCAAGGTGACCCGTCTGGGACCGAGTCCGACCGGTTTTATCCACCTTGGAAATCTGTACGGTGCCTTCGTGGATGAACGACTGGCTCATCAGAGCAATGGCGTTTTCTATCTTCGAATCGAGGATACGGATGACAAGAGATATGTAGAGAATGCTGTGGAGACCATCATTTCTTCGCTGGCGTTCTTCGGAATTCAGTTCGATGAAGGAGTTACCGCTCACGGTGATGTGGGTGATTACGGCGATTATACCCAGAGCCACCGAGGTGAAATCTATCGCTGCTACGCAAAGAAATTGATTGCGGAGGGAAAAGCATATCCGTGCTTCCTTTCCGAAGAGGAGATTTCCGAGATTCGAGAGAAACAGGAAGAGCTGAAAATCGCTCCGGGAATTTACGGTGAGTGGTCTCGATACAGAGATTGGGAGACCGACGAGGTGCTCCAAAAGGAAGTTGCCGAGAGACTGGAACGTGGAGATGATTTCGTCATCCGACTGAAGTCCTCCGGCGTACCGAATGCTGCCGGCGATGATATTCGCAGAACCAAGGTGGTGGATGCCATCCGCGGTGAGCTGGATGTTCCGGAGAACTTCCAGGATATCGTAATCATCAAGTCCACCGGCATTCCGACTTATCATTTTGCCCATGCGATAGACGATCACCTGATGAGAACCACCCATGTGGTCCGGGGTGAGGAATGGCTTCCGTCCCTGCCGATTCACGTAGAGCTGTTTGACAAGCTGGGCTTCGAGCTCCCGACCTATTGTCACACCGCTCAGCTGATGAAAATCGGAGAAGACGGAAACAAGAGAAAGCTTTCTAAGAGAAAGGATCCGGAATTATCGCTGGATTATTACCGCAGCCAGGGTTATCATCCGGCGGCAGTACGGGAATATCTGTTGACCATCCTGAACTCCAATTACGAGGAGTGGAGAATGGCCAATCCGGACGCGGATATCGACGAATTTGCTTTTACCACGGAAAAGATGAGCAACTCCGGTGCGCTGTTCGATTTGAATAAGTTGAACGATGTGAGCAAGGACACCTTGCTGCGCATCCCGGCGGCGGAGCTGGCAGAGTGGCTGCATTCTTGGTCGCAGGAGTTTGCGCCGGAATATGAATATGTGTTCCGGGATATGGATCTTCTGACACAGATTCTGGATCTGGGAAGAGAAGACCGGAAGCCGCGGAAGGATTTGATTTATGCTCGTCAGATTATGACGTTTATCGGATATTTCTTCGATGAATCCTTTAAGATTGAAGACGAGTATCCGGAAGAAGCGGCAGCTGACCGAAAGGATATTTTGCAGGCATACCTAGACAGTTACGATCATAACGACGATCAGGAAAACTGGTTCAACAAGATTCGTGAAATCGCCGTGGATCAAGGTTATGCAGCAAAACCGAAGGATTACAAGAAGAATCCGGAGGAATATAAAGGACATGTTGGACATGTTAGTACCGTTATTCGAATCGCACTGATGGGACGTTCCCAGTCTCCGGATGTGTGGACGATACAGCAGATTATGGGGGAAGATAAGGTTCGGGCTCGAATTGAAGCAGAGCTGAACCGGTAGCTGGAAGGAGAGAACATGCAACCGTTACTAGTTATTATGGCCGCCGGAATGGGAAGCCGGTACGGCGGCAGCAAACAAATTGACCCAATCAGCAAAGAAGGGGACATCATCATGGATTTTTCCCTGTTCGATGCGTATCGGGCCGGTTTCCGAAGAGTCGTATTTATCATTAAAGAAGATTTTGAAGAAGCATTTCGTCATCATGTGAGTGAGCGGGCCGGTAAGGTGTACGAAACTCATTTTGTCCATCAGGAATTGACGGATTTGCCGGCAGGTTACACCGTTCCGGAAGGACGGACCAAACCGTGGGGGACCGCACATGCGGTGCTGGCTGCGAGAGATGTCATCGATGCACCTTTTGCGGTGCTGAATGCGGACGACTACTACGGACCGGAAGCATTCCGCTTGATTTATGAGTATCTCACGACGAAGGCGGATGCCACCCATCACTGCATGGTGGGCTTTTCCATTGAGAATACCTTGTCCGATAACGGAACGGTTTCCCGGGGAATCTGCCGGGCGGCAGAGGGGATGCTGACCGATATCGAAGAACATACGGAAGTGGGCTACCGAGAGGATGGAAAAATCCATGGAAAAGATATCAGCGGAACGGATCGGGTGATTCCGGAAGGATCGCCGGTATCCATGAATCTGCTGGGATTTGGCGATTCGTTTGTACAGGTAATGAAGGATCGATTTGCGGCGTCGCTGGACCGGGTACTGGCAGAAAATCCGATGAAGGGTGAAATCTATCTGCCGTCCATGGTAAACGATGAACTTCAGAACAACAGAGCTTCCATGCAGGTTCTCCACTCCGGAGACAAGTGGTATGGTGTAACCTATCGGGAAGACCGAGAGAGCGTGGTAAATGCTCTTTCGGAAATGAAACAGCAGGGAATCTATCCGCAGGACTTATGGAATAAAGGAGAATAATATGTGTGGCATTGTAGGATATATTGGAACAAAAGAACCTCAGGATATCATCATTAACGGATTGAAGAAGCTGGAGTATCGTGGATACGATTCTGCCGGCATCGCTGTAGTGAATCACGGTAAAATCGAATTGAGAAAGCACGTAGGTGCCATCAGCAATCTGGAAAAACTGATTGGGGATGAGCGCCTGGGCGGTCATGTTGGAATCGGCCACACACGCTGGGCAACCCATGGTGCGCCTTCGGATTTGAATTCCCATCCGCATATGGATATGGACGGAACCATCGCTGTGGTTCACAACGGAACCGTCGAGAATTATGTAGAGCTGAAGGCAGAGCTGGAAAAAGAAGGTGTGGTTTTCCGTACGGAGACCGATACGGAAGTGGCGACCATGCTGATCAGCAAGTACTATCATCAGCTTCACGATTTGAAAAAGGCGCTGGATCAGGCGATTTCGGAGATGAAGGGAACCTACGCGATCGCTGTCGTGGCAAAAGACCAGCCGGATCAGTTCGTGGCATATCGAAAGAATGCACCGCTGATTGTCGGCATCGGAAACAATTGTAATTTTGTGGCATCGGACTTCTCCGCACTGCTGGCATATACGAAGGACGTATACCTTCTGGAAAATGGGGATACCGTTGTATTGACAAAGGATTCCGTCAGCATTTATGATGAAGAAGATCATTTGATTGAGCGTCCGATGATGCATGTGGATTGGGATGTCAGTGCGGCCGAAAAGGGCGGATACGAGCATTTCATGCTAAAAGAAATTTACGAGCAGCCGGCGGCAATCCGGGAAACCTTGAGCCGAAATCTGGACGATAACGGCCGCGTGCACCTGCAGGAGACCGTAAAGCTCACCAAGGAGGACTTCGAGAAGATTAACAAAATCGTAATCGTTGCCTGCGGAACCGCATACCATGCCGGTTTGGTGGGAAGATACGTAATCGAGAAGCTGGCTCGAATTCCGGTAGAAGTGGACATCGCTTCGGAATTCCGTTATCGGGATCCGTTTGTGGATGAGCATACCCTGTTCATTGCAATCAGCCAGTCCGGCGAGACGGCAGACACTTTGGAAGCCATGAGAGAAGCAAAGCGGAAGGGGGCTCGCGTACTGTCCGTTGTCAATGTGGTGGGCAGCACCGTAGCAAGAGAAAGTGACGATGTGTTCTACACGCAGGCCGGACCGGAGATTGCCGTGGCATCTACGAAGGCGTATACCACTCAGCTGGTGTGCATGTACCTGCTGGCACTGTTCTTTGCTGATTTGAACGATGCCATTTCTTCCGAAGAATACGATAATTTCGTACAGGATTTGAATGCGATTTCCGGAAAGCTGGAGGATGTTCTGAAAATGGCACCGGAAATTGAAGCACTGGCAAATCGCCTGTATGACCGAGATCAGGTATTCTACATCGGTCGTGGTGTGGATTCCAGTGTTGCTTATGAAGGCTCCCTCAAATTGAAGGAGATTTCCTATATCAACTCCTTTGCGATTGCAGCAGGAGAATTGAAGCACGGTACAATTGCGTTGATGGAGCCGCGCACCATCGTGTGGGCGCTGGCAACTCAGGAGAGATTGTTCGATAAGATGGTTTCCAATATTCAGGAAGTCAAGGCGAGAAACGCTCATATCATCTCTCTGGCGCAGGAAGGAAACAGCGGAATTGAAGCGCATTCCGATGAGGTGTTCTATATTCCGAGAACGAAAGACGAGTTAACACCTCTTCTCAGCGTAGTGCCGCTGCAGTTGTACGCATATTACGTTGCCAAAGCGAAGGGCTGCGAAATTGACAAACCGAGAAATTTGGCGAAGAGCGTTACGGTAGAGTAAACAAAAAAATCACGCCTTAGAAAGGATGATACTATGGAAGAGAGCAGAGCAGTTCAGAAATACACCGCATGGATAAATGCGAAGAATGTGGACCCGCTGATTCGCCGGGAACTACTGAATATTATAAGCTCGCCGGAAGATATTACGGAACGATTCAGTGAAAATCTTGCTTTTGGTACGGCAGGCCTTCGCGCAGTGATGGGCGCCGGTACCAATCGAATCAACATCTACACCATTGCGTCCGCCGCGAAAGGACTGGCGGCATGCCTTCAGGCTTCGGATGCTTCCGAAGAAGGGGTTATCGTATGCTACGATTCGAGGAATCATTCCAAAGATTTTGCCGAAATTACAGCCAGGGTGTTGGCGTGTGAAGGGATAAAAGTATACCTCTCCGATCAGCTGCGCCCGGTTCCGATGCTCTCTTTCGGAATCCGCCATTACCGTACCGCCGGCGGTGTAATGATTACCGCGTCTCACAATCCGCGGGAGTACAACGGATTCAAGGTGTATGGAAATGACGGCGGACAGTTGAGTCCGGCCGGAGCGAATGCGGTTCAGGACCGCATGCCGGAATTCGAGGATGTAGTGGACTATCTGGCGGAAATGCTGCCGCTGGAAGATTACGTTCAGAAGGAACAGGTAACATATCTTGGAAAAAACTGGGATGATGCCTATATGGAGATGCTTCACGGTATGAAGATTTCCCAGAAATTGTCTCAGGATTCCAAAGCTCGGCTTCGTATTGTGTACTCCCCGTTGAACGGTGCCGGTGCGAAACCGGTTCTTCGAGTGCTGAATGAAAACGGATTCTGTCGCGTATTTATGGTGTCGGAGCAGGAAAAGCCGGACGGCAATTTTCCAACGCTTCGGGTGCCGAATCCGGAACGGGAAGACAGTTTTGCTCTGGCAAAGAAATACGCAAGAGCAGTGGCTGCAGATGTTATTATTGCAACGGACCCGGATTCCGATCGATTGGGTGTTGCAGTGCTGGACGATGACGGCGGGTATCAGATGCTCAGCGGCAATCAAATCGGGCTCCTGCTGATGGAATATATTCTGGCGACGAAAAGTGCAAGAGGGGAGCTTTCGGAAAACGATTACTGCATTACTTCTGTAGTTTCTTCCAACCTGGCCCGTGTAATTGCAAAGCGGTATAACGTGAAACTGATTGAAACCTTAACGGGTTCCCGACATTTTGCAGAGTGCATTCGAAATCATGAAGCGGAGGAGTCCGGAACCTTCCGGTTTGGTTTTGAAGAAGGAAATGGCTTTATGTTCCATTCCGAAGTGAGAGATAAGGATGCGGTAGCGGCTTGCTTGGCCATTGCGGAGATGGCGGCGGTCTCCAAGTCCTACGGCTTGCGTCTGATGGATCAGCTGAAGGCGATTTATCGTCTGTATGGATATGCGGCGGAGAAAAACGTCTCCATCGATTGTTCCGGTCCGGAAGGGGCAGAGCAGATTCGACGCTGCATGGATCACTATCGCCTCCTCAACGGAAAGCTTGGGGCGATGGGAAAAGATCTCTATTACCGAGATGTAAAGACATTTATCGATCGGATGCCGGAGTCCAACCTGCTCATCTATGAGCTGAACGATATGGACTGGATTGCGATTCGTCCATCCGGTACGGAACCGAAACTGAAGGTTTATTTCGGTTTCTACGGCGAAAAAACAGCGGCGGAAAGCCGGCTGAATACGGTATCCAAGCAATTGATTCAGGACATTCGGGAGATATTGGATCGGAAATAGAAACAGACAGCGAGGCATTTGCCTCGTTGTTTTTTTACTGGAAATTGAGAGTTAACCAATAATTATTTTGATTTTATCTTGAATCGGTTTACCGATAATGTTACAATGCTTTTATCGGTAAACTGATTAAGGCGGTATAATTATGAATAAGAGAAGACAATTGGGAAAAAGAATAGTAAGCCTGACATTGGCAACAGTACTGCTCCTATTCACTGTTGTTCCGGCAAATGCAGCAACAACCGGAGCGCCGAACAGTGATGCAGCGGCCATCAACAGCGATGGAAACGTTAACAGTGATGGGGCGATTAACAGCGACGGAAATGCCAGAATGCAGACTTTTTCGGTAAGAGGTCGATCGGTGATTGCATCATCCGAGGCAACGAACATGTCAAATGGATGGCATTCTATCGGTGGGTATCGCTATTATTTCTATAAGACCGGAAAGTACTATAAGGATGAGATTAAATCTATTTCCGGGAAGAAATATTGCTTTGATAAAAACGGACATCTGCTGTACGGTGTGAATAAATACGGTGGAAGTCATTACTATTCCGATTCGAAGGGTGTGATTAAAGAGTCGGCCGGTTTTGTGACCAGCGATGGATATCGCTATTATGTTACAAAGGGCGGAAAGATTATGGCCGGTCGGACTTTTAAAGTGTCCGGAAAGACATATAAAGCGTATTCTACGGGAAAGATTGGCACCGGTGTGTTCAAATACGGCACGGTAGCTCGCTTCTATGCAGACAAAAACGGTGTGGTACGCACCAAGGCAGGATTTATCACTTGGAATGGAAATCGGTATTACATCACAAAGAATAAAGGTCGAATTGAATGCGGCCGGACGTTCAAAGTGAGTGGAAAGATGTACAAAGCTTACGGAAACGGAAAGCTGGGCACCGGGGTATTTAAATATGGAACGAAAGCCCATTTCTATGCAGATAAGTATGGTGTGGTTCGTACGAAAGCCGGCTTTATCACTTGGAACGGATACCGCTATTACATTACAAAGAATGCCGGAAGATTGGAATGCGGCCGAACCTTTAAGGTAAAAGGAAAGACCTACAAGGCATACTCCACCGGAAAACTGGGTACCGGTGTGTTTAAGTATGGAACCACCGCTCGTTTCTATGCGGATAAATACGGCGTGGTGAAGACCACTGCCGGATTTGTAGAATACTCCGGCAATCGTTACTACGTGCAGAAGGGCGGCAAGATTGAATTAGGACATACTTTCACCGTGAATGGGAAGAAGTACAAGGCCTTCTCGGATGGCCGTCTGGGAATCGGAATCTTCAAGTATGGTAGCAAGTATTACTATGCAGATGCGGACGGAGTGATTGCATCCAAGGCCGGTGTGGTAGGTTTCAAGAAGAAGTATTACTACGTGGACAAGAACGGCACCGTGGTGATGAACGAACTGATTACCGTCGGTTCGAAGAAGTACATGGCAAATGCAGACGGAACGTTGAAAACCGGATTCTTTCAAGATTCTGAAATCAAGTATTATGCCGGTAAGAAGGGCGAAATCGTAACGCAGGAAGGTTTTCTGGTAGTAGATGGCGGTACCTACTACATCCAGAACGGCGGTGCTATTTTCTGGGGCCACACCTTCACGAAGGACGGCAAGACCTATAAAGCATATGCCAGCGGAAAGTTGGGTACCGGGCGATTCAAATACGGTTCCTCGTACTACTATGCTGACGGCACCGGAGCGGTGAAGACTACGGCAGGATTGATTACCGTAAGCGGAAAGAAGTATTACGTAAAGACGGGCGGAAAAATTGCCGTTTCCACCACAATTACCACCGGAGGAACTACCTATAAAGCAGACAGCATGGGGGTTCTGACGGCGCAGAAATCCACTACCGGAACGGAATTAATGAAGATTGCGCAGAAGGAAGTGGGAACCAAGACCGGCAAGAAGTATTGGGAAGCATATTTCGGCACAAAATTCCGAAACGGCGATTCTACTCCATGGTGCGGAACTTTCGTCACCTGGTGTTTCAAGAAGGCGGGTCTGTACAGTTTAATTAAGGATATCGAGGACTATGGCAATTTGGGCTATGTTCCATCCTATTCTGCTTATGCGAACAAGAAGAAAATCTGGGTGAGCGCCAACAAGGCGAAAGCCGGAGATATCATTATCTTTGGTTCCAGTTCCCATGTTGGATTGGTGAAATCCGTATCCGGAAATGTTATTACCACCATTGAGGGAAATACAGGCAGTACCCGGAACGGAGAGGTGAAGCAGAAAACCTATTCCTTGACAAACAGTTGGATTAAAGGTGTTATGCGTGTCATCCGATAAGGAAAAGTCAGCTGAATTTATAATGAGTGGCTTCGGGAAACTTCAACAATTCCCGAAGCCATTTGCTGTTTTAACGACAGCGAGAAAAGGTCTGCCCTTGTATTTCATCGGAAAATTGTTATAATAATACAATAGAAAAAATAGTTTTTGAGTGAAAGAAGAATATGAAGAAAAAGAATAAAATTAAAGATAACTCATATGTTAATGATGTGGTGGACAAACTGGAATGCATCGCAGAAATTGCAGTTCTTTCGGCGATTTATTTCTATTTTTGGCGATATCAGTACGATGCGGCACTGTTCCCGCCACTGCAGCACCGGGGGAGATTTGTAATCGCCGGGGTATATGCACTTCTGTTGATTATCGGATTTGTGTGGACGGAAGGTTTCCGTTGGGGGTATTTGAAGCGACTGGATGTGGTCATTTCCCAGGGCGTTTCTATTTTCATGGTTAATTTTATTTCCTATTGGCAGCTGTCGCTGATTGGAAACGGAATGATTCCGGTAATGCCGATGGTGAAGCTGACGGGAGTACAGCTGCTGATGTCTATTGTTGCGTGTTTTTTATTTACGAAGATATATTTCCATCTTCATTCCAAGAAAAACATGGTGATGATTTACGGCACGGAAAACGCATTGAAGCTGCAATTCAAGGCCAACAATCGGCTGTCCCAGTATCATGTGTCTAAGGCAATATCGGTAGATGCAGATTTCATCGATATCCTATCGGAGATTAACCGATATGATGGGGTTATCATCAACGATCTTCCGGGGAAAAAGAGAAATAATATCCTGAAATACTGTTATTTCAATGGGATTGATGCTTACGTGGTTCCGAAGATTTCTGATATCATCATTCGAGGGGCCGACGACTTCAACCTGCTGGATACACCGATTGTAGTTACCCACGGAAAGGGGTTAACCTTAACGCAGAGAATGACAAAGCGCATCATGGATGTGGTACTTTGCCTCATTGCCATGATTCCGGCATCGGTAATTATGCTGATAACAGCGATATTCATTAAGCTGGATGATGGCGGTCCGGTATTCTTCCGACAGGAAAGGGTCACCCGCAACGGAAAGCACTTCAATGTAATCAAGTTCCGAAGCATGATTGTTGATGCGGAGAAATACAATAAACCGATTCCCGCGGTGGATCAGGATCCGAGAATCACGAAGGTGGGAAGAATTATTCGTGCCACACGAATCGACGAACTTCCGCAGCTCTTTAACATTCTGAAAGGTGATATGAGCATTGTCGGACCTCGGCCGGAACGGGTGGAACACGTGGAGAAGTATTCTCGCGAAATCCCGGAATTCATTTACCGCGAAAAGGTAAAGGGTGGATTGACCGGATATGCACAGATTTACGGCAGGTACAATACATCGGCGTACGATAAGCTGCGATTGGATTTGATGTATATCGAAGATTATTCTTTGGTGTTGGATATCAAGATGATTTTCCGGACCATTCGAATTCTCTTCCAGAAAGACAGTACCGAAGGCTTCGACAAGGCAGAGGAACTGGAGCAGCTGAAGGAAGATGAAGTAGAAAAGATTCGTAAAGCGTTGGATGATGACGAGTAGCGCAGGTTGCATTTGCAATAAAAGCAAGCTTGTTATATAATATACGGGAGTTTTTGATTATTCAGACTTCTGAGAGGAGATTTTATGGCAAAGAAGTTAAGTCCAAGAGCGCGCAGAAGAAGACGCGGCAGACGAATTGTCAACACGCTGTTGATTGTTCTGATTATTGCGTTGATTGGCGCAATCGCTGCTGTAATGGCCGGCACAAAGATTCTGAATACCGTAAATCGCGTAGATTTAAAGAGTTCTGCAGATCTTTACCGACATGAAGTAGATGGATATACCAATATTTTGCTTTTGGGTGTAGATACCCGTGACTTGAGTGAAGTAAAGAACTCTCGTACGGATATGATTATGATTGCATCCATTAACAATTCTACCGATGAAATTACGTTAACATCGGTGTATCGTGATACCTATCTTCAGATGGGAGATACTTCTACCTATGATAAGATTACTCATGCTCACTATTACGGAAGCACCGAGATGTCCATCGCATCCCTGAACCGGGCGATGGATCTGGATATCGATCAGTATGCGCTGGTGAACTTCAAGGGCGTTGCCGATGCGGTAGATGAAATGGGCGGTCTGGAGATTAACGTAGAAGACTACGAAATCGATGAATTGAATAAATACACCAAGGAAACGGCGAAGATTGTCGGAAAGAAATCCTACACAATCGTAAAGAAACCGGGCAAGCAGGTTTTGGATGGCTGTGCATCGGTTTCCTACGGCCGAATTCGAAAGGGTGTAGGAGATGACTACAAACGTACCGACCGTATGAGAATCGTGTTTAAGAAGATTCTGTCCAAGGCAAAGAGCATGGACGTAAAGACCCTGTATCAGGTGGCCGGTGCAATTCTGCCGGAGGTTCAGACGAATCTGTCCAACAAGGATATGATGAGCCTGGCGTTGAAACTGAAGAAATTGAATGTAGGGGACAGCAAGGGCTTTCCGTACAATAAGACGGCCGGAATGGTGGACGGCGTGTCCTACGTGCAGGCGACGGATTTGGCGAGCGATGTAAAGAAATTCCATCAGAAGGTATTCAATGAACCGGACTATGAACCGAGTGCTACCGTGCAGGAAATCAGCCGAATTGCCAGCAGGTATTAACGCAGCGGCGATAAAAAAAGAATAGCATGAAGAACGGGACATCCGCAGTGAATCGCTGTGGGTGTCCGTTTTGCATTCTAAAGCGACAGGGCAAATCGAATCCGTGCTATCTATTGAAGGCTTCATATGGTATAATAATATGAATTATTCTGTGAAGGAAAAAAGAGTATGACGGTGCTGAAATATTTATTTGCGGTTCTGGTAACTTTGCCGATTCTATTTTTAGGAGTGTTCTTAATGAAAAGATATTCCATTGAACTTCGCAAAACAAATCAAAATGCTGAGAAAGAAGCGGAATTGAATCGGAAAGGGAGCAGGAAATAATCATGAGCAGAGGAATTTTTATCACATTGGAAGGCCCGGACGGTGCCGGAAAAACAACACAGATTCAGATGATGAAGGAATACTTGGAAAGCCTGGGGAAAACCGTTCTCCTTACGAGAGAACCCGGCGGGACCGGCATATCCGAAAAGCTTCGCGAAATACTTTTGGATAAAGAAAATACGGAAATGTCTGATACCACCGAGATGATGATTTACGCAGCGGCCAGAGCACAGCACGTGGCGGAACGGATTCGTCCGGCCCTGGAGCGCGGTGAGGTGGTGATTTGCGACCGTTTCGTGGATTCCAGCGTAGCGTATCAGGGATACGGAAGAGGCCTGGGGGATGCGGTTCAGGAAGTGAATCGGTATGCCACGAATGGGCTGGAACCGGACAGAACCTTTTTCATGGATTTGGATCCGGCAGTCGGTCGCGGAAGAATAGGAAAAGATGTACAGGATCGGATGGAGCGGGAGAAGCTGAATTTTCACTACAGAGTCTATGAAGGATATCTGAAAATATGGCAGGCCAATCCCCGCCGCGTAATTCGCCTGGATGCATCTCGGAGTATCGATGCCATACAGTCTGAAATTCGAGAATACTTGCAGCAGATGCTGGATGAGGAGGAACAGTAGCGGATGAATGCTCTGGGGGAAATTAAGAAAAGTCTGAGGGATGGCCGGCTGGCCCATGCATACATACTGGAGGCACCGGAAGGGGAATCCAGAAATCGGTTGGTAACCGAAATCCTTCAGGTGATTCTGTGTCAGAATCCCAATTGGGAGCAGCGTCCCTGCGGCCTCTGTGAGGCTTGCCGAAGAGTTGCTGCCGGAAGCCACGAAGACGTCATTTCCATGAAGAAATCCAAGCTGGAAGCAGGAAAACCGAAGTCAAATAAGGTGACTTATGTGATGAAGGATACCGAACCGTTCATGAATCGGCTGCGCCTGAATCCGTACGGGGAGCGCAATATCGGCCTGATTCCGGAAGCGGATGACCTGAAGGAGGACCTTCAGAATAAGATTTTGAAGACCTTAGAGGAACCTCATCCCGGGACGGTAATACTTCTGGTGGTGACAAACCGGAACAACCTGTTGCCCACGATACAGTCCCGCTGCGTGCTGCTTCGGGAAACGGGAGAACCGGATGCATCGGAAACCTCGGCGCTGGAAGAAATATGGAACCAGAAATATTTTTTCCAATACCGGAAGATGGTGGACAAAAAAATAAAGACTGCGGACGATGCATTGAAATTCTTGGATGTGATTGAAAGAGAGGCTCATGAAGAGCATCGCTTGGAAACGATTCTGCGAATCGAAGAGACCCGGAAGGATATTCTGGGGGAATTTCATATGGGAGGCATGAACTGGAAATATGCACTGAAAAGACTCTTTCTGGAAGTAAGGGAATAGAGAATAGAAACGGAGGAAAGAAATAGATGACAGAAATTGTCGGCGTGGGTTTTGTGAAAGCAAGCAAGACTTACTATTTTGACCCGGAAGGGAAAGAATACAAAATGGGAGAGCTGGTTATCGTAGAGACCGCTCGCGGCCTGGAGATGGGTCATATTTCCATTGAAAACCGAGAAGTGGAGGACAGCGAAATCGTTGCACCTCTTAAAAAAATCGAACGTCGTGCCACAAAGGCCGACTTGGCAAAGTATCGGGAGAATTTGAACAAGCGGGAATCCGCCATGAAAGTCTGCGAAGAGAAAATTCGCAAGCACAAGCTGGAGATGAAGTTGGTGGATGCGGAATATACCATTGACGGAAGCAAGGTGATATTCTATTTTTCTGCGGAAGGCCGAATCGATTTCCGAGAATTGGTAAAGGATTTGGCGGCGCATTTCCGGATGCGGATTGAGCTCCGCCAGATTGGTGTGAGAGATGAAGCCCGCATGCTGGGCGGAATCGGCATTTGCGGAAGACCGTTCTGCTGCAGCAGATGGCTCCACGATTTTCAGCCGGTATCCATCAAGATGGCAAAGCAGCAGAATTTGTCTCTGAATCCATCCAAAATTTCCGGATCCTGCGGACGCCTGATGTGCTGCCTGAATTTCGAGAATAAGACCTATCAGGAGCTGCGGAAAGGCATGCCGAATGAAGGCGAACAGGTGTCAACGCCGGACGGTCCCGGAAAGGTGACGGCAGTCAACCTTTTTGAAGGCAGCGTCAATGTGCGTCTATTCGAAAAGTCCAAGGACAAGGACACCAAGGAAACACCGCTTTCCCAGGAAGTTCGCACTTACTTTAAGCAGGAAGTGCGCAGAACGGATAAAAAATCCCACAAGAAATCCCGGAACGAACAGAATAACGTGGATCCGGAGACCATGCGGGAACTGGAAAAACTAACAAGAGATTAATGAATAAAGAATTGGAAACGACGGATTCCATCGGCTTCGGTGGAATGAAATTGATACAGGGAAACGGGTTTCGCTACGGCGTAGATGCGGTTCTGTTGGCCGGCTTTACAGCAGGGGAAACCGGTGGCCGAGGAATGAAGCGACGAAGAACTCCTCGCATTCTGGAATTGGGATGCGGAAACGGGATCGTTTCATTGATTCTGTCCCATAAGATTCCCGAAAGCATCATGGTTGGGGTGGAAATTCAGCCGAAGGAGGCGGAGCGGGCTTGCCGAAATGCAAGGCTCAATCATCTGGAAGAGCGAATTCACATTCGAGAAGCCGATGTGGCATCCCTTGGTGAAACCGCCCTCCCCGAAAAATTCAATGCGGTGGTGACGAATCCGCCGTACTTCAGACGGGGCGGAGCCATTCCCAATGATGCATCCGCAAAGTACATTGCAAGGCATGAAACCAGTGCGGATTTGGATGCTTTTATTCGAGCCGCAGCGGTGCGGCTGGACCGGGATGGAGAGCTCTTCATGGTTCATCGGCCGGACCGATTGGTGGATATCTGCTGTTCCATGCGGGCCCAAGGGCTGGAGCCGAAGGAGTTGCAGATGGTGATGCCATTTCCCGAAACAAAACCGAACATTCTGCTGATACACGGGGTAAAAGGAGCAAATTCGGAGCTTCGGGTTCTTCCGCCGATTCACGTTCGAGAAAAGGATGGAAGATATTCAGATTTGATTCAACGGATTTACGAAAGAAATCGTGAAGACGAAAGGGAATCCAACTAATGATATAATTCAAAAGGAGGAATGTGGAATGAATGTTTCGCTGAATCTCACAGATGCACTGATAATCGGTCTGATTGTGGTGACCATTATTCTGGTGATTTATTTAATCGTTTTGGCGGCAAGGCTGAAGGAAACGCTTCGCAAGGTGGATGACATCCTGGATGATGCCAACCGGATTTCGAAGATTGCCGCAGAGAAGACGGAAGTCATCGATGGGGTTATTGACAATGCCGCGGATACCATGATGGGAATTGTGGAAACGGTGCACGAGAATTCATCGCTGATCGGAAAGGTGGCCAGCGTGGGTACCGGTGCGGCGGCTATTCGGTCTCATCGAGCGAAAAAGCGTTCCCGGAAGGAAGAAGCGGCGTTAAGCCGAGCAAATGCCCGGAAGTCCCGGAAGAGATAGGGTACATCGGACATTGCGGCAATACGAATAAATAATTTTGTAAATATTATTTTTATAAATAAATCATTTTATATTAAAAATAAGGAGAAGAAATGGCAAAGATTCTTGTGAATGAAAGCGGCCCACTTCATGGAACGGTGCAGATCAGTGGTGCAAAGAATGCGGTTCTTCCGTTGATGGCGGCAACCCTTTTGACCGGCGATACCTGCCGGATTGAGGATGTTCCGGATTTGGCGGATGTAAAGGTAATGCGGGAAATGCTCAAGAGCTTCGGTGCAGAAGTGGAGGAGTTGTCCCCGGGCGTGATCTCCGTTTCGGCAAAGGAGATTAAGACTACGGTGGGAGAGTCGGAACTGGTAAGCGAAATGCGTGCTTCCACCATGGTGATGGGACCGCTGCTGGCTCGCTGCGGCAAATGCATCATGCCGATGCCGGGGGGATGCTCCATCGGAAAACGTCCGATCGATCTCCATCTGAAGGGATTCCGTGCGCTGGGCGCAACCGTGGAATTCGATGAGGACAAAGAACATGTAATTCTTACCGCAGGACCGGACGGCTTGGTGGGAGATGCCATTTACCTGGACTTTCCAAGCGTAGGAGCGACGGAAAACATCCTGATGGCGGCGACCCTGGCAAAGAATGTGACGATTATCGAGAATGCGGCAAAAGAGCCGGAAATCGTCGATTTGGCCAACCAGCTGAACAAGATGGGGGCGAAGATTAAGGGTGCCGGAACGGACACCATCCGAATCACCGGCGTGGAATCTCTCTCTGGATCGATTCATACCGTTATTCCGGACCGAATTGAGACCGGAACCTTTATGCTGGCGGCAGCGATTACCCGCGGCGACGTGCTGGTGCAGAATGCGATTCCGGGACACGTACGTCCGATTATCGCAAAGCTGAAGGAGTGCGGCGTAAAAGTAGAAGTTCAGGATGACGGAATTTACGTAGATGCCAGAGAAGGGGAACTGGTGGCTACAGATATCAAAACGCTTCCGTATCCGGGCTTCCCGACGGATATCCAGTCTCCGTTCATGACATTCCTCACCACGGTACACGGACAGAGTATCGTGCGGGAGACGGTATTTGAGAACCGCTTCATGCACGTGGTGGAATTGAACCGAATGGGAGCGGATATCACCACGGAAAGCCGAGAGGCATTCGTGCCGGGCGGAAAGAAACTTCATGGGGCAAAGGTTCGTGCAACCGATTTGAGAGCAGGGGCGGCTATGGTTTTGGCCGGATTGGTTGCGACAGGAACCACAGAGGTAAGCGAAATCTACCATATCGAAAGAGGATATGAGAATTTCGTACAGAAATTTAAGGGTATTGGCGGAGATCTCATGCGCGTAGAGGAAGACTAATTTTCCTCAATAGAAGTAGTGGAGGTTTAGATGACAGATAGTAAATACCTGCAGATGCTGGCAGAAAAATACCCGAATCATCGTTCGGTAAAGGCGGAAATAATCAATCTGAGAGCCATTCTGGCCCTGCCAAAGGGCACGGAATACTTCCTCAGCGATTTGCACGGAGAGTACGATGCGTTTCAATACTTCGTTCGAAGCGCTTCCGGAACCATCAAGATGAAAATCGACGAGCACTTCTCCGGAATGCTCAGCGATGCGGAACGGGAATCTCTGGCCGCACTGATCTACGATCCGGTCGCAGAGATTAATCGGAGAAAAAAATCCGAAAAGGATTTCGATGCTTGGTGCAAATCCGCAATTTATCGGCTGGTCATCATCTGCCGATCCGTATCCAGTAAATATACCCGGTCAAAAGTACGTCGGATTCTGCCGGACAACTCCGGATATTCCATGGACGAACTTCTTTTTGCGGACGATGACGAGAATCGTACCCATTATTACAATGAGATTATCGATTCCATCATAGAGTATCACTCGGCGAAAACCATGATAGTGGAATTTGCCCGCACCATCAGCTCTTTGGCGGTGGACCATCTTCATATCATTGGCGATATTTTCGACCGTGGACCGAAACCGCACCTGATTATGGATTTTCTGATGACTCACCGGAATGTGGATATCCAGTGGGGAAATCACGATGTGGTTTGGATGGGTGCCGCTTGCGGAAACTGGGCGTGCATTGCGAACATCATTCGAATGAACGTAAGCTACAACAACTTCGATATGCTGGAGTACGGTTACGGCATTAACTTGCGTCCGCTTGCAACTCTGGCGGAGAAAATCTACAAAGGCGACGAATGCAAGGCGTTCTGGCCGCATGTTTTGGATAAAAACAGATTCGATCCGATTCCGGAAGATTTGGCGGCGAAGATGCACAAGATGATTGCCATCTGTCAGTTCAAGATTGAGGGTCAGATTATCCAGGCGCATCCGGAGATGCATCTGGAAAAACGTCTGCTGCTGGATAAAATCGACTTTGAGAACGGTACTGTGGAAGTGGAGGGAACCGTATATCCACTGAAGGATACCAACCTTCCGACCATCGACCCGGCGGATCCGTATCGGTTGAGTCCGGAAGAGGAAGAGGTTATGGTGGCCCTGGAGGCATCAATCCTTCGCTCGGACAAGCTGCAGGAGCACATCCAGTTCCTGTACAGCCATGGGGCGCTGTACAAAACCCTGAACGGAAACCTGATGTTCCACGGATGCATTCCTTTTACCGAGGAGGGCGAGTTCCGGGATGTAACCATCAACGGAATTACCCAGCACGGCGCCAAATTGATGGAGCACTTGGATAAGGAACTTCGGGATGCGTATTTCAATCCGCCGAAGGGAAAGACCCGGGCGGAAGCGGCGAACCTTATGTGGTATCTGTGGCTGGGACCGGATTCTCCGCTGTTCGGTAAGGACAAAATGACCACCTTCGAACGGCTGTTCATTGCGGACAAAGCGACCCACAAAGAGCATGTGGTGCCGTATTATCGCTTAATCAACCAAAAGGATATCTGCGTGAAGATGATTCGGGACTTCGGCTTGGACGCTTCCCATGGAAAAATATTGAACGGTCACGTTCCGGTAAAAATCAAGGACGGCGAAAGCCCAATCAAGGGCGGCGGAATGCTGTACGTCATCGATGGCGGCATTTCCAAAGCGTACCAGAAGACCACCGGAATTGCAGGTTATACGTTCATCTTTAACTCCCGGTTCATGGCTCTGTCGGAGCATCAGCCGTATCAGCCGCTGCGTCCGGATGGCACACAGGAATTCAATAATCCGGTTATCCAGACGGTATATACCCTTCCGCAGCGTATGCTGATTGTGGACACGGATAACGGCAAGGCGATTCGGGAGCAGATTGACGACCTGGAACAGCTGCTGCAGGCCTATCGGAAGGGCAGCATCAAGGAAGTATATCCGAAAAAGGGCAAGTATTATTCAAAGAATTAGAGGTGAGCGAAATGAGTAAATTGACAACAGTGCTGGGCGGAGCACTCTTCGTAATGTGTATCTATTACTTTATGCTTTTGTACAAGAATAACAGAAATAAGCTGTAAATTAGTTTGCTGAGAAAGAAGCCACCATGTTGAATTAGATTCTACTGGATAAATAGTCAAGCGGGATACATACTACGAGTATCAAAGCAAATGGATTGCAAAGAAGGCGGTTGATTCCGAAACTTATAAGCAGTACAAAACGAAAGTTGTTGTTCAAGATCGGGTTAGCGTAAAGGAAGTTAAGGGGGTGGAGTAAATGACACCGGAACAAAAGAACGATCTGATTGAAAATATTATAGCACTGATTATATGTATTTTGATTTTTCCGGTTGCGTTGTGTTTCGAACTCGTAAGACTCAATTCAAAAAGCGGTAAATTTTTCAAATAGTAGCAAGCCGGGATGATCCCGGCTTTTTCTTTTGCCTTGTTTTCCGCTACTGTACAGAATCGGTAAAATTAAATGATTGTTGTTTATTGCCGCCTTCGTTCCGTTGGGTACGCTATAGCGGTTCAAATATCAAAAAATAAAAAAGACGAGACATTCGTCTCGTCTTGGTGCTCCTAAAAGATTCATATCCGAATCGGAAAGTGACAACGTATCGATTTCATTATTAAGCAAATTGAAATTTACAACGATTTTCTTTCCACCGTCCGGATTATCATACACAAAAATAGAATTTATGATTGACCGAACAAGTTGTCTGCGAAAATGTCCGTTATCCACGTTTCCGTTTTTCAACGAATACAGATAGAACATGATCTGATTCTTTGTCGGAAGATTGCTGTATCTCGATTTTTCGATTGACAGGTTGGATTCGATTTCATCTTTTTCTTTTTCCAGTTCGTGTAATCGTTCGAGTGTGGACTTAACAATAATGCCTTGCTCGATTGCTGACAAAATATTCTGAATCTTATTCTTGGTTTCCTCTAAAGTGTTTTCCAGTTGCTTAACGTGTGAAACCTGTTCCAAATCTTCTTTAAGCAAATCAATCACTTTGTCGGATATGATTTCGATGTTCTCATCAGTGAAAACACGAGTGATTGTTTTACGCACAACCAAATCTTCCAAAGGTTCTTTCTTTTCGGGTTTCTTGTCACAACTCATAGGATTTGCTTTTCTGCACGAGCACTTGTAGTATCGGTAAATGTTACCGTGTCTAGAAGTACCGCTCTCTCCTATCATCGGTTTTCCGCAATGGCCGCAATAAAGTTTCCCCGATAGAAGATAGGTTTCTTTCGCTTTGTTCCTTGCTCCCTTATGGTTTTCACATCTCATTCTTTCCTGTACCTTAGTAAATAATTCCTTACTTATGATTGGTGGAATACCGTTCTCTATAACAACATCACCGTAGCGATAAATACCCATATATTTTTCATTGGTGAGAATAGAGTGATAGCTACTCTTCCCAAATTTCTTTCCTGTGGCTGTTCTGTAGCCGTGGCTGTTCAGATACAATGAAATCTCTCTTTGTGTAATACCTTCCGAATACATTTGAAAGATATACTTAACCGCTTGTGCTGTTTCCGGGTCGATTTGGTACTTTTTATTTTCGTCTGCAACATAACCGAGGGGTGCCTTACCTGTAACTCTACCTTGTAAAGCTACCTCATGCATACCTCGTTTCACACCTCTTGATAAGTTCTCGCTGTAATACTCAGCGTAACCTTCAAGTACAGATTCCAATATGATACCTTCCGGGGTGTCCGGCATGGGTTGTTTCGCATAATACAGCTTTACACCGTTTTTCTTTAATTTGGCTTTATACATTGCAGAATCGTATCTGTTTCGAGCGAAACGATCCAGTGTGTACATGATTACAGCTTCAAACTTACCCTTAGAACTATCTGCTATAAGCTCTTGGAAACTAGGACGGTCTGCTGTCTTGCCGGAAATTGCACGGTCGATGTATTCATGTGTAACAGTAAATCCGTTCTTTTCGGCAAACTGATAACACTCTCTTAGTTGTCCTTCAATGGATTCTTCATTCTGCTTGTGGCTCGAATATCGAGCATATATTACAGCTTTCACAGCTAAAACTCCCTGTGTAATCCTACAACAACACCTACAATTTCGTATTGATCGGGATTTGTGAAAACAAATGATTGATAACTCGTGTTCAAAGCTTGAAATAAAGCGGTTTGATTATCTATCTTTACAAATTTTCGAACAACAGCTTTGGATGTTTTGTTGCTACGGATTACGCATATATCATCCAAGTTACAAGAGTTTTGTTCTCTAACAATAGCAACATCATTCTCGACTATAGTCGGAAACATAGAGTTATCGTCAATTTGTAATCCCCAATAGGTTTTTCCATCTGTTGGTTTTTTTATCATAATATCCCCTTTCGTGTTAGTGACGGCGGTGACATCGATCCCGTTTGGAATTTCTTTAAGTACTGGAATTGAAACTAACTCCACAGAAGATACTGGTTTTGCGTTGGTGAAATCACCATACGGTTTGTCGCTAACACCGTCTAAATAATCGAGGGTTACTCCGAAATAATCCGCCACTAGCTTGCGTTTGTCAACTTTAGGAACGTATTCCCCTCTTTTCCAAGCTGAGAATGTTGACTGAGATAACCCCAATTCTCTCGCAAGCTTGGTGGCTGTCAACCCCCGTTCTGCTAAAAGTTTTTCAACGATATCGTACATGGTTGCCCTCCTTTACTAGAAAACTTTTAAATTTTTGTATTTTTTTGGTTGACAAAAATAGCTAGCTGTTATATATTAAATACAACGGTAGCAGTTTTCTATTATTAGATATATGAATTAGTGATGAAACGATTATATAAGAAAACTGTCAACAAATCAATAGTGAAAGGAGGCATTTTATGACATCTTATGCTCGTTTTGCGGAGTTGAGAGAACAAAAGCATTTGTCCGATCATCAACTCAGTAAAGAGTCCGGTATTTCGGCTACAACACTGTATGCTTGGAAAAAGGGCACATACACACCCAAGGTGGATAAGCTCGCAAAAATCGCTAAAGTTTTGGAAGTTCCACTCGAAGAACTGCTCAATCTCGATGACTAGCGAGTGTGTGGAAAACTTAGCACGGTCACTAATAGAACCCCTTCGGGAGTTTTACGAAGACCCTAAAAATGTTCAAGCGTTTAATGAATGGTTAAAGCACAAGGAGGAAAACAATGTCAAACAAAGGAATGGGAAATCTGTTTGAACAGGAATTAGACAAACTGCTCTATGAACACGATTTTTGGGTACACAGACTGACACAGAACGCAAGCGGTCAGCCGGCAGATATTATTGCCGTGAAAGACGACCAAGCGGATTTGATTGATTGCAAGGTGTGTACACATGACACATTCGATTTGGCGAGAGTCGAAGAAAATCAGCAGCTCGCTATGACCCACTGGAATAACTGCGGAAACGATAACGCATGGTTCGCACTCAAAACATCGTTCGGGGTGTACATGCTCTCGTGGGAAGCGGTTAGAGACGCTATGAAAACTTCAAGAGTTCTAAACATGCGTAGAATCGCTGCATTAGGCGAAACGATTGAAGAATGGCTTGAAAGAAACGGTGGGTATTATGGCGATTGTTAATATCAATTCCTGTGATAAGCAGTATGAATTGATTCTCGCTGACCCACCGTGGAAACAAACAAAAGGTGGTAAGAAATCCGTCAGACCTAATACCTCGGGTAAAGCTTTGGATTATCCTGTCTGCAAACTCGATACAATCCAAAAACACCTACAGGTAGCTACGGAACTCACCACCGATAACAGTTTACTATTTCTGTGGACAATTGACAAGTATCTGTTCGAAGCACAAGAAATGGCTGAAAACCTCGGTTATAAGCTCCACGCTCGAATGATATGGAATAAGGTTACTGGAATCCCGGCGGCATTCACCGTCCGTTATGGACATGAATATCTGCTGTATATGTATAAAGGTAAACTTAGACCTGTTGCCACAGAAGAAAGAGGAAAGATTCACACTGTCTTTACCGAACAGGTTAAAAGACATTCACAGAAACCCGAGATTTCATACGAAATCATAGAACGCTTATACCCCAATTGTAGAAAGCTCGAATTATACGCAAGACGTGAACGAGACGGATGGGATTCGTGGGGTAACGAGTTATGATTTTCATTAGACAGAACGCTATAAGAGTGTGTGACCCCACAGAGTCCTTCAAGAAATGGTGTAGAACCAACTTGAAAGTTCGGAATCCGGAATATGATACCAAAGCTCGAATGGGGTTTTGGCTTGGTAATACACCCGAGTACTTGACACTCTATGAGACAGACGGTGACGAATGGATTATCCCGTACGGAACAACAACGCTGTTGCCGTGGGAAATTCTACAGGAAGCACTGGTCTTTGACGCTTATCACAAGTGTTCCGAGGTAGATTTCGGAGCAGACATTCCGCTTTACGATTACCAACAGGAAGCTGTTTCGGCGATGGTGGAACAAGGAATGGGTATTCTGCAAGCACCAGCGGGATCGGGTAAGACACAGATGGGATTATCTATCGCAACGAAGATAGGAAAGAAAACACTGTGGCTGTGCCATACTAAGGATTTGCTGAATCAATCCAAGCAGAGAGCAAAGCTCTATATGGACAGCGACCTCATAGGCACGATTGCTGAGGGCAAGGTAAACATCGGAAAAGGTATCACATTCGCTACAGTCCAAACCATGAGCAAGCTGAATCTGAATAAGTACAGAAACACTTGGGACTGCATTATCACCGATGAAGTACACAGGGTAAGCGGAAGTCCTACAGCAGTGACACAGTATCAAAAGGTACTGGACAGCTTGGACGCACCGCACAAGTACGGCTTATCGGCTACTGTACACCGTTCAGACGGTTTAATCATAGCCACCAAAGCTTTAGTGGGTGATGTGATGTACGAGGTGTCACAGGACGATGTAGCAGACACCGTAATAACCGTGGGTATCAAACCTGTGGAAACAGGAACACAAATCAGCAGAGAGTGTCTTAACAGTGACGGTACGCTCAATTATCAAAGGCTCATATCCTACCTCGCAGAAAACGAGGATAGAACACAGCTTATCGTGAACAACATTGAAGAGGGCAGACCTTCGATTATCCTGTCCGACCGCCTAGCACACCTCGAAAACATGGTATCTGCATTACCCGATACGATGAAAAAAGACGCTGTGATTATCAGCGGTCGCATGACCTCGAAGAAAGGCAAAGCGGAAAGGGAACAGGCTTTAGATGATATGAGGAGCGGAAAGAAGAAGTATCTGTTTGCTACCTATGCTTTATGCAAGGAAGGCTTGGATATTCCGAGATTGGAACGGCTTTACATGGCTAACACAAGTGTTATCGTAGCGAACGGAACACAGATTATGTGGATTGAGTTCGGAGCCGGTGTTTATCACAACGGCAGTGTGGGAAGTTCGCCACACCCGAAAGGTTCGGAATTGGGTATGGTTATCGGTGGCTACGGTAAGGGCAGAGGTAAGAGAAGAGTGTGGGGGTACGTTGAGTCAGAAGGTGATGAACTGAAATTGACAAGAGGTACACCGGCACAAATGCCAATGCTGAAAGCGGTAAATACTGTTTTAAACGAGATTCCGGATATTGCGAGAGAGGTGTTCAAATGATAGATATCGAAATTGAATTAATCGATCGCATTAGTGCGAAACTCAGAGAACAGTGTGAGGGGGTTTATGTTACAGGCGAGTATGTTAAATCACCACCTAAATTTCCCTGTGTATCAATCGTAGAGGTAGACAATCAAGTTTACCGAAACGGCAGAGACAGTGGGGATATTGAGAATTTCGCCCAAGTAGCATACGAAATCAACGTGTACTCCAACAAAAGTGTTGGTCGCAAAACAGAATGTAAGAGAATCATGGGAATCGCCGATTCAGAAATGGCGAAACTCGGATTCACTAGAACGGTATATACACCTGTTCAAAACGAAAGAGACGCTACTATATACAGAATAGTTACGAGATATAGAGCTATCGTTGATAAGAACAAAACAATTTACAGGAGGTAAGAGATTATGGCTATTAGTACATACAAGACATTCCTTATGTGCGATAAGGAAGGTAAGGGTACTTACACCAAGCTGATTGACATTAAGGAGTTCCCGGATCTCGGTGGTGCCCCGGAAATGCTTGAAACAACTACCCTGTCTGACAAAATGCAGACCTACATTCCGGGTATTCAGTCTTTGGATTCTTTGGAGTTCACAGCCAACTACACTTTGGAAGATTACAAAGCACTGGTGGCAATGCAGGACAGCGAAAAGGACACCAAGTTTGCGGTATGGTTCGGTGGAACTGAACAGGTAGACGGTGGTGTTACACCGACAGGTGACAAGGGTAAGTTTGCATTTACCGGACAGCTTTCCGTATATGCAAACGGATCCGGCACTAACGAAGTTGTCGAAATGACGATTACTATTGCACCTTCTTCCCCAATCGTGATGAAGGAAGCATAGTTATAAACAATTGTTTTTAAGGAGGATTATTAGTTATGGCAAAGCAGTTGAAGATCAATTACAACGACAAAGAGTATACACTCGAATTTACGAGAAAGACGGTTGCACAGATGGAAGGAAACGGTTTCGTTGCAGCAGATGTTGAGACAAAACCAATGACTACTCTTCCGCTGCTGTTCGAAGGTGCTTTCCTTGCCCACCACAGATGGGTGAAGAAAGATGTGATTGATGAAATTTTCGACCACATCACAAACAAAGAGGATCTCATCGGTAAACTGGCAGAAATGTATGCAGAACCGATTCTGTCCTTGGTAGAAGACCCGGAGGAATCCGAGGGAAACGCAAGCTGGACAACGAGCTGGTAGATGACTCGTTGCAACCAAACAGGTTTAAGGAATTAGGGGGCGAGCGAGATGGTCGCTCCGCTCCCATTTCTTATACAGACAGTTTTTATGAACAGTTCCCCTATTATCTATCGATAGGCATGACGGCGAAACAGTATTGGGAAGACGACTGCACGCTAGTTAAATACTACCGAAAAGCTGATGAATACCGAATGGAAAGAATCAATCAGCAAGCGTGGCTACAAGGAATGTATATTTATGACGCGTTGAGCAGATTATCACCGATTCTTAAAGCTTTCCCGAAAAAAGGAACAAGAGCCGAGCCGTACCCGGAAGAGCCTTACGCTCTCAATCAAGAAAAAGAAGAAGCGGCTCGTAAGAAAAAAGAAGAGACAGCAATGCAAAAGGGTATCCAGTTTATGGAGGCTTTTGCGTCTAAAACGAATAAACAATTTGAAGAGAAGGAGTAATTAGATTATGTCTGCAACGACAATGGAACAACTCGAAATACAAGTCAATTCTAGTTCGACTAATGCCGTTGAAGGCATTTCTAAATTATCGAGGTCGCTGAATCGTTTGAATACGGTTCTTAAGGGTTCTTTCGACACCTCGAATGTTGTACAGGGTATTCAAACACTGAATGCCGGATTGAAACAACTGGACGGTTCGGCGGCTGACAAATTGAAAAATATTGCGGAATCACTCAAAGCACTCAAAAGTACAGGATCGGTTAATATTTCAATAACCGATGGTGATTCGGATATCGATAAGCTTAAACTCGAAGTTAAATCTTTGAGAGAAGAGCTTGATAAGCTCACCACATCGTCTGCTAGGACAAGCACGAACACGAGTGTTTGGAGTTCTTTAAGAGTTGCAATCAACAGTGTGTCCGCTAGCATGTTTTCACAAAAGACGAAGGCTGATCAAAACACCGCTAGTATGAACCAACAGGCGGCAACAGGTTCGAAACTCATAAATGTTCTTTATTCACTCAGAAATGCATACCAAGCGGCAGCTAGTAGCAATAACAACATGGCGAATTCTAACAAGGGCAGCGGAAAATCATACACCGACCTCTTGTCTAAAATGACTATTTGGATTAATGCCGGAAAAGCAGTACTGGGTACAATCAAAGGAGTTATCGACCAATCTAATCAGTACACGGAAGATTTAAACCTGTTTACAGCAGCCATGGGTGAGTATGCCGGAGAAGCACAGCAATTCGCAGAGAGAGCGAGCGAAGTTCTCGGTATTGACCCGGGTGAATTCATGAGAAACGAGGGTACGTTTAACTCCATCATCGAAGGTTTTGGTGTAGCCAACGACCAAGCATATCTCATGTCTAAGAATCTGACACAGCTCGGTTATGACATTTCATCATTCTTCAACACGGATGTTGAAACAGCTATGCAGAAGTTACAGTCGGGTATTTCCGGGGAGTTAGAACCGCTTAGAAGATTGGGTTATGACCTTTCGGTTGCTAGACTCCAACAGGAGGCATACAACCTTGGAATTTCGAAATCTGTGTCGAACATGACACAGGCTGAGAAATCACAGCTCAGATACTATGCCATCATGACACAGGTTACACAGGTGCAAGGGGACATGGCGAGAACCTTAAACGCACCGGCGAACCAACTGAGAGTGTTCCAAGCACAATGCACAATGGCCGCTAGAGCGATAGGTAACATATTCATCCCTATACTAAATAAGGTGTTGCCGTATCTGATTGCATTTGCGAAAATCGTCAGACTTGTAGCAAGTGCTATTGCGAGTGTCTTTGGATTCAAGTTACCGAAGGTTGATTATTCCGGTATGAACACCGGGGCGAAAGCCATGGGTGATTTGGCTGACAAAACCAACGGAGCGAATAACTCCCTTGGTAAAACACCGAAGAAAGTAAACAAAGTTACAAAAGCTTTGAAGAAATTGAAAAATGCCACAATCGGTATTGACGAACTGAACATCATATCCCCGGATACAAATAGTTCGCCTAGCGGTTCCGGTGGTTCCGGTGGAATCGGCGGAGGTGGCGGAGGCGGCGGTATCGGCGGTATCGGTGGCGGTGACCTAGGATTCAAGCTTCCGGAATACGATTTCTTAAAAGGTGCTATTGGTGCTAAAACAGACGAAATCGTAAAAAAGATTAAGAAGGCTGTAAAAACAATAACTCTAATTCTCGGAGGAGCACTACTGGCTGTTGGTGCGATAGTATTCTTTTTCGCCGGGAAAAACCCGAAAGGACTCGGTATCGGACTAGGCTTAATGGTAGCCGGTGCAGCTACACTGGCAGCCGGAATAGCGTTCGGTTTGAACAACGATGTTGTGGAAAACATAAAAAATATATGCAGTGCGATAGCCGGTGTTTTGGGAGGAGCTTTGTTGGCTCTCGGTGCATTATTCTTGTTTTACGGAGGGAAATATCCAAAGGGTATGGCAATCGGTCTCGGATTGATGGTTTTGGGTGCTGTTTCACTCGGTACAGCGATAGCGGTAAAGCTGAACGGTAATATCAGTAAGGAGATATCAAGCACGAGGTATCGGGATATCCGTGTACAGGCTTTTCATTCGAGGGTCGATGTAATAATCCTCTACTCCCATATCCGCTATGATTCTTTCCGCTAAGGTGTAAAAAGACGGTTTACTGCTGTCATATACACCTTTCGCATACTCGCTTTCCTTGTTTCTGAAAATATCGGTTGCTTTTATGGTTGCTGTAGTGCTGTCGGATTCCCATTCTGTCGCCCACAGGTGACAGCCTTTAACCCACTCAATCTGTGGTTCAGCGTCTGTTGTATCAACAGCTTCTACCTCTTGTGGGAGTTCGTAACCATACCAAACATCAATCTCTTGACCGTCTGTGAAATAGTTAATCGCAGAATCGGGGTCGTCTACATCAAAGTATCTTTTCCCTGTGATTTCGTCACCGTAGTTATCAAGCGATACCGAGAAATCAATCTGAGGAACATCTTCACCGATAGGCGATATGTTAGTTTCCAGTGTCGAATTGATTATGGAATCATTCGTATAAGTCAGTCCCAGTCCACACAGGATGGACTTGATTCTAACCCTCATTGCGTTCGACTTCATCTTGTAAAACTTGAATGTTACCGTTTTGGTTTCCCTCAGAACTTCTTCTGTTTTCCACGTCCCTACATTATTTCCGGTAATAGAAACCGTGTTGTTGTCTCCTACCACATCGAAATCAACAGGATACGCTTCACCGAAATCTACAGTAATACCTTTTAAGTCAATCGGTAATTCTTGGTCAAACACAATCTTGAAAGTAACCGTGTTATTTTCTGTAATCATATCTTTCGATATCCACTCTTTTTTACTCTCGGTTGTTCCTTGAAAACACATCGAACCGTCAACCTTTATGAAATTCTCTTCCAGTGTGGCGAATTCCGGATTCGAATCGCTCTCATTTGTGAACAAATCAGATGATTCGCTGTATTCATATTCAGTAGAAGTTCCACTTTTGTCAATTCTTGCACTGTTCTGTGCCTCTTGATTGATAAGACCAAAGTATATTTTCATGTATGAGCGTTCTCTCAAAGGAGAAGCCATGCTCTCTCTGTATAATTTACTAACTGCTTGCATACTGTTTCTTTCCTTTTCCGGTATCAATCAGATTTACTTTGCAATTCGTATAGTGTGTCGGTTTTGTATTGTTCTTATCGAGCCAATACGGTTCTGCACTTCTGTCACCGCAATACATTTTCAGTTTAATCATCCGACCGGTTACAGGATCCGGGAAAGTGACATTGAAGTAAAAACTCTTCATCACGCTCAGTACGCTTTCCCACTGTTCAGCGGTAAGCCATGCCCACTCCAAGTTATCAATCTTGTATTGGTCACGACCTACCTTCTGTCCGACTACAGCACCGTTTGTGTTTCTACCGTTATTCACCACGGTGGTAACGGTAATGTTCACACCTCGTTTGCACGGAGGTAGAGCGACATTACCTATCTTGATAAAATTGATTTGCTTAGGTGTTGCCACTACTCTACCTCCTTGAAACTACTTCGTGAATTTATACCCATTTGCTTTTTCTTGTTCTCTAACTGCTTTCGCAACGGTTTTGTTGCCAATCTGAACAACGGTTGTTTCCTTCTTATCAGCCTGTCTCTTGGTGTCGTTCGCAATGCCTTTCAGTGTTGGCTCAACATACTCAACATAGAAATCTCTCATGTTTCGTTTCCACTCTTCATTGGAGATTCTGTCGTTATTAATGTTTCTGCTGTCGTCTGACACAGCGTATCTAGCAAGACGGTTTACACCCTCATAACTGGTAGCTGTTGCCATAGCCATATTTCCGTTGATAGCGTCAGCGGATACGAGAACAGCGTTTATAACACCGTTC
This sequence comes from uncultured Clostridia bacterium, assembly GCA_934278925.1. Taxonomy (GTDB): domain Bacteria; phylum Bacillota; class Clostridia; order Peptostreptococcales; family Anaerovoracaceae; genus Mogibacterium_A. The sequence continues at coordinate 132,728 of CAKQWJ010000001.1, read as the reverse complement.
GCACACAGCACCACATTCTTGGAAAGCTCCGACCAAAACTGTGTAAATCTAGACATTCCCACAACGATTGCGTGCTCCATCACGGAAGCAAGCTGGAAACGATTCATAACCTCGGTTCGACCGTTGATGTGACCCACAAGTTCTGCTCCGGCTTCACCGGCAATGAACATTGAACCGTGGGCATTGTTCGTACCTCCGGCATATTTCGGTGTTGCTTTCCATATGGAATCTGTGATTACACCACCACCGGCGAGAAGTGTAAAGTCACGCTTGGTGAAAATTCCACCACCAGCGGCCTTACCGCCCTTCTTTTTAAGGTTAACCGTAACGGTGACGGAGTTTGAGCTTGAATTAGCTTTTACCCAGCCAGCTACAGATTTTTTAGCCCAGTTTCCTTTGACTAAATCTATAGATTTGTCGACAGGGTCGCCTATGTTATCTTTGGATCCAACCCAACCAGCCACACTCTTCTTTTTCCAGTTTCCTTTGGCCAAGTCAATTGCTTTTGCAACATTGCCACCCATGTGGCTCTTGATAATCCACGAGCTAACCTTACTCCAACCGTTTGTCTTAAGGTTAATCGGTTTTGCAACCTTGCCACCCATGTAATTACGGATAATCCACTTAGCGATACCGCCGATGTTCCAATCTTTCGACTTGGAAACACTGATTTCTTTCTTGACAGAACCGCCCCAGTTTCCTTTACCCTTAATCCATGCGGCAATACCACTTGCCCAACTCTTGGTTTTGGTAACTCCAATCTTTTTCTTGACTTCTCCACCGCTTTGAGGTTTCTGAGTCAGCCAATCTTTTACGGTCTGAATGCCTTTTCCGAAGGATTTCAACAGGTGTACACCCTTGTAGAAAATTCCACCAGTGTGTTCTTTCACCCATTTCAGAACAGTGTCCCATGTCTTGGAGAGTCCGACATTCTCAAAGAAATCTCCTCCGAGGTGTTTGGAAACCCACGATTTAACATCTTCCCACTTTTCCTTTGCAAGATTAACCTTTTCGGAGAACATGCCGCCTACGTGTTTTCCTACCCACTTCTTTACGGTGTCCCACTTCTCTTTCGCAAGTTTGACACTTTCGGAAACAGGTTCGCCAATATACTTGCTTACCCAGTCTTGTACGGATCTCCAACCTTTCTGAGCAAGCTCGACCATTCCTTTCACACTCAGAGGTGTTCCGGTTTTCTTCTTCCACCAACCTTTGAATTGTTTCCACAGTTCACCTGTGTTGTCTTCAAGCTGTGGTTTCGGAGCGTCTACCTTCGTTCTCTTCGATGTTTCCTTCATCGGTTTGAGGTACTTTTCAAAGAAACCCTTTGCAGAATCTCCCCATCCCTTCTCGGTTCCCTTCTTCACGTTCTTTCCAACGGTTTCTCCGACTTTGAGAGAATCCTTCGTGTAACCGGACAAGAACTTATTATCGAATCCTCCACCTTTGGTTTTCTTGGTGCTTTTATCGTCACCGAACAACCAACCAAAGAATTTACTTTTCTTAAAGTTTTCCCAAGCTTTACTACACCAATCAACAAAATCGTCCCAAGCGTCTTTAATGCTTTTGAAGAATTTGTTGATTTTAGCGAGGACTTTGGAAGCTCCCGAATCACTTCTCGATAAAGAAGTGTACAAACCGGCTGCACCGAGACCAATCAGTCCGATACCGAGCGGTATCCATATCCCGGATATCAACAACAATAAGCCTATAAATATAAAAAACGCACTATTGTTTTCAATAACTTTCCAAATACTCTTTAGCGAACCACTTAGGAATTTAGCAATCGCATTCTTGTTTATGGCAGCTGCTGTAACCAGTGACGATACACCGGCTAACATGAGAGGTATACCTTTTGTCAAAAATCCACTAGCTACAAGAATCGCCCCTATAGCCAAGGTAGCCGCACCGACAACAATCATGATTTGAGTTATTATGCGTTTCACATCACTTACGATGGATCCTGTTCCAAGTCCTATTCCTGTGGCAAGTGTCACCGCACCGGCAATAATCAATCCGAGACCTAACGACATACTTCTTGGTGTTTTTCCACCGAAAAAGAATAGTATCGCACCGAGAGCCAACATTGCCCCTCCTAGAATTTTAGCTATTGTGCTAAGCGTGTAACACACAAGGAAGCTTTGCAGATTATAGCGAATGCGTGTAGGTGTGTGCTGACACAATCACGGAACGGAAGAATTGAGATTCGCTCTAACTTCATGCCGGAAGTGAAATACAGTGTTACGAACAAAGCCTCTTTCGTATCAACCGTTAATCTGTTGGATTCGGGCAATAAGAAAAATTACGCTTGGTTGTCTGATGATTACATAAAGGTAGATGGTTCACAATATTTTATCGAGGTTGTGGATTCAATAACAGACGGAGGGTATATATCCGGGAACTACTCAAAAGCAGATTGCACGTTTGACAACAGTCCGAAAGTAACATTAACTATGAGTGCTGTTCGGTCGTATCGAACAATGACATTCAAATTCGGCGATTGTCTGCCGGGTGAGTTCAAGATTGAAACATATTTCGGTTCGGAGTTAAAGAATACATTCGTTGTGAAGAGCAATGAAATCAGTCAGAACTGTTCCATAATTCGAGATTATGCAGACTGCGACAAAATCGTTATTGATTTTTACAAAACTCAGAAACCGTATAACCGAATTGTGGTACATCATATCGGACTTGAAGACAATGTCGATACGAAAATCACCAAAGACGATATCATCGGTGATGTGACTGTTACAAAACAAGCTTTGGTGAAAGAAATCATCGTACCGTATTATACTTGCAAAATTCCGAGAGTATCAGAAGAAGTTGTGTCCGAATCGCTTACCTATACTAAGGAAGAAAAGAGTCCGCTTTGGGGAACGACACAAACCTATTACTTTGATGAACCGTACACCAATTATTCTGTGAAACTCAGTTTCGAAAGTGACGATGATAACGGCACGAGAGAATACTTTTGGGAATTCGACCCTCCGAAAATCATAAAACAAGGTGCGTATTCTGTAACTGTAACTATCCCAAGCAATGTAACTACAGATTATAACTACCCATGGGAGCTTAAGGTTTCCGGGTACAAATTGAGTCTTGTCGAGCAGAAGGTTACAAAACATCTGAATCTCAAAGGAAAAGTGGTCACTTGGGAAAACCCTTTGATTTCTAACTCCACACAAGCCGATGAATTAGCTGAGTGGATTAAGGATTACTACACGAGCGGTGCTGAGTACGAATACAGCACTAGAGGAAACCCGGAACTGGACGCAACCGATATTCTGTATCAAGAGAATGATTATCATAAGGACATGAAGGTTGTGATTTCGAAACACATTGTAGAGTTCGGAACAGGCTTGTCCGGGCAGATAACAGCGAGAAGAAAGGGGGATTAAACCGTGGAATGGATTGAACCCAAAACCGACTGGAAAGTCGAATACGATGAAAACGGTAATTATATCGGCGATTATGTCAACGCAGAAGATATTAATAGAATGATTAATAATTTGAAAAATATCGCTGCCCAAATTCGCCAAATACTTTTTTCAAACCACGTGTTTGAAGTTGAATATCTACCAGATGTAATTCGAGGTGACATGCTCGATCGAGTATATTTCAAGTCGCTACAAGATACCATCGGAAGTATGTTGGTATACATTTATGATATCGAAGCAACTAAACTATTCAATCAATATATTGCGAGCACCATGGATAACACGGTGATGTTACCAACGTGGGAATGGTACAACGCTGTTGAACGAATAACGAAAATGCTCGATACCGATATTAAGAGAATTCAAAACGACAAGAGAAAGTTGAAATATCGATTAGGAATTCCAAATACAGGAGGTTTTTAAATGAGTACTATTGGCGATTGGCAAGACTTGCCTACTAATTACGAGGACGCAAGATACAGCGGTGACAGAAAGTTCGAGATGAAAAAGAACGCTGACAACACCGTATCCCTCACAGACGTAACTGTTTATGAGAACGAAGACGTGTCTAGAACATTTTTCGGAGCTGCGGAAGCGAATCAGATTAACAGTGGTATGAATAAGCTCGTGGGTGCTGTGAACGATGTTATTGACATCATGTATCCTGTCGGTTCGATTTACATGAGTGTGAATCCTGTGAATCCGTCAACACTGTTCGGTGGAACGTGGGGAAGAATTCAAGATAGATTCTTATTGGCAGCCGGAAGTACTTTCTCGGGTGGAACAACAGGTGGTAACAAAGACGCTGTGGTGGTGTCTCACACTCATAACTTGTCTTCACACAAGCACTCGTTCGCCAACGGAACTAAAATTTGGACAACTGCAAGCGGTTCGACAGAACCGGGAGCTCAAATTTCGGGTAGCGGTAAGTATTATGCCGCTACTGCTAAAGATGATTACAGGTGGCTTGCTACTACAGAATCGGCAGCACCGAGCATAGACGTAACCGGAAGTGACGGTACAGATAAGAATATGCCACCGTATCTTGCGGTATATATTTGGGAAAGATTATCTTAGGAGGTCACATGTTCGAAACGATTTTCATAACTGTGTTCGCTAGTACTGGGTTTTGGGCATTCCTCACCGCAATAATTCAACATAAGCGAGAGAAGAACAACGGAGAAAGCCGAATGCTTAGGGGTTTGGCACATGATCGCATTTGTTATTTAGGCTCTTGTTACATCAAACAGGGGTACATCACTAAAGACGATTACGAAAATCTGCACGATTATCTATTCTTACCGTACAAAGAACTCGGTGGGAACGGAACAGCAGAAAAGGTAATGAACGAAGTTGAAAAGTTAGAGTTTAGAAAGAACTAGGAGGTACATATGGATATTTCATTTGTAAACGATTATTTTGTTCCTGTAATTATTGCAATCTGCTTGGGGATTGGATTCGTACTTAAGAATTTTCTTCCGACAGATAACAAGTGGATTCCGCTTGTTTTGGCAGTCGTGGGTGTTGGTTGCGGTGTTGCTAAGTTCGGAATCACACTGGACGCTGTGGCTTGTGGACTGGTAAGTGGACTGGCTTCTATCGGACTGCACCAAGCTTTCAAACAGCTTCTGATGAATGGTGGATACAAAATCAACGAAACCACAGAAGATGAAGTTAGAGATTATCTGCTTGAAAAAGAAGAGGATGAAGCAGAAGATGAGGAGGTTGAAGAAGATGAGTAAGAAGCATAAGGTCGCTGTATTTTGTGGACACGGTCGCTCTCTTGACGGTAGCAAAGATGTTGGCACAGCCTACGGTGGACACACCGAGGTTGGTTATTGTCTTCCTATCACCAAGGCTTGTGTGAAATACCTTAGAGCAAGCGGTGTAGAGGTTGTAACCGATGTTCCGAGCAATAACATCAACATGATTAAACAGGTTGAGAAGGCAAATCGAGAGAAGGTAGAACTGGAAATGTCCATTCACTGTGACTGGTACAAGGGTTACAAGAAGGTTTCTCCACTCTATGTGTCTGCTAAGGGTAAGAAGTTGGCAAAGTGCGTGAACAGTGCTGTGAAAAGCGGTATGAATATACCGTCTACAGGAGTTGTTCGGAGAACAGACCTGTATGAGCTGAATCAAACCAATATGCCGGCTATCCTACTGGAAACCTCCAGTATTCTCGACAAGAAACATCTGTCACAGTCCGACAAGTACGGAAAGTGTATCGCAAAAGGAATCTGTAAGTATCTCGGAGTACCCTTTCGAGATAAAGCACCGGTAAAACAGCTTTACAGAGTTCGGAAGTCTTGGAGTGACGCTAAGTCTCAAAAGGGAGCATTTGAAAATCTCCAAAGTGCGAAAGCCTGTGCGGATAAGTATAAGCTGAGTGTCTACGATTCCACAGGAAAGAAGGTTTACAATGGTTAAGAAAACAAGAAAGATTAACAGGACATATGTAGTTCTGAAGGCAGACCCCGTGAGGGTGAAACCGAGTTATAAGACCAAAAAGATTGCTACAATTCCTGTAGGAAAGAAAGTGAAAGCTACAAAGATTAACGGCTTTTACATCTATGTTCCCGAATATAAGGGTTGGACGATTTGGCAGAGTGCGAAAGGCGAGAAGTACGTAAAACTGGTCGCAAAACCAGTTTCACGCAATGCAGACAAGCTGATCGTGGCTCTTAAGGACATTGCGGTAACGCTTAAGAAATATCCTATCAAGTGGTCGAACAATCCCGGAACAAGTACGCTGAAAGCTACTATCAAGAAGAAGAGAATCAATTGTGCCGCATACATCTCTTACGGATTGCAGCGAATCAAAATTCTCCCATCGGGAACAACCTTTTGGTTAGACAGCAAGGTACACGGTAAAGGTGCGAAGAGGCTGAAAAAGAAAGCAACGGTGACTTATCCGAAAAAAGTTCCGTCTAAAGCCGGACTCAGAAAAGGTGACATTTGTGGATTTTCTAATAAGCCACACACTATGGTCTATGCCGGAAAGTCCAAACACGGATATCCCCTGTGGTATTCAGCCGGGGGTTCGGACACCAAACCTAAGAACTACGGAGCAAAACGAAAGAAGAGTTACGAAAATCGTAAAGTGATGGTTCGTATCAGATTGAAGTGAGTGAGGTGATGTAATGTCTACTGTACGAGGTACAACACCTGTATACACGTTTCACATCGAAGGAATCGATATATCCGGTAACTCGGTGTTTTTAACGATTCAGCAAGATGATTTTCGGAAAACGTGGTGCAACAAAACAGACAAAGAGGTGTTTCGTGTAACCAACGAAAACGGTAATACGACATTGACCTTATACTTATCACAGTCAGACACACTGGCTTTTCGTCCCGGTGTAGCAGAAGTCGAGGTCAAGTGGCTATCGGCAGACGGTATCGTGAGTGCTACAAATATTGCCAGTGTGAACTTCACACGAACGCTTTTAGAAAAGGTTATCTCAGATGAAACTGACACTGTCTGAACAGAATCATGATTCGACATTGGAAGTGAACACAACGGGGACGGTGTCGCTAGGAATGACCGAATCTCCACCCAAATATGTTGGAGCAAGGGCATATGTCGAAAAAACCGAGGAAGGCTACATTATCACACTGAGTGATTATGAAGGTACTACACAAGTAGAAGTGAACACTCGTGACAAACAACTCACCGAGGAAGATTTCGAAAAGATTCAGAATACCATATCAAACATTGTGTCCGAAAGAATCGTGGGTATGATGAAAACCGATATCTACGATAAGAATGAAAATGATGTGGTGGACAATTCCGAAAAAGTAAATGGACACACTGTGGAAACAGATGTACCGCAAGGTGCTGTTTTCACCGATACGATTTATGAGCCGATTTCCAATTTGGAAATTGATAGAATATGTGATTTATGAAGGGAGAATAACATATGGCTACTAACGATAACAACAGACTTACTACAGATGGAATTTCTCATCTTTGGCAGAGAATTAAGCTTCTCGTGACTAACAGTGTTTCGGGCAAGGTTGATAAGGTGTCCGGAAAAGGACTGTCCAGTAACGATTACACTGACAGTGAGAAAACAAAACTTGCTGGTATTGCAACAGGGGCACAGAAGAATGTACAGCCGAACTGGAACGCTTCAACAGGTGATGGAGCTATTCTGAACAAGCCTACGATTCCGAGCAAGGTTTCACAGCTCACTAACGACAAGTCTTATCAGACTGCTGACGAAGTAAGCATTGCCATTGCAGAGAGAGCGAGAGGTGGTTATAAGGTTGTAGAAGCTCTTCCTACTACAGGAGAGGTCGGATACATGTATCTTGTACCGAATCCGACAGCCGGGGATAAGAATGCTAAGTCTGAGTACGTGTGGCTTGAAGATAGTAATAGTTGGGAACTCATCGGAAACGGTTCTGTAGACCTTACGAATTATGCTAAGAAGTCTGAGATTCCGACCAAGGTTTCACAGCTCAATAATGATTCTAGCTATGTAGACGCAACCGGTGTACGGAATGTAATCAAGAGCGACCTTAACTATAACACTACATCCACAGTGGCGAACAAAGTTCTTACAAACATCACCGAAACCAACGGTGTTATCGCACCAACATACACAGATGTCACTACTATGATTCCGGCGATTGATAATGACACCATCGATTCAATCTGTACACTGTAAGCGAGGTGTATTATGGAGGATAGATTAACAAGTTCCGGCTTGACGAAATTGTGGTCTAAGATTACAACTTGTATCACAAGCATGATTGAGAGTAATAATTCTTCCATCGTTGACAAGATATATCCTGTAGGTTCGATTTATATGTCGATGAATAACATGAACCCTTCAAGTCTGTTCGGCGGAAGTTGGGAAAAGTTACCCGGAGGTAGGTGTCTTGTAAATACAAGTTATTTGGATGACAACGACATGACTTATTCACCTTATATCAAAGCCGGTGAAACAGGTGGTTATCAAAACACGCAACTTGTCAGTCACTCGCACATATTTGAACACAGACACTATCTTAACAACGATGAACGAGTCCCGGGTACAAGCGACTGGGACACTCAACACGGATACCTAACGTATGTTTTAAATTCGGGTGTATCTAGATTCAAGGTTGCACCAAGCACAGCTTCTAACGCTAGATATGTGTTAGGTGGTAAGACAGGTGCAAGTTCGGCTGAGAAGAGTGGACTCACCTTTAGTTCATATCAGAATCAGATGGACAATACATACACCGACACAGTAGGTAACATAGAAGGGAATAATAACGCAAATTATCAGCCTTACATCGGTGTAAACATGTGGAAACGGACAGCCTAGAACAAAATTCAAGGTATAATATGTCCACAAGGCAAAAACAACCGCCTTAAAACGCAAATAAACGGCGAGGGTCTGAAAGCCTTATATATCAAGGGTTTCGGAGCGTAAGAAAAAAGAGATAGGCACTAGCCTATCTCTTTTATGTCGAAAACTATTGTGAACCAATCCTTGTTTACAAATATGTTCGGATTTGTAGGTATTGGTGCGCCCACAGGGACTCGAACCCCGAACCTTCACATTCGTAGTGTGCTACTCTATCCAATTGAGCTATGGGCGCTCAACCGACTCATTTAGTATATCTCAGTATGGGTAATATGTCAACATAAAAATCAGAAAAATATTAAAAATCACATTTTGTTTAGAGAAAACCTATATCATTACTTATTGTGATAGATTTTTTCAATGTAACGAAGTGCTCCATGTGTGCTACTATATAACCGTAAGATAGAGAAAATGAATGGAGGGTTTTTATTATGTCTATTACAGCAGAAACCGCAGCAGCGCACAAGAACGATCCGGCAGTACTGTGCTGCAGAGCAGAAGCAGGAACCAAATTGGAGCCGGCAAACTTTGAAGATCCGGCAATCTTCCCGGACCTGATTGATACCGGTCTTCTGAGCGTAGATGGCGCTCTGACAATCGGACAGGTTCTGAATGGTTCCACACTGACCAAGACTGTTGATTCTCTGACACCAATCACACCGGACATCGTTGATAAATACGATGAGGTTGCAGATGAGGCAGAAGAGGAAGCAGAAGAAGAGGAAAGCACAGAAGTTGCTGCACCGGCTGTTGCTGGTTCTGTAAGCGGTGTAACAATGAGAGCTGCAGGCGGCGTTCTGAAGCTTTACATTGGAGAAGGTAAAGACATCGCTATTGAGTTCCCACTGTAAGATGGGATTATTCGGGGTAATAACAAATGCGATATAACTCCTTAGGGCCGGCTGTGTGATTGCAGCCGGTTTTGCTTGCATGAGAAATATATTTTTATCGATAATCGTTGCAAAAGAAATCGGTCAGACTCGATGAGTCTGACCGATTTTGTTACACTTCTAAAAATGTCGTTTACTGAGGAACAACGAAGCCCTTGGTCATTGGATCGTCCGGATCGCAGAACCATGTTGCTTCACCGCAGAGGTAAGCAGCGCCCTTAACAGTTGGGATAACAGCATCATAATCGCCAACCTTGGTTTCTTCCAGGATTCTGCCGATGAACTTAGTGCTGATGAAGGATTCATAAGTGAATGGAACATCTACGTCCAGTTCGCCCAGAGAGTGCAGGAGAGCCTGCTTTGCAGAAGTACCGGTTCCGCATGGGGAACGATCCAGCTGAGGATCCTTAGGATCGCCGAATACTACCAGGTTTCTCAGAGTCAGCATATCCGGTTCCGGATTATCAACGGTGGAGTAGTTCTCAACCAGGTCTGCTGTGGTGATGTCCAGTTCAGGGTGCTGAATTTCAACAGTCTTGTTAACTTCCTGAAGAGCATAGCTGGAGAAGTCCTTGAGGAACTTTGCAGTGTCCGGACCAACCTTGATGCCGAAGTTCTTCTCGGTATCAACCATGATGAAGAAGGATCCGCCGAAGGACAGGTCATAAGTTACTTCCTTGCCCTGATATTCCAGCTTCAGGTCTTTCTTATATACGAATGCAGGTACGTTAGTCAGGGTAACACCGGTAACCTTGCCGTCCTTGCAGTCTGCTACCAGAGTGATTACGCCGGCAGGAGCATCCAGTTTAACGGTGGTCTGAGGTTCCTTCATTTCCATGAGGCCTGCTTCCAGAATAACGGTTGCTGCACCGATGGAGCAGTGTCCGCACATGTTCAGCCAGCCGCCTGCATCCAGGAAGAAGATACCGAAGTCTGCTTCTTCGTGAATTGGCTCGCACAGAATAGCACCGAACATATCGTGGTGTCCACGAGGCTCATGCATCAGCATGGTTCTGAAATCATCGTGGTGTTCCTCCAGATAGTGCTTCTTTTCAATCATTGTGTTTCCCTTCATTTCAGGGCAGTCAAGAGCAACTCTGCAGTACTCACCGGATGTGTGTGCTTCGATTGTTCTAACATGATCGGTGTACAGATCGATGTTTACCTTAGGTTCAAATGCCATAGCTAAATACCTCCTTAGATTAGGTCGCTTGTAAATGATGTAGGTTAAATAATCTACAATTTATAATCTCATTATAGACGAGAATTTCACAATGTCAATATCACAATTTATAATGTCAGCATAACAATAACAAATGCATGTCATGATAAAACAGCATGATAAGAATCATAGGGATTATCTAACAGTTATTTAACAAACAAGAATAAAAAAACGTTAAAAAAGTCAGAGGACACCGCTGGAAAGCCTTTAAAATAAAGGAATAAAAAAGAAAAATGTAAAAAGATGTATTATAGAGTTTTTCAATGCTGGAAATTATTATATCGTTGATTTGAATAGAATTCTGTGATAATATTCATTATGTAAAAGGGCGATAATTTGTAATGAAATTCAAATAGTAGCCAATTCAGGAAAAAATTTAAGGAGAGATTGTGTCATGGAAAATTTGCAAATTCTGTTAAGACAACATGTTGGTAAGCCTTGTGCACCGGTTGTCAAAAAAGGTGACAAAGTCAGAAGAGGTACTCTGATCGCTGAGCCAACAGGTCTTGGAGCAAACATTTTCTCCAGCGCTGACGGTGTTGTTGAAGATGTATTAGAAGACAGAATCATCATCAAACCAGATGAAGAGCAGAGCGAAGATTATGAGAAGATTCCGGAAGGAACACCGCTGGAAATGGTTAAGGCAGCAGGTGTTGTCGGAATGGGTGGAGCAGGATTCCCGACCGGAATCAAGCTGGACACTCACTTCGATGGAGACGGATACATTCTGGTTAACGCTTCCGAGTGTGAACCGGGACTGGCTCACAACATCGAACAGCTTGACAGAGAGCCTGAGAAGGTAATCAAGGGTGTCAAGTATGCGATGGAAATCTCCGGAGCTGACAAAGCAATCATCGCTATTAAGAAGAAACATCACGATACTATTGTAAAGCTGGACGAGCTTCTTGCAGATGAACCGGCAATCTCGAGACACCTGCTTCCGGATATCTATCCGATGGGTGAAGAAAGAGCCGTTGTAAGAGAATGTCTTGGCATCGAACTGGAGCCAAGCCAGCTCCCAAGTGCAGCAAAGGCCGTTGTAATCAACAGTGAGACCTGCGCAAGAGTAGCAGAAGCAATCGACGAAAGAAAGCCTTCTTTCTTGAAGAACCTGACCGTAAGAGGTAAGCTGAACGGTGGTCACGATGCTCACGTATTCGTAGACGTACCGGTTGGTACCAGCGTAGGTTCCCTGATCGAGAGAGCCGGTGGCATCGATGGCGACTACGGTGAAATTATCATGGGTGGTGCATTCACCGGAAGAGCTTGCACCGTTGACGAACCGATTTGCAAAAACACCGGAGCAATTCTGGTATCCATGCCGTTCCTGGATCTCCACGGAGCAAACCTGGGAATTCTGGTATGTGCATGCGGCGGAAACCTTGAAAGAATGCGTGATCTGGCAAAGAAGTACAATGCAAAAGAAGTATCTCTGTGCTACTGCAAGCAGGCTCAGGAACAGCCGAACGGATCCAGAAAGTGCGAGAGACCGGGTAACTGCCCGGGACAGGTTGCGAACAACCTGCAGTTCAAGAAGGATAAGTGCGAATACATCATCATCGGAAACTGCTCTGACTGCTCCAACACAGTTATGGCATCCGGTCCGAAGATGGGCCTGAAGGTTCTGCACATGACCGACCACGTTATGAGAGCGGTAGATCACCCGCTGTACAGAACACTGAGAGTGTCCAAGCAGGTGGATCAGGATCTCAACGTTGTAGATAACGTAGAGAACAACTAATATTTGAATAATTAGGGCAGTGTGAATGCTGCATTGCCCTAGTTATATATATAAAGTAGATATTTATTTTCCTTTGCTGTGCCGGCAGACCCCGATTGTCGGTGCGGCGGAGTGAATAAATATATATTTGCAAATGCAAGGCAAAACATTTTAAGGAGGAAGATCGATATGTCAATCACAGCTGAAACAGCTAAACAACATGCGAACGACCCAGCAGTACTGTGCTGCAGAGCAGAAGAAGGCACAGTTCTGGAGCCTGCGAACTTTGAGGATCCGGCAATTTTCCCAGACCTCATCGATTCCGGACTTCTGAACACAGATGGCGCTCTTAAGCTTGGCCAGGTTCTGAATGGATCGAAATTAACTAAGACTGTAGATTCCCTGACACCAATTACTCCGGACATCGTTGATAAGTACGATGCAGCAGAGGAAGAGGCAGCAGAGGAAGAAGCTCCTGCAGAAGAGGCAGCAGCTGAAGTAGCAGCTCCGGTTGCAGCAGCAGCTCCGGTTGCAGTAGCAGGCGGCACAATCAAACTCCACATCGGAGAAGGTAAGAACATCGACATCGAAATCCCGGCAGGCGTTGGTGCAGGCGCAGCAGCTCCGGCAGAAGCAACAGTAGTAGCTCCGGTTGCAGCAGCAGCTCCGGCAGCAGCAGCTGAAGAGGAAGAAGTTGTCGTAAGAGAGATGACCAGAAAGCACTACAAGATCGACAAGGTTGTTCTTGGTGACGAGACAAAGATTGAGGGTACTACCCTGTACGTTCGTGAAGCAGCAGCTACCGAAGGTGCAGAAGCTCAGGCACTGGTTCAGAGCATGAAGGTTGAAATCATCAACCCGGATCAGTATCACACTTATTCTCAGACCGTAATGGACATTCAGCCAATCGCTTGTAAGGCAGATACCGACATGGAGCTGGGCGAAGGTGAGACCATGGTTCTGGACGGCGTAGTTACCGTTGTAACCGGTGTTACCGAAGAAGGCGTTCAGGTTGGTGAGTTCGGTTCTTCCGAGGGTTACCTCGACGAGAACATGCAGTGGGGCCGTCCGGGTGCTGTAGATAAGGGCGAAATCATGATTAAGTATGAAGCCGTTATCGACAGAAAGAAGAACATGGAGAGACCGGGACCTATCGCAATCCACACTGCAGTTGACCACGTAACTTCCGAAATCAGAGAAGCTATGAGAAGAGACCTGACCGATGAGCAGGTTGTAGATACTCAGGTTCTGCAGCAGACCAGACACCCTGGAAAGAAGAAGATTGTAGTAGTTAAGGAAATCATGGGTCAGGGCGCAATGCACGATAACTTCCTGTTCCCAACTGAGCCGGTTGGCGTTCTGGGCGCAAAGCCGAACGTAGACCTGGGTAACGTTCCTGTAGCTGCTAACCCACTGGAAGTACTGGATGGTTGTATCCACGCTCTGACATGCATCGGACCGGCTTCCAAGGAAATGTCCAGACACTACTGGAGAGAGCCGCTGGTAATGGGCGCTGTACACGATGAAGACGTTGACTGCGTAGGCGTTATCTTCGTTGGTTCCCCACAGGCAAACACCGATAAGTTCTATGTATCCAGAAGACTGGGACAGATGGTTGAATCCATGAACGTTGATGGTGCTTTCGTTACAACCGAAGGATTCGGAAACAACCACGTTGACTTCACTTCCCACATCGAGCAGATTGGTAAGAGAGGAATTCCGGTTGTTGGATTCTCCTTCTGCGCTGTACAGGGTGCACTGGTAACCGGTAACAAGTACTGCGATGCAATGGTAGACAACAACAAGTCTATGTCCGGTATCGAGAACGAAGTACTGGCTTGCAACACTCTCTGCGAAGAAGACGCTATTCGTGGACTGGCTATGCTGAAGGCTAAGATGGCCGGCGAGGAAATCAAGGCTCCGGAAAGACACTACAACGCAAACGTTAAGCAGAACAACATCGAGCTGATTGAGAAGGCTACCGGCGAGAAGATCGAACTGGTTGAGAACGAGCAGAGCCTGCCAATGAGTGAGAAGAGAAAGGCTAAATACGACTAATCTATAGTAAGGAGATATACAGATGAAGTACGGTGATAAGATAATCAAGATGGAAGGAATAATCGTGGAGGTTCACGACGAAGGTGTTGGAATCGACCTCAAGGGACGACTTGGATACCTGCTGGTTCCGATGAGAATGATTATCTCCGATACGGAGTTGAAGGTTGGTCAGACGGTAGCCTGGAATATGAGCTTCATTGAACAGGAAGGACCGGAAGTCAACGAAAAGTATATCAGCAATATAGATGCGCGTAGAAGACGTCAATATGATTTGGCGCCAACAGAAAATATCGAGGAGGAATAATACAAATGAGTATGACAGTTGTAAAAGGTTTACAATCTGAAATCTTTGTACCTATTACACCGAAGTCGGTATGGGCTCCAGTAACAAAGCCACTCACCGAGATGGTTGTTGCTCTGGCTACAGCTGCAGGTGTACATAGAACAGACCAGGAAAGATTCAATCTTGCCGGTGACTTCACTTTCAGAGAAATCGCAGATGATACTCCGGAAGAAGAACTGATGGTAACTCACGGTGGTTACGATAACTCTGACGTAAATAAGGACATCAACTGCATGTATCCGATCTCCAGACTGCATGAGCTGGCTGCAGAAGGATTCATCAAGGGAACTGCTCCTTACCACTATGGATTCATGGGTGGTGGTGGAAACATCGAAAGATTCACCAACTACACAGGTCCGGAAATCGCAAAGAGACTGAAAGAAGAGAACGTTGACGCAGTTATGATGACCGCTGGATGAGGAACTTGCCACCGCTCTGCAACAATCGTGCAGAGAGCAATTGAGTCCATCGGCATTCCGACTGTAATCATCGCAGCACTGCCTCCTGTTGTAAGACAGGCTGGTACACCTCGTGCCGTAGCTCCTATGGTACCGATGGGTGCAAACGCTGGTGAACCACACAACGTTGAGATGCAGACTGGTATCGTAAAGGCAACTCTGGAACAGCTGGAGAAGATTCAGACTCCGGGAAAGATTGTTCCGCTGCCATTCGAATATCACGCAGTAATCTAGTCCAACTTAATAGGACATCGGAAACGAAGATGGGGCAGAATATTTATTCTGCCCCATTTATCCTAAAATGAGGTATTGTTATGGCTGTTAAAGAAATTGATTTGAGAAGACTGGTGATTAAAGCATTCCATATGAATGAAGTGGAATTTGGAGATGCTTGCACAATGACGATGGACGGTAAGTTTACCGTTTCGAAAGATATGATTCCGGATTTGGTGAAAAAGTATGATACCATCAACAAGATTGATATCCAGATTATCAAGCCGGGAGATCATGATCGTTGGACGAACACGATTATGGACATCGTTCCGATTTCAACGAAGGTACTGGGCAAATGCGGAGATGGAATCACCCATACTGTTACCGGCGTCTATGTGATGCTTACCGGTGTGGATGTGAACGGAAAACAGACCCACGAATTCGGATCTTCGGAAGGAAACCTTAAGGAGAAGTTGGTTCTTGGCAGAGCCGGAACTCCGGATGAAAACGACTATATTATTTCTTTTGATGTTACTTTTGAGGCTGCCATGGGTCAGGAGCGGAAAGGTGCGTTCCAGGGACACGCAGCGTGTGATGATTTTATTCAGGTATACAGAGACATTCTTAAGAAATTTAACGGAAATAAATGCACCGAGCGTCATGAGTACCATGACACGGTTCGCCCGGGTCAGAAGCGTGTACTGATTATCCGTCAGGTTGCCGGGCAGGGTGCGATGTACGATACTCACCTGTTCCCGAATGAACCTTCGGGCGTGGAAGGCGGAAAATCAATTATTGAAATGGGCAATATGCCGGTAATGCTGACACCGAACGAGTACCGGGACGGCATTATAAGATCCATGCAGTAGGAGGTGCGATTATGGGAATTGGACCATCAACAAAAGAAACAAGTTTACATCATTTCAGAGATCCTTTGGTAGACATCGTAGGTTCTGATGAAGGTATTGATTTGATGGGGGTACTGCTGTTCGGAACGGCAGACGATAACGTGGATAAGATTCGTAACAGCACACGTGCGGCAATTGTGGCAGAGTGCATGCGTGCCGATGGTGTTATCGTCAGCTCCGATGGCTGGGGAAACAGCGATGTGGACTATGTAAACTGCGTGAAAGAGCTGGGAGAACGGGATATCCCGCTTTCCGGTTTGAACTTCAGCGGAAGCATGGCTACTTTCGTGGTAGACGACCCGAATCTGAAGAATATCGTGGATATCTGCAAGAACCCGGAGGGCATCGAGTCGGATATCGTCGGTGAGAACAACATGACGGCGGAAGACGTTAAGAAGGCACTCATGATTCTGAAGATTCGAATGAAAGAGAAAGAAATGCGCAGCAAGAAATAATTGACAGATGTAATCTTTCCTTTTTAAGCGGGAGTGTCGGATGGTTCGAAACCGTCCGACACTCTTGTTATATTCCGAGGAAGGATTGCACTTACCTTTTCTTCTATTGTATAATAATACTGATAGGCGTCTCCGGAGAAAGAGAAAGGCAGGGCCTTTATGAAATGGATAAAGACTCGAAATTGGATAAAGAAGAGAATTGTTGTAA
Source organism: uncultured Clostridia bacterium (assembly GCA_934278925.1). GTDB lineage: Bacteria > Bacillota > Clostridia > Peptostreptococcales > Anaerovoracaceae > Mogibacterium_A. Next base: position 115,453 of record CAKQWJ010000001.1, on the reverse strand, counting down.
TTCTGGGAATGGAGCTGATTCTGCTGACGGTGTGTTGCTATGCCATCGGAACAGAGACCACCGCATATAACCGGAAAATTGCCTTTGACGCAAAGAAAGTTGCTTTTACGATGAAGGATGCGGTCGTGCCGGTAAAGACCACTGTGAAGGAAACGAAGGCCGTTATAGAGGCGCAGGAGGACCAATCCTTGACCGAAGGAAAGATAATTGTCTTTGCGGATCGATATCTTGGAAATCCGTATGTTCTCGGAGGTCGAGATATTGAGACGGGCGTGGATTGCGCCGGATTTGTGAATTATGTTTTTACCCATGGACCGGCGGGTAAGCATTGGAAGAGCATGAATGTGGGCGGATTGTATCACGAAATCGGCGGGAAATCCGTTAGTGTTGACAAGATGAAGCCGGGGGATATCATTTTCTTTGGCTCCGGATTGTCCCACGTGGCGATTTATGCGGGAAATGGACAAATCGTGCATGCAATGGATGAAGCCAACGGAATCTGCCGAACTAAGCTGTTCCGTGCCAATGGAAGTACATACAGCGGAAAGAAAATCGTGGATGTACGTCGGGTTTTGTAAGAGAGGATTAATAAACGGATGAAGAATTTGAATCGAAAGGCGGAGTCCCGGAGGGCGGCTGCCGGAATGGAAAGTCGGGCAGATACTTTGGTGATTGTAGAAAGCAAACACGGCAGCGCACTGAAGTATGGAGAATGGATCAGCAATGCGCTGAATACCGATATGATTCCGGCTACGCGAAAGCATTTGGGGTACGCTTCTCTGTATCGAAATGTAATTTATATCGGCTGGATTAAGGACGGCCGGATTGAGAAGCTGAACCTTCTTCAGCAGAACTATGTGAATTTCAATATGGCCGGAAAGCACATTGCAGTGGTAGGAGTTGGGGCAGGAGATTCCACAGATTCTTATCTGAAGCGAATTATCGCCTACAATGCGTTGGATCAGTTCGGGGACAGTTTCCATTATCTGCCGGGAGCGGTGGATGAGAAGAAGCGAAAGGCAGGAGATATGAACAATATTCAGCACTGCCTGAAGAATCTTGGGAAACTGTACGAGAAAGAGGATGCAGAACTGATTGGCGAGCGTTTGGTCAAGGGATACGATGGAGTATCTCGGGATAAGATTGAGTCCATCGTAGACGAGATAACTGCGGTTCGAAACAATACCTACCGAAAGGATGAGCCGGAGGAAGATGGCGAGGACGAATAGGTGAAGTGAAGGGCGGGAAGAATCCCGCCTTTTGTGTTGCTGTAATTGGAAGCAGCGAATCGATAGGAGTAAGGATTTCTTACATTAAAAGAGAGTGGCGATTGCCACTCTCTTTTCGAATCTTCAATAACTGAATGTTCTGTAGTTTATACTGCAGATCCCTTCTTGATAGCGTCGTGCAGGAACATTGCAGATGTGATGTATACTACGCATACTACGATGATGGTCAGAATCTTCAGCGGGATGGAGCTTACGAATTTGTAAGCGATGAATACACCGATTGCTCCGCCGAATGCCTGCATCCAGGATGCTGCCATATCGTATCTGCCTTCCTTGATGAACTTAGGGCCGTTACCGAATGCCATCAGGAATGCACAAGAACCCATCATTACCGGGAATGCGGCTCCAACGTTCAGTCCCAGCAGGGAGCAGAGAGCCATACAAGGTGCGTACAGTCCTACACCTACGCTCATCAGAGCGCCCAGAACGAAGTTTACAACAACTGCGATGATCAGCTTAAGACCAGTCAGCTTCAGAGCGGTACCGATAGTACCGAAAGGTCCGATTGCCAGTACTTTGCACAGCATTACGGAACCGAGAATGAACAGTCCTACGAACATTGCGATACGTACGTGCTTTCTGTCCAGCTTGGATACTACGCCAGCCATCAGGATGGAACCGAGCACGGAAGCAACGATCATGGAAACCAGAGTGAGAGTATCCAGGTCAACGAATCCGAAGAACAGGAATGCCTCGCACAGTACCGGTACGGTGTCGCCTACGTTCAGCGTTCCAGGAACGTTGATATCGTCTACGGATTTACCGATCTTGAATGCTGCGGAAGATCCGGCGAAGGATCCGATACCCAGTGTATCACCGAAGTTCATGATAACTCCTACAATGAAGTTGTATACGTTATGTTTTTTCTGCTGCTGCCAGAGTTCTTCACCGGTGAGTCCGAATACCGGATCCGGTTCAGTTACTGCACGCATTTCTTTCATCTTTCTGTACATCAGGAACAGGTTCAAAACGATGCCGACTACGCAGAGTCCTTTCAGAATGTAAAGAGACATAACTACCTCCCTTTGAATTAATAATTCTAGTGATAATATAATAATATAATTGCTCTATCAGTGAGGCTAACCCCGATGTAACCTTGCTGATACAGTGATTATATCAGCACAATTTGAAATGTCAAATTGTTGACAAGCGGAAAATGACGTTCATGTGAGAAAAAACGTCAATCGACTTCACACAGTATTCACATTCAAATGAATTATTGTTTCCAAATTGCGACAAAAAATAAAGAAAATAAAAGATTTTTCTAGCCTTTGAAAAAGAACCCTCGCCGGGTGTGTGATAATCCGTGTGAGATTGTACTAATTCAAAAACAATTTAAAAAGCAAAAGGTTATCATAGAAAAACCGAATGGTTCGCATTTAGTGCGGATTTTTTTCAGGCTGCAGAAAAATATCGGTGCAATGTATGATATAATTAATTCTGTATACATATAAACGGAAAAAGGGCAGAGCCCCTTTTTGCTCGTCAGAAACAGAATGGAGTGACCACATTGGCTTTTACGCATCTTCACGTACATACTGAATACAGCCTTTTGGACGGATTATCTCGAATTCGGGAACTCCCCGCCTATGCCAAGGAAGTGGGAATGAATTCTCTGGCTATAACGGATCACGGGGCCATGTTCGGGATTATCGATTTCTACAAGGAATGCAAAAAGCAGGATATCAAACCCATTATCGGGTGCGAGGTGTACACTGCGGCCCGCACGATGCATGACCGAGATCCGGAAAAAGACCGGATGAGCGGTCATCTGATTTTATTGGCAGAGAATCAGAAGGGGTACGGAAATCTGGTAAAAATAGTATCCGCAGGGTACGTGGATGGTTTCTATTTCAAGCCAAGGGTGGACAAAAACGTGCTCCGGGAGTACAGCGAAGGAATTATCTGCCTTTCCGGTTGCCTGGCGGGAAACGTACAGCGGATGCTGATGCGAAACGATTATGACGGGGCGCGGCGGGAAGCCTTGGAATTGGAGCAGATTTTTGGGAAGGGCAATTTCTTTCTGGAGATTCAGAACCACTTCCTGACGGAGGACCGGCCGGTGATTGCCGGACTGGAGCGACTTTCACAGGATTTGGATATTCCGCTGGCGGCTACCAACGATGCCCACTATATAAGAAAAGAAGATGCGAAGGCGCAGGATGTGCTGATGTGCATTCAAACCGGTTCGAAGGTGAACGACACGAACCGGATGAAATTCGAGAACGACGAGTTCTATTTGAAGTCCGAAGCGGAAATGCAGGAGCTTTTCCCGGGACATCCGGAATACCTGGAAATCACCCAGGAAATCGCCGACCGTTGCAAGGTGGAATTTACTTTTGGGGAATATCACCTGCCGGAATTTATTCCGCCGGAGGGCTTGACCAACGATCGGTACCTGCGGAAGCTCTGTTATGAAGGGCTGCGGGAGCGATACGGCGATGCGGCCATGGAAGAGGACAGCAGCTATCGGATTCGTCTGGAGAGCGAGCTGAATGTAATCGAGACCATGGGGTATGTGGAGTACTTCCTGATTGTGTGGGATTTCATTCACTACGCAAAGACCCACGACATTGCCGTAGGGCCGGGAAGAGGGTCCGCTGCCGGAAGTATCGTGGCGTACACTTTGCACATCACCGAAATCGACCCAATTAAATACAATTTGATTTTTGAGCGGTTCCTGAATCCGGAGCGTGTAAGCATGCCGGATATCGACGTGGACTTCTGCATTGAGCACCGTCAGGACGTGATCGATTATGTGGTGCGAAAGTACGGGAAAGACAAGGTTTCTCAGATTATCACTTTCGGTACGCTAAAAGCAAAAGCGGCGGTGCGGGACGTTGCCAGGGTGCTGGATGCTTCCTATGCCGATGGGGATGCCATCGCGAAGGCAATTCCAAATGAATTGGGGATGACTATCTCCAAGGCGTTGGAAATCAACCACAGCCTTCGGGAACGGTACGATACGGAGCCTTTGGTTCGGGATATTTTGGACATGTCCATGGCGGTGGAAGGTCTGCCGAGACATGCGTCCACCCATGCGGCGGGCGTGGTAATCAGTAAGCTTCCGTTGGATGAATACGTTCCGCTGTATTCCTCGGATAAGGGACCGGCGACCCAGTTCAACATGACCACAATTGAGGAACTGGGACTGTTAAAAATGGACTTTTTGGGGCTGCGAAATCTTACTCTGCTTCGAAATTCCTTGGACTTGATTCGGGAGAATCGGGGAATCGAAATTGATTTTTCGGCGATGGATTACAATGATGCGGCCACCTATGAGATGATCGCAGAAGGCAATACGGAGGGTGTTTTCCAGCTGGAAAGCGGCGGCATGACGGATTTTATGAAGAATCTGAAGCCCACCTGCTTTGAAGATATCGTCGCGGGAATCTCCCTGTATCGACCGGGTCCGATGGATTCCATTCCGAAATACATTGAAAATAAGAAGCATCCGGAGCAGATTCAGTATGTGGATTCGCATTTGGAGCCGATTCTGGGGGTTACCTACGGATGCCTGGTGTACCAGGAGCAGGTAATGCAGATTGTGCGGGACCTGGGCGGTTACTCCTACGGGCGGTCGGACCTGGTGCGTCGTGCCATGAGCAAAAAGAAAATGGCGGTGATGCTGGAAGAGAAGGAATACTTTATCAACGGAAAGAAGGCAGAGGACGGTTCCGTGGAGATTGCCGGCTGTGTGGCCAACGGAATTTCCAAGGAGGCGGCGGAAACCATCTTCGAAGATATGGTCAGCTTCGCCCAGTACGCCTTCAACAAATCCCATGCGGCGGCATATGCCGTGGTTTCTTACGAGACGGCATATCTGAAATGCCACTATCCGAAGGAATTTATGGCGGCGCTGATGTCCAGCGTCATGGGGCAGCCGGGACATATTTCCGCATACATTCGAAATTGTAACGAAATGGGAATCGAGGTGCTTCCGCCATCGGTTCTTCGAAGCGAAGAGAAATTCTCCGTGGAAGGAGATCGAATTCGGTACGGCCTGGCGGGAATCAAGAACGTGGGTACCGGAATTGTAGGGGCGATTATCGATGCCCGGAAGGACAATCCGGCGCCGACGGATATTTACGATTTCGTGGATGGCCTGGATGCCAAGGAATTGAATCGAAAAGCCGTGGAGTCCCTGATTAAAGCGGGTGCCTTGGATGAAATCAATCCGAACCGGGCGGTGATGATTGCGGTGTGTGACGATGCGGTTTCTCGGGCGCAGAAGCGGGCTCGGAATTCCGGGCAGAACCAGATTTCTTTTTTCCAGCTAGATGAAAGCTTGATCGAGGAGGTTCGCACCACGCCGGAGCTGCCGAAGATCGCCAATTTCGAGAAGGACCAGCTGCTGGCCATGGAAAAAGAAATGCTGGGGGTCTACCTTTCCGGCCATCCGCTGGATGATTACCGGGAGCTGATTGAGAAAAACACCACCGCATCCGTGTCGGAGATTCTGGAAGTGTCTGCGATGGATATGGACGGCATGTCCGAGAACATGCCGGGCATGGAGTCCGCCTACGGACGGTATCGGGACGGAGACCGCGTGATAATGGCGGGAATGCTGGTATCGGTGAAAACCATGATTACGCGGAAAGCCCAGGAGATGGCCAGAATTCAGTTCGAGGATTTCAGCGGCATTATGGATGGAATTATTTTTCCGACCGCCTATGAAAAATTCCGGCACCTGGTGCAGACCGATCAGATTGTGGCGATTTCCGGCAAGCTGTCCATTAAAGAAGATTCCGCACCGGAGGTTCTGGTGGATAATCTGGCGGATATCCATCAGATTCAGGAGTTCCGCCGGCGGGGAAATTTCCGCCCCGGCAGACCGAATTCGGCGGGCAGACCGAATCCGAATCCGTCCGGGAGACCGACAGAGGATGTCGCCAGCCTGGTGAAGCTGCGGGTTCCGCCGGAATACGTGGAACGGCTGGGAAGCCGGAACCTGGTGCTGGAAGAAATCAAGGGTATTCTGAAAGAATATCCGGGGAACAGAGACGTGATGGTATTCCTTCCGGGGGGAAGGAATGTGAAAACCAGCAGTCAGTATCGGGTAGACTTCAGCGAGAAACTGGAGCGCCGTCTGAAGGATCTGCTGGGAAACGATAACGTAAAGGGTTAAAAAACGAAAGGGGACAAAAGATGATGAAAATTGGATTACTGACCAGCGGCGGAGATTCGCCGGGAATGAATGCAGCGGTTCGGGCGGTGGTGCGCTTCGGCATTGCTCGCGGAATGAAGGTCTACGGAATCTATCGGGGATACGAAGGTCTAATCGACGGCGAACTGGAAGAGCTGGACCGCCGCGCTGTGGGGGACATCCTTCAGCGGGGCGGTACCATGCTGAAAACCGCCCGCAGCGAACGTTTTATGACGGAGGCGGGACGCCGGAAAGCCGTGACCACCATCGAAACCTTCGGTCTGGACGCCATCATTGTGATTGGCGGAAACGGTTCTTTTGCCGGCGCCTTGGAGCTGTCTCGCCTGGGCGTGAACGTGATGTGCATTCCGGGAACCATCGACAACGATCTGGGGTATACGGAAAGCACCATCGGCTTTGACACCGCGGTGAACACGGTGTTGGATGCCATCACCCGAATTCGGGACACCTCATCTTCCCACGAACGAACCACCGTGGTGGAGGTCATGGGCCGTCACTGCGGCGACATCGCGCTGTACGCCGGAATCGCCGGCGGTGCGGAAGCGGTGCTCCTTCCGGAGGTGGACCGGGATGTGAATTCCGTCTGCCGGAAGATTATTGAAGGCCGCAATCAGGGGAAGCAGCACAGCATTATCATCAAGGCCGAGGGATATCCGATGGATTCTCAGGAGCTGGTAAAAGAAATTTCCGAACGGACGGGGCGTTCCGTGCGTCTGGTGGTGCTGTCGTACCTCCAGCGAGGCGGATCGCCGACCCTTCAGGATCGGATGCTGGCCACCCGCTGCGGAGACAAGGCCATCGAGCTTCTGGATGCGGGATTGATGAATAAGGCCATCGGCCTGGTGGACGGAAAAGTGCTGGGCTTTAACCTGGAAGAGGCATTGGCGGAAAACCAAGATTTCGACCGTCACCTGTACGAATGTGTGGATGTGCTCAGTCAATAAGCGACATCCGATAGGAGAATGAGAGAATGAATAAAAAAGCGATTGTACTATATACTTCCAAGCGGGGATCGACTCGGCAGTATGCGGAATGGATTGCACAGTCTTTGGAATGCGAATGCGCGGCATTGAAGGATTTCGATAAAGAGACCGTTCCGGAATATGATTTGATCATCTACGGTTCCTGGCTGCGAGGCAGCGGCATCGTGGACTTCGATAAGATTGAGCCCTATTTGGAAGGCTCAAAGGACCACACGATTCTTTTCGTGACCGGGGTTTCGGAATACAATCCGCAGAATTACCTTCAAATCTGTGAAATCAATTTCGACGGTCGGGAAAATATGGACCGGATGCAGCTGTTTTTCTGCCCGGGACGGTACGATCCGACGCAGGTGAAGGGCTTGGATCGGATGCTGATGGCGGTTGCAAAAAAAGTGCTGAAGTCCGGACAGACGGCAGAGGATGGCGGCGCTGCCATGAAGATGATTCGAAATATTGAAGAAGGGGTGGACCTGGTGGACCGAAAGTATATCGAACCGATTCTGAACGCGGCCCATCGGATTCAAAACCGGTAGAACACGATGGACCGAAAGATTCTCCACTGCGATATGAATAGTTTCTACGCTTCCGTAGAGCTTCTGGAACATCCGGAGCTGCGGGACGTACCGGTGGCGGTAGCGGGAAATCCGGAGAATCGTCACGGTATTGTGCTGGCCAAAAATGAGGCGGCCAAAAAATTCGGCGTCACCACGGCGGAGACGATTCAGCAGGCGCTGCGGAAATGCCCGGGGCTGACATTTCTGCCGCCGCATCACGAGAAGTATTCCTTTTACAGCAAGAAAATCAATGAAATCTATCGTTCCTATACGGACCTGGTGGAACCCTACAGCATTGATGAATCCTGGCTGGACGTTACCGGAAGCGAGCGGCTGTTCGGACCGGCAGAGGCGATTGCGAATCAAATTCGGAACCGGGTTCGGGAGACGTACGGACTCACCCTTTCGGTGGGCGTGTCCTATAACAAGATTTTTGCGAAGATGGGATCGGAATACCGAAAGCCGGATGCCACCACGGTGATTTCCCGGGAGAATTACCGGGAGATTCTGTGGCCGCAGCCGGTGGGGAATTTTTTCTACGTGGGAAGAGCTACGGCGGAAAAGCTGAAGAAGCTTCATATCTATACGATAGGAGAGCTGGCTCAGGCGGACGTGGGTTTTCTGAAGCGAAGTTTCGGCGTGCACGGAGAGGATCTTCACCGTTCGGCCAACGGAGAGGATACGTCGCCGGTTCGACGCTGGGGCGATTGGGACGATGTGAAATCCGTGGGCCACGGGGTGACCTTTCGGCGCAACATCCGAGGCGAGGATGATGTGTCGCTGGCGGTGACGGAGCTTGCCGATTGGGTGAGCACGCGCCTTCGACTGTATGAGATGAAGGCGTACGGGGTGAAAGTGGAAATCACTACGCCGGAGTTTCGGCGAATCTCCCGGCAGCGGCGAGTGGAGCGGTCTTTCGTCACGGCGCAGACCATTCGCCGAATTGCCCTGAAGCTGATTCAGGAAGCGGGGTTTATGGATCGAGAAATCCGGCTTCTGACGGTGACCGCAATTTATTTGGCAAAGGAAGATGCCCCGGAGCAAGTGTCGATTTTCGACATGGCGGAGATGCTTTCGCCGGAGCCGAAGAACAATTCGAGTTCAATGAAGTCAAATTCGGTGCAGGAAGAGAAGATTGAACGCACCATGGATGCGATTCGGAAGAAATACGGGACCAAATCCATCGGGTACGCCCACAGTCTGGGGAACGACCTGGGATTGAGCCGGCGTGGCGAAGAAGAATCGGAAAAGTGAAGACCAAAAAATAAAAATCGGAGGAAGCACCGCAACCCGTGCCGCCTCCGATTTATTTTTACCGCAATGAATTAACCTTCGTACACGAAGCTGTCCATATATCTCAGCTTGAAGAGATTCCGTTCATGCAGGGTGTCGATGCGCTCCTTGGTCTTCGAATCGTCAATCTCGCCGGTGCGGATATACCGGTCCAGCACCTCGTAGGTGAATCCCAGCTTGTCCTCGTCGGTCTTGCCGCTGAGTCCGTCGGACGGAACCTTCTCAATGAGCACTTCCGGAACGCCCAGTTCGCGGCCCATGGCCCGAATTTCGGCGGTGGTAAAGCAGGAAATCGGACTGAAATCCCCGGCTGCGTCTCCGTAACGGGTGGAATATCCCACCCAGTCCTCGGAAAGGTTGCAGGTGTTGGCAACCCGGCCGTTCATGGACTGGCCAATGGCGTAAAGGGTGGACATCCGAAGTCTCGGCGGGAGATTAATTTCACTGTCCCGGCTCACTTCACCGATGGAATTTCGAATTTCCTCCATGAGTGCGTCGTAGCAGCTGCCGATATTTACGGTGTAATGGCGGATTCCCAGGTGGGCCACCAGAAGCTGTGCCATGTCAATGTCCGACTGGGAGGTGTTCGGCATCAACACGCCGATGACCCGATCTTTGCCCAGTGCTTCCACCAGCAGGGCGGCGGTGATGGAACTGTCTTTTCCACCGCTGATTCCGATAATTGCGTTGCAGTCGGGACCGTTCTTCCGGAACCAGTCTCGGATCCACTGAATTGTGGCTTGCGTTGCTTTCTTTGCATCAAATTCCATAAAGCTACCTCCTTACAATACTCTTCATCATAGCACATCCCGGGTAAAAATAAAACTCGCTATGCCATAGTTTCTTGAAGGGGATTCCGGGATAATGTATAATGAACGAATGGATGAAGTGTAAAGGAGAAGCGAATGAAGCAGAATTATGTTCTTCAATTGAAGGCGGATATGGAATTTATGGATTTTTTCATGGTGAAGACCATTGCCATTCGGGTGGGGTCCAATCGGAAAAAGTATCTGGATATGACTTTGGCGGACTGCACCGGAGAGATATCGGCGAAGAAATGGGATATTTCCGATGAAGAGCTGGATGGCATCAATCGAATCCAGGTAGGCGATATCATCAAGGTGAAAGCCGGTGTGACGGAGTGGAAGGGGACGAAGCAGCTGCGCGTGACCCGGATTCGTCATGCCAATAAGGATGACGGTCTGGTGCCTTCGGATTTCTACAAGTCGGCGCCGGAAGATTCGGAAAGCATGTATAACTACATTGTAGGAAAGATTCGGGAATTTCAGGATGAGGAGCTGAAGCAGCTCTGCCTGACGATCTACGAAGAGAACCGGGAGAAGCTGATGTATTATCCGGCGGCTATGAGCAACCACCATGCGGAATACGGCGGGCTGCTGTACCACGTGAAGCGGATGATGATGATGGGCGAGCAGGCTTGTACCGTGTACACCAACCTTTCCAAGGATCTGCTTTTGGCGGGGGTAGTGCTCCACGATATCGAGAAGTTAAATGAAATCCTGTCGGATACCCATGGGGTATCGCCGGGATATTCCTTTGAGGGTCAGATGCTGGGGCATTTGGTGCAGGGCGTGACGTTGATTCACGATCGGTGCCGGGAACTGGGAATCGGAACGGAGAAGACCATTCTTCTGGAGCATATGATTCTCAGCCATCACTACGAGCCGGAATTCGGCAGCCCGAGAAAGCCTCTTTTTCCGGAAGCGGAAATGCTCCACTACTTGGACATTGTGGATGCGAAGATGTTCGATATGGAAGAGAGTTTATCCAAGGTAGAGCCGGGAGAATTCGGCGAACGGATATGGACATTGGATAACCGGAAACTGTACCGTAGAAAATTTTAGTATATATATGATATGACAGTAACAGAAGTGGAGAATCATGGAAAAAATCGGGAAACTGGAGCGGGTAATTTTTCATAATAAGGAAAATGGATACACGGTGGGCGTCTTCGAGACGGAAGACGAACAGTTCACGGTGACCGGAAGTTTTCACGATCCGAATCCCGGAGTGAAGTACCGCATCGTTGGGGAATTCAAGATGCACCGAAAATACGGCGAGCAGTTCAACGCGGAATCCTACGAAGAGGTGATTCCGGACGATGCCGATGGGATCCGAGCCTTTTTGGCGGCGGGAAACGTGAAGGGCATCGGCCCGAAGATGGCCAATCTGATTGTGGACCGCTTCGGGAAATCCACCTTGGACGTGCTGGAGCAGAGTCCGGAGAAGCTGCTTGAAATTCGGGGGATTGGACCGAAATCCCTGAAGGTGATCGCGGAATCTTTCGGCGAGACCATTGAATTTACAAAAATTTCTTTTTCCCTGAGAGAGCTGGGGATTACCATGGCCCAGGCGGTTCGCATTTATAAGCTGTACGGCGGCGAATCCCTGGAAGTGGTGAAGGACAATCCGTACTGCCTGGTGGAGGATATTTACGGCATCAGCTTTCGGAAGGCCGATGAAATTGCCATGAAGCTGGGGTTTGAGGAAGACAGCGAATTCCGGCTGGAGAGTGGCGTGGCCTACGTGCTGGAAAATTTTGCCCAGAGCGGCAGCACTTACATGCCCAAGGATCAGCTGCTGGAATCCACGGTGAAGCTCCTGGACGTGGGGTCGGAACAGGTGGAGGAATGCCTGGTCCAGATGATTTTCCAGGGAAAACTTCAGACGGATACGATTGAGGAGATGCCGGTGGTGTACCTTTATGGATATTATCTGGCGGAGCAGAGCGTGGCGTGGCATCTGGCGCAGATCAAAGAGGCCCACATCGACCCCCTGCCGGCAGACTTGGGCAATCTGATTCAGGACGCGGAAAAAAACAGGTCCGGTGGAATTCACCTTTCCGAAGAACAGCGGGGGGCGGTTCGTCAGGCGCTGACGGAGAACGTGTGCATTATCACCGGCGGTCCGGGAACGGGAAAAACCACGATTATCAATACCATTGTCTATATACTGGAACAGCTGGACATCAAAGTGGCGCTGGCTGCGCCTACCGGCCGGGCGGCAAAGCGAATTACGGAGACCTCCGGCGTGGAGGCCATGACCATTCACCGAATGCTGGAATACGTCTACTCGGAAGATGAGCACGAGATGAATTTCGGCCGCAATGAGGAGAATCCTCTGGAAGAGAAGGCGGTAATCATCGACGAAGCCTCCATGGTGGATTTGATGCTGATGGAGGGATTGCTGAAGGCTGTCAAGCCGGGGACGCGCCTGATTATCGTGGGCGATGCGGACCAGCTGCCTTCGGTGGGAGCAGGCAACGTGCTCCGAGATATGCTGCGCAGCGAATACATTCCTGCGGTGCGGCTTCACGAGATTTTCCGCCAGGCGGGAGAGAGCCTGATTGTGGTGAATGCTCATATGATTCAGCGAGGCGAGTATCCGTATGCCAACGAGAGCAACAAGGACTTCTTCGTAATGAGACGATCGCGGGAAGAGGATATCCTGAATACCGTGGAGGACCTCTTCCGGGGGCGTTTGCAGAATTATTATGATTTTATTCACAGCGGCTACGACATTCAGGTGCTGACCCCTACCAAAAAAGGCTTACTGGGAACCATTCATCTGAACGAGGTTCTTCAGGGCGTGTTGAATCCGCCTTCCGAAGAGAAGAAGGAAAAGAAATCCGGAAGCCGGATTTTCCGGGAAGGGGATAAGGTGATGCAGCTCCGGAACAACTACATGATGGAGTGGAAGCGAGACGGCGAGACCGAGAAGGGGAAGGGTGTCTTTAACGGCGATATGGGCCGAATTGAGGGCATCAATCCGGAATCCGGACGGGTTTCCGTTCGCTACGATGACCGAGTGGTGGTGTATGAGAACGAAGACCTGATGGAGTTGGAGCTGGCCTACGCCATCACGGTGCACAAGAGCCAGGGAAGCGAATTCCCGGCGGTGGTGATGCCCATGACTTGGTTCCCGCCAATGCTCATGACCCGGAACCTGTTGTATACCGCCGTGACCCGAGGCAAAAACCTGGTCGTGGTGGTGGGTTCCGAGGATCGGATGCACGCCATGGTGGACAACAACCGAATCGATGAGCGGTATACCGGACTGGAATATCGCCTTCGCCAGATTGATTTCGGAAATACCATCGGTTAGCGGCATCGGAAAACGGCGGCCGTAAAATAATTATTTTTACCCAGATGCGTTCGGAAAGGATGATTATGAATTTTCGAATGCTCAAAGAACAAGTATTGGATTTGGTCTATCCGGATGCCCTGTACTGCATCTGCTGCGGCAAGATCATCGACGGCACCCGGCCCTATCGCCTGTGCAACGAATGCCGGCGGGAGATTCGCTGGGCGACGGGGAGGACCTGCCGGAAATGCGGAAAAATCTTATCGGAGAACAATCCGGGAGATACCTGTTTCAGCTGCCGGGAACATGCCCATACCTTCGATATGGGGTTCACCTGCTGCGAGTACGGACAACTTCCCCGGTCCGTTGTTTTTGCGCTGAAATATCATGGGCGGACGGATATCGGCCGCACCGTCGGTACGGTGATGCACGACCGGATGGAGGCTCTTCGCCGGGAAACCGGACTGATGTACGATTTGATTTTGCCTGTGCCCATGCATCCGGAGAAGGAGCGGATTCGGGGCTATAACCAGGCGAGCGTAATCGGAAAGCATTTCGCCCGGCTGGAGGATATGCCTTTTCGCCCGGATGTGCTGCTGCGCAGCCGGAATACGGCGCCGCTTCGAGGAATGACACCGGAGGAACGGCGTCAGATTCTCTCAGGCGTAATGACTCTGCGGAATGCAGAGGCCATTCAGAATCGAGATGTGCTTCTCATTGACGATATCTATACCACCGGCGCGACGGTGGACGGAGCGGCGGAAGTGCTGCTGGCCGGCGGGGCGCGGCAGGTGTACGTGCTGACCTTTGCTGCAGGCGCAGATGTGGTGAAAAGTGAATAGGCCAGAACGAACTAGGATGAAGATAGCAGTTTTAAGCGGAGGTGAAAGTATGAATAAAAGAAAAAAGACAAGAGCTGTGGCGGCGATTGTCGTACTGGCGATTTTGCTTGCGATGTGCTCCACCGATATCATGCTGCGTCTGGCGGTATTCACATATTCACCGAAGAGTGCAGTCACGATGAAGTACAAAAAGGCCGACGACGGAAGTGCGGGCAAAGATTTATATGTTATCACCGAAAACGTGCCGGTTGAGAAGGCAACCCAGGGAATGTTGGAAACGTGGGAGGTATATCATTTTGGACCGCTGAAATTTGCTCGCTATCACGGAGAGTGTTGATATAAGCCTTCATAATATGGTATACTACAAAACATAATGTTGCATAGAAATTCATCTCCACGGTATGTTTGTGGTTGAAAGTCCAAGCCAGCTGCGGGCAAAGGGATCCACGTAAGCCGTCAGCAGGAAGCGGCGGTGATCATGGCGTAGTTTAGAAGTAAGTCCTCCGGGAAACTCGGGTCAAGGCAAGTGTGGGGTCAAAGACCAGGTCAAGTGCCGAGGAGATGGATTTTCTATATATATGGTAAACGGAAAGCGACGCGGTCGCGTCTATTCGTTTTTTTTGAATTATTGATTGGAAACCGGGACAGGAGGACAAGAGAGTATGGACAACAGAACAGTGGCACTGCAGAAGCATAGTGAGTGGAAAGGAAAGCTGGATATCGCGCTGAGAGCGCCGATTGAGAACGATGAGGATCTGGCGATTGCCTACACACCGGGGGTTGCGGAGCCTTGCCTGGAAATCCGGAAAGACGAAGACCTGGCCTATGAATACACCGGAAAGGGCAACCTGGTAGCGGTAATCACCGACGGCACCGCCGTTCTGGGTCTGGGGGATATCGGTCCCAGTGCCGCAATGCCGGTAATGGAAGGAAAATGTGCGCTGTTTAAGCGTTTCGGAAATGTGAATGCCATCCCGCTGTGCGTGGACACCAAAGATGTGGACGAAATCGTGGAGACCATCTATCGGATTTCCAAGAGCTTTGGCGGCATCAATCTGGAGGACATCGGTGCACCGAGATGCTTTGAAATCGAGCGGAAGCTGGTGGAGAAGTGCGACATTCCGATTTTCCACGACGATCAGCACGGAACCGCCATCATCACCTGTGCGGCGATTCTGAACGCCCTGAAGGTGGTGGGAAAGAAGCGTGGAGATCTGAAAATCGTGGTGAACGGCGCCGGTGCGGCGGGCATCGCCATCACGGAGCTGATTCTGGACCTCCATCTGGGAAATGTCATCCTCTGCGACAGCAAGGGCATCGTGATGGAAGGAAATCCGAGAAATAACGCGGTAAAAGAAGAAATCGCTCATCGCACCAATCCGATTCACCAGAGCGGAACGCTGAAAGAGGCCATTCACAATGCGGACGTATTCGTGGGCGTATCCCAGGCGAATATGGTAACACCGGAAATGGTTCGTTCCATGGACCGGGATCCGATTATCTTCGCCATGGCAAATCCGGTACCGGAAATCATGCCGGACGTGGCAAAAGAAGCCGGTGCTGTGGTGGTGGGAACCGGTCGTTCCGATTTCCCGAACCAGGTGAACAACGTATTGGTGTTCCCGGGATTCTTTAAGGGACTGCTGCGAGTAGGCGCCACCAAGGTAACCCAGGAAATGAAGATTCGGGCAGCGGAGGCACTGGCAGCGGTAATCACCGACGAAGAGCTGAATGCGGACTACGTACTTCCGGATGCGTTTGACGAGCGGGTGGCAGATGCCATTGCGGATGCCGTATCGGCGGAAGCCATTGCTTCCGGCGTGTGCCGTCCGGTTCACCGTTAATTGTTGACAGAATCCTCAGAAGGAAAGGCAAGGAAAGATGGAATACAGAATCGAAAAGGATACGATGGGAGAAATGAAGGTACCGGCAGATCGGTACTGGGGTGCACAGACACAGCGGAGTTTTCAGAACTTCAAGGTGGGCGGAAAGATGCCGGTTGAAATCATCCACGCATTTGCCTATCTGAAGAATGCAGCGGCTTGCGCCAACATGGACTTGAAGGTGCTGCCGCCGGAGAAGGCGTCCTACATTTTTATCGTGTGCGATGAAATTCTCCGGGGCAAGCTGGACGATCATTTTCCGCTGGTGGTCTATCAGACCGGAAGCGGTACCCAGACCAATATGAACGTGAACGAGGTCATTGCCGGCCGTGCGGCGGATTTGGCCGGAAGCCGGGTGCTCCATCCCAACGATGATGTGAACAAATCCCAGAGCTCCAACGATACCTTCCCGACGGCCATGAGCATCGCATCGGTGTTCGCCATTGAGGAGAAGCTGATTCCAGCGGTGAACTGCATGATTCAGACCCTGGATCAACTGGAAAAGAAATACATGAAGACCATCAAGACCGGAAGAACCCATCTTCAGGATGCGGTTCCGCTGACATTCGGTCAGGAGGTCAGCGGCTGGAAATCCATGATGGAGCACAGTCTGGAGAACGTGAAGAGAACCCTGCCATCCTTGAAAGAGATTGCGCTGGGAGGTACTGCAGTGGGCACCGGCCTGAATGCGCCGAAGGGATTCGCGGAGCAGGCTGTTGTGAATCTGAACCGTTTGACGGGAAAGGATTTCGTCACCGCACCGAACAAGTTCCATGCCCTGTCTTCGAAGGATGCTTACGTGGCGGCTCACGGCGCACTGAAGGGATTGGCGGCCGATCTGATGAAGATGGCCAACGACATTCGCTGGTTGGCCAGCGGACCGAGATGCGGAATGGGTGAGATTACCATTCCATCCAACGAGCCGGGCAGTTCCATCATGCCGGGGAAGGTGAACCCGACTCAGACGGAATCCGCTACTATGGTTGCCGTTCGCGTGATGGGAAATGATACCGTAGTCGGCGTGGCCGCATCTCAGGGAAATTTCGAATTGAACGTGTACATGCCGGTAATGGCAGAGGCGTTCCTGGAATCGGTTAATCTGCTGGCGGAGTCCCTCACTTCTTTGGAAAAGAATTGCGTTCGGGGCATCGAGGTGAACGAAGACAAGATGACGGAAAATGCGGAGAAGTCGCTGATGGTGGCAACTGCATTGAATACGCATATCGGATATGAGAAGGCGGCGCAGATTGCGAAGAAGGCTCACCGGGAGAATAGCACCCTGCGGGAAGCGGGAATCGATCTGGGAATGTACACCGGCGAGGAATACGATCAGTGGGTCAATCTCCTGCAGATGACCGGAGTGGAAGAATAACGAGGAATCAATGAGCGAACAGAACAAGAAAGAATTATACGTAGATCGAAATAATGATAAGTATCTGGGAGATTTAAATCTTCTGAACCGGAGAAAGAACGAATGGTATGCGGCGCATCCGAAGTACAAGCTGTACCGCCTCTTGACGTTCCTGGTATTCGGACTCGGGTGCTTTGGCATTTACAAGGCCTACCTCTTTACTCAGGGAGGCAGCAGTGCCAAGGAGATGCTGCCGCTGCACGCATCCATCTGGGTAACCGGTCTGGTGACCCTTCTGGTGAATCGCTTGGGCAAGAAGGTATATGAGAAGCCATTCGGAGCCATTCATTCCGCTCGAATTGAGGCGGCGCCAAAAGGCCTGTACTACATCTATCAGCAGGGAATGATGATGATTACCTATTACATCAAGGATAAGGATCTCAAGGAAATCATTCGGGACGATGAAGTCAATTGTCTGTATTTCAAAGGGCAGGGCATGCTGGAAGTGAAGACCACGAAGGATGTCCGCCGGCATTCCATCAACGGAATGTATGCGCTGATCGGATTTGACGAATACGATTTGGATGATTTGCTGGAACCGTACGGTGAATTGGTTCGCGTACAGCCGGGAACCCTTCGCCGGAAATATCTGGAAGAAGGCTCGGAACAGTAGGCCTTGCCGGAAACGTATGAATAACGGAATTGTGCTAAGAATTAATATTTTTAGCACAATTTTTTTATGTTTTTTTATAAAAACTAACCAAGAAAATTGACTTGCAAAAAACGACGTGTTACAATGTTAGCGTGCTAAAGCATGAACACAACCGAAGAGGAGGGGATGGTTGGAATGAACGAAAAGGAAAAGAGGTATTACGATAATTTTGTTCGGGCCGTATTATCTCTTCATAATGAAGAGGAAGTGAAGGAATTCTTTGAGGATATCTGCACGATTAAGGAGATACAGGATATTTGCCGTCGGCTGGAGGTGGCGAAGCTGCTGTCGGAGGGCATGGTGTTCAACGAAATCAGCAAGGAAACGGGAAGCAGTTCGGCGACCATCGGGCGGGTGAATAAATGCTTGATGTACGGGCCCGGCGGATATAAAGCGGTATTGGAAAGGCTAAAGGAAGAGGATGATTGATTACGACAGAATTTTGAGGAATGATGAGAAGGCGGTGTACCGGCTGCGGGAGCTTTTCGGAAACTACGGATACCGGCGATTTAAGACCGGAAAGTTCGAGGAGTACGAGCTGTATGCCGAGAATAAGGATTTTCTGGGGGAGGATGGGATTCTCACATTTACGGACGCGCGGGGTAAGCTGATGGCACTGAAGCCGGACGTGACGTTGTCCATCGCTAAGATGGCGGATCCCATGCCGGGAGAGGTGCAGAAATTCTGCTATGACGATGAGGTTTACCGGCTGTCGGGAGAGTATGGAGATTTCCGAGAAATCACTCAGACCGGTATCGAGTGCATCGGAGACATCGGGTCCTATGATGTGTGCGAAGTGATTCTTTTGGCGGTGCGAAGTCTGGCGCTGATCGATGAGAATTACGTGATGGATCTCTCCCATATGGGAATCGTTCGAG
The DNA here is from genome assembly GCA_934278925.1 of uncultured Clostridia bacterium. Taxonomy (GTDB): domain Bacteria; phylum Bacillota; class Clostridia; order Peptostreptococcales; family Anaerovoracaceae; genus Mogibacterium_A. The sequence goes on along the minus strand of CAKQWJ010000001.1, from coordinate 96,397 downwards.
CACTGGCCTCCCTGCTGAACCTGCCCAAGGAAGCGGAACGAAAGGTGCTGCAGTGCATCGGTGAGAAAAACTTCCACGGCGCAGCGGAGATTTGCCGGAAACAGGGTGTTCCGGAGAAGATGATTCGGCGGCTTCGGAAGCTGATCACCACCTACGGCCCCATTGATGAAGTGGTGGGCGAGCTGGATCAGCTGGCCGTGAACAATACCATGCGCCGTGCCGTGGGAGAGCTGAAGGTGCTGGTATCCGCTTTGAAGGCGCAGAAGCTGGAGAAGAACGTGAGATTCGATTTCTCCGTGGTCAACGACATGGGCTACTATAACGGTGTGATTTTCCAGGGATTCATCAAGGGCATCGCTCGCCCGATTCTGGCAGGCGGTCGGTACGACAACCTGATGGAAGTGATGGGAAAGGAAAGTGCCGGCGCCATCGGTTTCTCCATTTCCATGGATTCCCTGGAGGAACTGAATCGCGTTCGCCGGGACATCGATGTGGATGTGGTGATTCTGGATCAGCCGTGGGAAGATTTGAATCAGCTGAACCGGGTGGTTCGGGATTACACGGACCAAGGACTCAGCGTTTCCGTACAGAAGCGAGTTCCGAAGAAGCTCCGCTATCGGGAGTTGGTGCGAATTGAAAACGGGGAGGTGAAGACGGTTGAAAGAGACGATTAATGTAGCGCTTCCCAAAGGGCGACTGGGCCGAAAGGTGTATCAGATGTTCGCCGATGCGGGTTATGAATGCCCGGAGCTCCTGGAGGAAAGCCGCAAGCTTATTTTTGAAAATGAAGAAAAGGGCATTCGCTATTTCTGGGTGAAGCCTTCGGATGTGGCGATTTACGTAGAACGCGGGGCTGCAGATGTGGGCGTTGTGGGAAAGGACATTCTCCTGGAAAGCAAGCCGGACGTATACGAGCTGCTGGACCTGAAGTGCGGCAAGTGCCGGATGATGGTGGCAGCGCCAAAGGATTGGCGGGACGACACGGGGCATACCCTTCGTGTGGCCACTAAATTTCCGGAAATCGCCCGAAAATATTACTCGGGTAAAAGCAGAGATATCGATATCATCAAGCTGAACGGATCCATCGAGATTGCGCCGATTCTGGGGCTGTCCGATGTGATTGTGGATATCGTGGAGACCGGAAACACCCTTCGGGCGAATAATCTGGAAATTCAGGAGACCATCGTGGACATCAGCGCCCGATTTATTTCCAACAAGTCCGCATTCAAATTCAAGACGCGGGAAATCGAGGCGGTGCTGGACGGACTGGCTGCGAAAGTTTCCGAAAAGTAATGGAGCAGGGAAAGAAGGATAGAGATTACAGACTATGATTAGAAGCTACAAATACGGGGAAGTGGCCCCGGAAGATATTTTTGCCCGCACGGAGATGCCGGCAAACGTGGAGAACATTGTATCGGAAATTATTGACACGGTTCGGAAGAACGGAGACGAGGCCCTTCGTCAGTACAATCTGGAATTCGATTGTTCCCGGGAACCCCTGGAAGTGACACCGGAAGAAATCGACGAGGCGTACCGTTCCGTGGATCCGGAACTGATTGAAATACTGGAAGAGGCGGCGGCAAACATTCGGAAATTTCACAGCCGCCAGAAGCGGAACAGCTTCATCCTGAATGAGAAACCGGGAATTGTCATGGGACAGAAGGTGGTGCCGATTGAGAGAGCCGGTCTGTACGTGCCGGGGGGAACCGCGGCGTATCCGTCCACGGTATTGATGAACTGCATTCCGGCGCACATCGCCGGGGTATCGGAAATCATCATCACCACACCGGCCACGGATGGAAAGATCAGCCCGGTGCTGCTGGCAGCGGCAAAAATCGGCGGAGCAAATCGGATTTTTCGGGTTGGGGGCGCCCAAGCCGTTGCAGCGCTTGCATACGGAACGGAAACCATTCCGGCGGTGGACAAAATCGTAGGCCCGGGAAATGCCTTCGTGGCAGAGGCCAAGAAACAGGTCTACGGCAGGGTTTCCATCGATATGGTCGCCGGTCCCAGCGAAATTCTCATCGTAGCGGACGGAACCTGCGTTCCGGAAGTGGTGGCGGCGGATATGCTGTCCCAGGCGGAACACGACCGCTTTGCAACCGCGGTGCTGGTGACGGACAGCCCGGAACTGGCGGAAGCGGTGCCGCAGGAATTGGAAAAGCAATTAAAGGTATTGCCGCGGGAAGAGATTGCCCGGGCATCCATTGACCATAACGGAAAAATAATTTTAACGGAAGATATCGAAACCGCAATCGATATCGCCAACGAGATTGCGCCGGAACATTTTGAGCTCTGCGTGGACAATCCGTTTGACTATCTGGATCGAATTCGCAACGCCGGATCCATCTTCCTGGGAAAGAACTGCCCGGAAGCGCTGGGCGATTATTTTGCGGGACCGAACCACACCCTGCCTACCGGCGGGACGGCGCGGTTCAACAGCCCGCTTTCGGTGGACGATTTCACCAAGAAGATGCAGTATTCCTATTATACGGAGGATGCACTGGCAAAGATTGCGGATAAGGTGGCGCGCTTTGCGGCGGAAGAGGGCTTGGATGCCCACGGAAGAAGCGTTCTGGTGAGAAAAAACAGGAAGGAGCGGTAAGCCATGAGTCGATATATCAGAGAACGGTATAAAGGGTTTCAATCATATACACCGGGTGAACAGCCGAAGGAAATGGAGTACATTAAGCTAAACACCAATGAATCTCCGTTTCCGCCGGCTCCGGGGGTCTGCCGGAAGCTGAAAGAGGCGGACATAGAGCGGCTTCGGCTGTACCCGGATCCGACAGGACGCCGATTGAAGGGGATACTGGCGGACCGGTTTCGGGTGGAGCCGGAGAACGTGTTCCTGGCCAACGGTTCGGATGACATCCTGAACTTCGCCATGATGGCCTTTAATGACGATGAAGACACGCTGCTGTTTCCGGACATTTCCTACAGTTTCTACGAAGTCATCGCCAACCTTCACGGGGTGAATTTCCGAAAGGTGCCCCTGCGGGAGGACATGACCATCGATTATCGGGATTACTGCCGGGATGACTGCAACATCATCATTCCGAACCCCAACGCACCGACGGGAATCGCCCTGTCATTAGAGGTTATCGAGGAGATTGTAAAAGCAAATCCGAATCACGTCGTGCTGATCGATGAGGCATACGTGGATTTCGGAGCGGAGTCTGCCGTTCCCCTTACCAAGAAATACGACAATATTCTCATCTCCCAGACATTCTCCAAATCCCGGAGTTTTGCCGGAGGGAGATTGGGATTTGCCATTGGAGATCGAGGCCTGATTGAAGATTTGACGACCCTCCAATACTCCACCAATCCGTACAGCGTAAATACCCTGTCTTTGATTCTGGGAAGCGCGGCTTTGGAGGAAGAGGATTATTACCGAAAGAATGCCGAAATCATTCGGGAAAACCGGACGTATACGGCGGAAACGCTGACGTCTATGGGCTTCGAAGTACTTCCGTCCGAAGCGAATTTTGTTTTTGCCCGTCGTCCCGGAATGGATGGCGAGAAGCTTTATCGGAAATTAAAGGAGAAAGGGGTTCTGGTTCGCCATTTCACCACAGAACGGATTCAAGATTATGTTAGAATTACCATAGGTACGAAAGAGCAGATGGATGTGCTCTTTGAAAAGCTGAGAGAAATTCTGCAGGAGGGATAGAAGATGAGAAAAGCCGAAGTGAACCGTTTCACGGGAGAGACGCAGGTGCAGCTCTATCTGGATTTGGACGGCAGCGGTTGGAGTGAAATCGATACGGGGATTGGATTCATGGATCACATGCTGGTGCTGCTGGCGAAGCACGCCGGATTCGACCTGAAGGTAAAGTGTCAGGGGGATGTGTACGTGGACGACCACCATTCGGTGGAAGATATCGGAATCAGCCTGGGGCTGGCTTTTGCAAAGGCGCTGGGGGATAAGCAGGGCATCTGTCGCTACGGGGATACGACTTTGGCCATGGATGAAGCCTTGATTCTCACCTCTCTGGATATTTCCGGCCGGGCGTATTTGGATTACCGGATGGAGATTCCAACGGAGAAGGTGGGGACCTTCGATACGGAGCTTGCAGAGGAATTCGTGACGGGTTTCGTTCGAAATGCCGGCGTGACCCTTCATATCCGGCAGCTGGCGGGAAGAAACAGCCACCACATTATTGAAGGAATGTTCAAATCCTTGGCTCACACCTTGCGAAAAGCGGTGGCCGTGGATGAACGGTTCCGGGATGAAATTCCTTCCACCAAAGGGCGGCTGACGGAGACGGAGGACGATGTGATTCCCATAGAGGATGAATACGATGATGTACCGCGAGGACTGGGCAGCGATACCTACTCCAAGGGGATTGCCAAGGGTATGACCCAGCAGGTTTCTCGGGAACCGGCCGCTCCCGTTCGAAAGGAACTGTCCTCCACGGAGGAGCTGGAGAAAGAGCTTCTGAAGAAAGGACTACTGTAATGATTAGAATTATCGATTACGGGGTAGGGAACCTGTTTTCCCTGAGATCCTCGTTGAGAGCGATTGGAATCGATGCGGATTACACCGGAGATCCGGCGGAAATCCGAAAAGCAGATAAACTAATTCTTCCGGGCGTAGGCGCATTCCGGGATGCCCGGGAAGCCCTTCGAAACACCGGGTTGGACCGGGTGGTGCAGGAAGAAGCCGGAAAGGGAAAGCCCCTGATGGGTATCTGCCTGGGAATGCAGATGCTCTTCGATCGGAGCTATGAGTACGGTGAATACGAAGGCTTGGGATTAATTCCGGGAGAAATTGTTCCCATGGAGGGACGAATTCCGAAGGAATTGCCCATCCCCCATATCGGATGGAATGAGCTGGCGCTGAAGCAGTCCAGTCCATTGATGAAGAACACCGACAATGGGGATTACGTCTACTTCGTGCATTCTTATTATGCGGAGACGCCGGCGGAATACGTCATCGCCACCACGGATTACGGGGTGGAAATGACCGCGGCGGTTCAGAAAGATAATGTGTACGGATGCCAATTCCATCCGGAGAAAAGCAGTGATGTGGGACTTTCGATTCTGAAAGCTTTCTGTGAACTATAGGAGGTATGCCAATGAAAATTTTACCAGCCATCGATCTCTATGAAGGAAAAGCCGTTCGACTGTTCCGGGGAGATTACGACCGGATGACCGTCTACGATGAAAACCCGGTGAACACGGCGCTGAAATTTAAAGAAGCCGGTGCTCGCTGGATTCACGTGGTGGATCTGGAAGGTGCCCGGGACGGCGGAACGCCGAATATGGGGGTGATTAAAGAGATCATCGACGCCACCGGTCTGAAGGTGGAAATCGGTGGCGGCATTCGAAATATGGAAACCATTGAAAAGTATATCGATATGGGGGCGTCCCGGGTCATCCTGGGCACATCGGCCATTACCAACGAAAATCTGGTGGTGGAGGCGACGCGCCTGCACGGAAACCGGATTGCGGTAGGTGCTGATGTGAAGGACGGCTATGTGGCCATTCGAGGCTGGACCCAGAAATCCATGTACACGCTCCACGATTTCTGCGAGAACATGCAGATGAAGGGCGTGAAATACATCATTTGTACCGATATTTCTAAGGACGGTGCGCTGGAGGGAACCAACCGGGCCATGTACGAAAAGCTGACTGCGAAGTACAAGATGCGCTTCATCGCATCCGGCGGAATTTCTTCCATCGATGACATTCGGGCGCTGAAGGACATCGGTCTCTACGGTGCGATTATCGGAAAAGCGTATTATCAGGGCGTGATTGATCTAAAGAGCGCGATTCAGGAGGCAGAATGATTACGAAACGAATCATCCCCTGCCTGGATGTAAAAGATGGCAGAGTTGTGAAAGGCGTGAATTTTCAGGGGCTCAGCGATGTGAATTCCCCGGTGGAGCTGGCGGAATACTACACGAAAAACGGTGCGGATGAAATGGTGTTCTACGATATCACCGCGTCTGCAGAGGGACGGAAGCTGTTCACCGAAGTGCTGACCGAAGTGGCCTCCAAAGTATTTATCCCGCTCACCGTGGGCGGCGGCATCAACAGCCTGGAGGATTTCGACCGGGTGCTGAAATGCGGTGCCGACAAGGTCAGCGTGAATTCCGGTGCCATCCGGAATCCGGAACTGATTCGTCAGGCGGCGGAAAAATACGGAAACCAGTGCGTGGTTCTGTCCGTGGATGCGGCTCGGGTGGACGGAGTCTATCGGGTTTTCGCCAAGGGCGGCCGAGAGAACACGGGCATGGATGCGGTGGAATGGATTCGAGAAGGAGTGGAGAGAGGCGCCGGCGAAGTGGTGCTCAACTCCATCGATACCGACGGCGTGAAACAGGGATTCGATCTGCCGATGTTGAAGGCGGTGTGCGAAGTGGTGGATGTTCCGGTCATCGCTTCCGGCGGTGCGGGCTGCATTCAGGACTTTGTCGACCTGTTCCAAGAGATTCCAACGGTAAGCGCCGGTCTGGCTGCGTCCATTTTCCATTTCGGGGAAGTGGCGATTCCGGATTTGAAAAAAGAACTAAAGGAAAACAATATTTCCGTTCGGCTGTAGAAACCGAAGGGACAAAGGGGAGAGACGATGACAGAGATTGATCAGTTGAAATTTGATGAAAAAGGATTGATTCCGGCAGTAATTGTGGAAGCCGGAACCCACCGGCTGCTCATGGTGGCATACATGAATCGGGAAAGCCTAAAGATTTCCATGGAAACGGGGAAAACCTGTTTCTGGAGTCGGTCCCGCCAAGAGCTGTGGACCAAAGGGGAGACCAGCGGCAACTACCAGCATATCGTGAGCATCACGGCGGACTGCGACCTGGACACCCTGAAGGTGGTAGTGGAAAAGGACGGACCGGCATGCCATACCGGGGCGGAAACCTGTTTTTTTAACCCGGTATACCAGAGCGAGGAGAAATCTGATTTTACCCCGGACGCCTTGATGGAACTCATTCGGGGGCGGAAGACGGATCCTCAGGAGGGGTCCTACACCACCTACCTGTTTCAGAAGGGGCTGGACAAAATCCTGAAGAAAATCGGGGAGGAGTCCACGGAGGTCATCATTGCGGCGAAGGACAACGACCCGAAGGAGACTGTTTACGAGATTTCGGATCTGGTGTACCACGTGATGGTGATGATGATTGAGCAGGGAATTTCGCTGGAGGACATTCGCCGGGAGCTGGCTTCCCGCCATGTAATCGATCACAAGGTAAAGCAGGAGAAGAGCAGAGCGGAGTAGCTTATGGACTGGAAAAGAAACTATCACACCCATACGGATTTCTGCGACGGGCAGAACACACCGGAGGAGATGGCCGAGGCGGCGGCAAAAAAAGGATTCACCGCGCTGGGGTTTTCCGGGCATTCCTATACGGATTTCGACACCTTCTATTGCATGACGCCGGAGACTTTTCCGGAATACTGCAAGCAGGTACGGGCCCTTCGGGAAAAGTATAAAGGGCAGATGGAAATCCTGCTGGGGGTGGAACGGGACTTCTATTCGGATGTGGATTGCCGGGATTTGGACTATTCCATCGGATCGGTGCACTACATCCGGTGGCAGGGAGAGTACATTCCGGTGGACGAGAGCGAGGAAGTGGTTCGGAAGACCATCGAGAAGTTCGGAAACGATCCGTATGCCTATGCGGAGACGTACTTCGATACGGTGGCCCGGGTGGTGGAACAGACGGATTGTGATTTCATCGGTCACTTTGATTTAATCAAGAAGTTCAACCGAAACGGGACAGTGCTTGTGGATGAGCATCATCCGCGGTATGTGGCAGCCTGGAAGAAGGCGCTGGAGCGGCTGGTGCCTCAGGGACGGCCATTTGAAATTAACACCACGCCCCTGAGCTGGCGGGAGGATGGGGAATGCTATCCTTCCCGGGAAATTCTGAAGGAGATTTGCCGAATGGGCGGACGGATTACTGTTTCCAGCGATGCTCACAGCACGGACCATTTGAATCGAGGGTTCGATCAAGCCCTTGCCATTGCAAAGGAAGCCGGATTTCGGACGGTGGCGGTGTTCCACGGCGGCGGTATGACGGAGGAAATTCCGATTGAATAGTTTTCGAATGCCGGGGATGGAGATTCCGTCCCCGGTTTTTATGAGGAAAGAGGTGACGGAAATGTCACATGAAGCGAATCTTTTGTCACGGGATTCGATGTTTCCGAAAAAGACATTGAAGTATCATAGATTCAACAGATGAATGATAATCAAAAGGAGGATACAGAAATGTCAATTCTGGAAGTGAAGAAAGTACGAAAAACCTATCAGAGCCGATTCGGCGGAAACCGGGTGGAAGCATTGCGGGATGTGACCTTCTCGGTAGAGCCGGGAGAATATGTGGCAATTATGGGAGAATCCGGATCCGGCAAGACCACTCTGCTGAATATTCTGGCGGCACTGGATCAGCCAACCGGCGGAGAGGTGGTGCTGGATGGAATTCCGCTGAATTCCGTTTCCGATGCCGAACTGGCCAAGTTCCGGCGAGAGAATTTGGGATTCGTATTCCAGGAATATAACCTGCTGGATACATTGAATCTGAGAGATAATATTCTCCTGCCATTGGTGCTGGACGGACAGGATGTGAGTACACTGAAAGAGAAACTCAAAGAGGTGGTTTCGGTTATCGGTATTCAGGACCTGATGCTGAAATATCCGTTTGAGGTTTCCGGCGGACAGAAGCAGCGGGCGGCAGTGGCTCGGGCACTGATTACCCATCCGGCTCTTATTCTGGCGGATGAACCGACGGGGGCGCTGGATTCCCAGTCCACATCGGATCTGCTGGGGGTGTTTCGGCGAATCAATCAGAAGGGACAAACCATTCTGATGGTCACCCATTCCGTGAATGCGGCAGCCCATGCGGATCGGGTGATGTTCATCAAAGACGGGGTGGTATTCCATCAGCTGTACCGGGGGAAGAGCGACGACCAGGAATTGTATCAGAAGATTACGGATACCCTCTCCATGCTGCGGAGAGGAGGTGAGCGGTAATGTTCTCTTCATTGTATAGACGAATTGCCAAAAACAATCTGCAGAAGAATTATCGTTACTACGCTCCTCGGATTCTCACGGAAGCCGGATTGGCCGCTTGCTTCTACATCATGTTGACCTTGGCGCTGGAACCTAAGATGAAGAACATTTACGGAGGAGGATATCTTCCCACCTTTATGATGCTGGGAACTTTTATCCTGGCGATTCTTTCCGTCGTGCTGTTGATGTACACGGCCAATTTCCTGATGAAGCAGCGGATGCAGGAATACGGTCTGTATTACGCATTGGGGATGGAAAAAAAGCACGTCGCAAGGGTGCTTTGTTACGAAAGCGGAATAAGCAGTGCCGCGGGCATCGGCATTGGTGTCGGATCCGGAATTCTGTTCTATAAGCTGAGTCTGTTGATTCTGACGAAGATGATGGGAACCGAAGCCATCCCAAGAGTAAGTCTGATTCTTCCGGCTGCGCTTGGCGGTACCGTTCTGTTTTTCGCCGCAGCAGATATAATGACCTATCTGGTGAATCGAATCCGCTTGTCCCGAATGAATACCACGGAATTGCTGCACAGCAAAGAGACAGGAGAACGGGAACCGAAGACGAAAATTCTCCTGCTGATGGCGGGAATTGCCACGCTGGCGGCGGGGTATTACATTGCCCTCACCACGGACAGACCGCTGGATGCCTTGAACCTCTTTTTCGTAGCGGTATTTCTGGTCATTGCGGGAACGTATTTATTGTTCGGGGCGGGAAGTATTTTTATCCTGAAGGCATTGAAGAAAAACGAGAAGTTCTATTATAATAAAAATCATATGATTGGAATTTCCGGAATGCTGCACCGGATGAAACGAAATTCGGTGGGGTTGGCATCCATTGCGATTCTCTCCACTTGCGTTCTGGTGATGGTGTCCACATCCTTAAGCCTGTATACCGGAATGGATGACGTGGTGGAAAGTCGCTATCCGAAGCCGTTGTACGTATCGGAGCAGGGCGTGACGAAAGAGGATGCGGTGGTATCCCTCCCGGTGCCGGCGCTGCGAAGAGCTCTTCAGGACGCATCGGAAAAAACCGGAATGAAAATAACCGAAATCGACGATATTCATTCGCTGGAGGGGATGGTCCTTCCGAAAGACGGGGCATGGAATCCCGTGAACTCGGAGGGAACCGATTTGACTCGATGCATTTCCGTCGGCATTATCACACAGCAGATGTATGAGGCGATGGGCGGCGAGAAGCTGAATTTGAAGGGAAATGAAATCGCCCTTTGCTCGCTCCGAACTTCGGTGGATTATTCCATGAAGACCCTGAATCTGAACCATCAAAAGCTGAAGATTCGGAAGTGGATCAATTACTTCCCGGTAAAGGAGAACGGAAGCAGTCTGTCCAATATCAAACGATACGGAATCGTTGTGGCAGAGGAAAGCATCGCCCAACGCCTCAATCGAAACAACGCCTTCAGCACGGTAAACTGTCTGGGAGTGGGATTTAAGAATCCGGCGCAGACGTATCGAGTGGGGAAGGAATTTACGAGAATTTTCCGTCAGCGGGTTACCTCCATCCTGGCAGAGGATTACGGTATCCGCGGTGTTGTTCCGGCGGTGGATTCCGCATGGGATGTAAAGAGCGCGCTGAAATCCATGTACGGATCCTTCCTGTTTCTCGGGGTCCTCTTGGGGATGGTGTTCCTCTTTGCCACGGTGCTGATTATCTATTACAAGCAGATTTCGGAAGGATATGAGGACCGGAAGCGGTTTCAGATTATGGAAAAAGTGGGCATGAGTTCCGGAGAGGTGAAAAAGACCATTCAATCCCAGGTTCGGATGGTATTCTTCTTGCCGCTGATGGTCGCCGGCGTCCATACTGCGGTGGCATTTCCGATTCTCATCGAATTGCTGAAAGTTTTAATGCTCACAAATAAAGCCCTTTTCATCGGCTGCGGTCTGGGGGCGTACGGAGTGTATGTATTGGGATATGGAATTATTTACCGATTCACATCCCGAACATACTACCGCATTGTGCGGTAAAAAAAGTTTGGTTTTCCGAGGGAGTCCGACGGGAAGGGTTCTCTCGGAAACGATTGCCGGTACGAAGGAGATAAGGATTGGTGATTCGTATGTATCGAATTTTTCTGGTGGAGGACGATAAAAATCTGGCGGAGTTAATTGAGAATCAACTGATGAGTTTTGGAAATGACGTTCGAAACGTTTCAGATTTTCGAAACGTAATGGAGGAATTTCAGGAGTACGATCCCCATCTGGTATTGATGGACATCGGATTGCCTCATCTGAACGGATTTCATTGGTGTGAGAAAATCCGGGAGATATCGGATGTGCCGGTACTTTTTCTGTCTTCCGCATCGGACAACATGAACATCGTGATGGCCATCAATATGGGCGGAGATGATTTTATCGCCAAACCCGTGGATCCGCTTGTGCTTTCCGCAAAGGTAAAAGCAATCCTTCGGAGGAGCTATGAGATTGAGGGTAATCCGAATATCATCGATTTCGAGGGTGCCCGGCTGAATTTGAATGATGGGATGCTGTGGGTAAACGGCACATCGGTGGAATTGACCCGGAATGAATTTCGGATTCTCAGAACCTTGCTGGAGAACAAGGGGCGAATCGTCAGCCGCCAGGACTTGATGCTGGCCTTATGGCAGGATGACTGCTATGTAGAAGAAAACACGCTGACGGTGAATGTGGGAAGACTTCGGAAGAAATTAGAGGAAGCCGGACTCCGGAACGTGATTGTTACAAAAACCGGACAGGGATACCTCATTTCGTAAATACGCAGTAAATGTTTGAAGGAGGGGGATGTCTTTTGCTGAAAACGTTTTTGAAGGAGCAGCGGAGTTGGATTCTGCTGCCGGTAACGGTGATATTGCTGAATCTTGGAACGTTCTGGTTGTACCGGATGGAGATGGAACCGTTTATTTACGGAACGGTTCTATCCGGCTTTTTGTGTTTTTTGGTGATTGGACTTCGTTTTCGAAAATTCACCGACGGATGCAGGAAACGGGAGCAGGTGATTTCGTCCGTGAAGCCGGACGCCCCGGACGTCTTTGGTCTCAATCCCGAAGTATTTTTGGGAGAAGAGGAGAGTCGCGTAGAGAAGGACTACCGTGAAATGCTTCGATGCCTTCGAAATCGAGCGCTTCAGCAGGAACAGCGGTTCGTGGAGGAGCGGGAGGACATGGAAGATTATTACACGAAATGGGTGCATCAGATTAAAACGCCGATTTCGGTCATGCGGCTGGCGCTTCGGGAGGAGGATACGCCGGAGAATCGCCGGCTTCTCAGCGAACTCTTTCAAATCGAACAGTATGTGGAAATGGTGCTTCACTATATTCGGCTGGATTCTTCCGGCAACGATTTGATGATTCGGGAATACGCACTGGATGATTTGATTCGGGAGTCCATTCGGAAGTTTTCTTCCCTGTTCATCAACCGAAATGTGCGGCTGGAGTACCGAAAGGTGGAGGGCGTCCGAGTGACGGATAAGAAATACTTTGCCTGCGTTTTGGAGCAGATTCTATCCAATGCGATCAAATATACCGATACCTATGTGCGAATTGAGGCCGATGAACGGGGAAGAATTCGAATTGAGGACGATGGACCGGGCATAGAGGCATCCGATATTCCGCGAATTTTTGAAAAGGGATATACCGGCTGCAACGGAAGACAGGAGATGAAATCCAGCGGGCTGGGGCTGTATCTCTGCAGCCGGGCGGCGAAAAAGATCTCGGTGGAAATCGACGTGGATAGTGAACCGGGGCGGGGAACTGTTTTCTCCTTAAAACTGCCGGAGCAAATAAAAATACTTGACTGAGTTCCTCGGTGTGGTAAAATATGTTCCATTGTATCGATTTTACCGGGAGGAAAAAGGATTGAATCAGGATAAAGAGTTTCTGGGCACGGAACCGGTGGGAAAGCTTCTTCGAAAGCTGGCGATTCCGACGGTTGCCGCACAGCTGATTAACATGCTGTACAATATTGTGGATCGAATCTATATCGGACATATACCGGGAGATGGAAATCTGGCGCTGACCGGCGTGGGAGTCTGTCTTCCGGTTATTATGATTGTGTCGGCCTTCGCGGCGCTGGTCAGTTCCGGCGGAGCGCCGAGGGCTTCCATCAGCATGGGGAAGGGGGATTACGATACGGCGGAAGGAATTCTGGGCGGTTGTTTTCTCTTGCAGATTCTGTTGTCCCTGGTGCTGACGGCGGTGCTTCTTCTCTTCGGGCGGGAAATGCTCCTGTCCTTCGGTGCCAGCGTAAACACCATCGATTACGCAGATTCGTATCTGAAAATCTATGCGCTGGGAACCATCTTTGTGCAGCTGACCCTGGGAATGAATTCATTCATCACCGCTCAGGGCTTTGCCCAAATCGGAATGCGCACGGTGCTCATCGGGGCGGTGTGCAATATCCTGCTGGATCCGGTGTTCATCTTCCTCTGCGGCATGGGTGTCCGGGGAGCGGCGCTGGCCACGGTGATTTCCCAGGGAATCTCCGCAATCTGGTGCGTGCGGTTCCTTGCCGGGAAGAAAACCCATCTGCGGCTGAAGAAGGATAAAATGAGACTTCATGCCGCCATCCTGCTTCCGTGCGTGGCGCTGGGTCTTTCGCCCTTCGTGATGCAGGCCAGCGAAAGCATTATCTCGGTGTGTTTTAATTCCTCCTTGCTGAAATACGGAGGAGATGTGGCGGTGGGGGCCATGACCATCTGCACCAGCGTGATGCAGTTCGCCATGCTGCCGCTGCAGGGAATCGCTCAAGGCGCTCAGCCGATTTCCAGCTATAATTTCGGCGCCCGGAACGCCGATCGAGTACGGGAAACCTTCCGGTATCTCCTTCGGATCAGCGTCCTCTATTCGGTGGGACTGTGGCTGTTCATTATGGTGGCGCCGGGGGCGTTCGGCCGGATGTTCACCTCCAATCCGGAACTGCTGCTGTTTGCTAAGAAGGCGCTTCGAATCTATTGCGGCGCCATGTTCATCTTTGGCATTCAGATTGCTTGCCAGATGACCTTTATATCCACCGGAAATGCGGTGTGCTCCATCATCGTGGCGGTGGTGCGGAAGTTCGTGCTGCTGTTGCCGCTGATTTACATCGTGCCCCATCTGGTGTCCAATCCGGTGTGGGGAGTCTACCTGGCGGAGCCGGTGGCGGATATTATTGCGGTGACCTTTACGGCAGTGCTGTTCGGAAATCGGTTCCGGAAGGCGCTGGATCAATTGTCAAAGGCGGCATAGTCGGAAACTGCGGCATAGCGAAGCCCCCGGGGAAAACTGGCGAGAGCAGTTTTCCCCGGGGGCTTGTTTTTATGGGAAGATAGTTATTCTAGCTGAACCAGCCGAAGCCGAAGAAGGAATCCAGCTGTCCCAGAAGCACGAAGAAGGTGAATACCGGTGCAACCCAGCGGATGCAGAAGCGGTAGAATTTCTCCGTCTTGAAGTTGGAACCCTGATGGATTTCCTTCGGGAGGATTTCCCGATCGATCCAGCCGAAGAAGATGGTGGCGAACAGGGAGCCCAGCGGCATCATGATGCCTTCCGCCAGAAGGTCGAAACCGTCTACCCAGCAGAATTTGCCGAACATAGCCGGGAGGTTCTGTCCCAGACCGTCGTAGGCAATCAGTGAGCCCAGAACGGCGGAGAGGATTCCGAAGAACCAGCAGTAGAATTTCCGCTTGTCACCCTTTCCCTTGTTCATGGCGTCGTCGATAAAGGAGCCGGCGATAGCTTCCAGAATTGCAACGGAGGAGGTCAGCGCCGCAATCACAACCAGTCCGTAGAAGATAAATCCGATGAACGGACCGATGCCGCCCATACCGTTGAATACGGTCTGCAGGGTCATGTACAGAAGTCCTACGCCGCCCTGCGGAGACTGTCCGCTGGCAAATACGGCCGGCATGATTGCCAGACCTGCCAGAACGGCGATGACAGTGTCGGCCAGCGGGATGATCAAGCTGCTTCGTTCAATATTGGCATCCTTCGGCAGGTGCGAACCGTAGGTAACGGTGATACCCATTCCGATGGAAAGGGACAGGAACATCTGGCCGCCGGCAGCGGAAAGTACGGAAATCCAGCCGGTTCCGTGGAACACTTCGAAGTTCGGCTTAAACAGGAATGCAATTCCTGCGGAAGCACCCGGCAGGGTAACGCTTCGTGCGATTACCAGGACGAGCATTACGAACAGCGCCGGCATGGCAATTTTGCTGAACCGCTCGATGCCTTCCTCGATACCAAAGCTTACGATGACGATGGTAATCAGAAGGAATACCAGTGTATAGATGATAGACTGGGTGGTGTCCGCTGTCAGGTTGGAGAAATAGGTGGCGCCGTCTACGCCGCCGACACCCCAGCTTGCACCGAATATATCTCCCAGATTGGCCAGCATGTACTTGATGCAGTAGCCGCCCAGGTAGGAGTAGAATCCCAGAATCAGGAACGGCGAGAGCATGCCCAGCCATCCGACGAATGCGTATTTTTTGCGAATGGATTTGTATGCCAGAACGGTGGACTGACCGGTGTAACGGCCCAAAGCCAGCTCGGTCATGGTGAGAATGTATCCGGCAAATACCGCCAGAAGCAGGTACAGAATAAGGAAGGCAAAGCCGCCGTTCATTCCTAACTTATAGGGAAACCCCCACATGTTTCCCAGACCTACCGCAGAACCGATGGCGGCCATCAAAAAGCCGAAATTGCTGCTCCAGGTTCCTCTCTTGTGTTGATGTTCTTTCATTGTTTTAATCTCCTATGATGTTCTTTCTTGCGCTTTCATTCGAAAACTCGATTTAGTATGCTTATTATAAACATCTTGAAATTACTTGTCAAGAAAAACAAATAAATTACAAAAATTGATGTCAATATACAATATTTGTGCAATTGAATCAAGTTTTCAGACTAATTTTTGATGTGTTTTTATATAAAGATCAAGTTTGCGGCTTAAAGGTAAGGCGAGCAGGAAGGAGCGGGGACTTGGTGCAAGCGAGACGGAAGGACAAGGACTGGAGGGGACTCATGCACCAAGCCAGAGCGCCCGGAGTTGGAAACAGGCGCGGAAAGTTGGTGCAAGCGAGACGGAAGGACAAGGGCTAGAGGGGATTCATGCACCAAGACAGAGCGCCCGGAGTTGGAAACAGGCGCGGGGACTTGGTGCAAAGGAGACAGAAGGACAAGGGCTGGAGGGGATTCATGCACCAAGTCAGATGCGTGGAGATGGAGAATAGCATCTAGACTTGGTGCAAGCTCTTGATTAAGGGAAGCTTTCTTGTGCCGGACGTGTATGACGGTCGCAAACTTGTTTTTGCCGGGGATTATCTCAAGAACTCACGAATAAATTTGTCATCCAGAATGAGTCCTTGACGTTGTACGGCAGAGCTTGGAGGGGATGACATAATCATGGTGCACATACGTTCCATTGTTTCAAGGTCGATGCCTCCGTCCGGAAGTTCTTTGGTTGTGAACAGATTGACTCCTTCGGTAAAACCAAGGGTTCGGTAGGCCTCTTCCTTTAGCAAATAGTTTTTGCGGTAGTTCTCCTTCATTTCCGGGTGAAACCACAGACCGAGGTGTTCCACGATATATAAATATGGAATCTGAGGATGAATCAAGAGAAAGTCCGGAAATAAGAATTTGCCGTTGGCTAAGCGAAACGGAAATTCGTACAGAGGATGATACCCTCTTTGCCAAAAGCGGTCGTACATGATCACTTCTCCTCGTGAACGTATCAGTGTCCCGTCGATAGCTTGGAATTTCAAGAATTCAGGATTCCGCGGAGGAATGGTGTTCTTAAAGTCAACTAGTTCGTCGAAATATTTGTTTATATCATATCCGTCAAATTGCGGAAATCCTTTTGTGGGGACGTATGTTTTTGGAAGTCCGTTCAATATGGAGTTGTAGTCGGGAGCGTGGTAATTCGCTAACAAATTTTCCTCCAATGCAATGTTGTTTTTGAGCAGGGGAATGGCTTCGTTGCAATAGCGTAATTCTTGGATGGAACGAACGTCCGGGTGATCTTCGTTTCCAAGATAGAGCCAGGGACGGGACGGTTTTTTTCGGCAATGGTAATAAGTGCTGCCGCCGGAATTTTTTATCTTAAGGGTGCAGCCATCGAATTGAATCAGTTGGTTCTTTCTGGATTCCAGTTGCTGAAGCATATCGGATTGTTCTTGAAGATCGGCTTTTACCGATTCGATGCAATTGTATTTCATAAATTCTCCTTTCTAATAGTGTGTCTTGGATGTCTTTCTATTATGCCAGAAAAAAATTTCCCCTTCAGTACACATTTTTGCTCTATGGCATAGGGTGTCGGAGCAAGGGTCGGGAAAAAGACGGGGGGACTTGGTGCAAAGGCGACGGAGGAACAAGGGTTGGAGCGGATTCGTGCACCAAGTCAGAGCGCCCGGAAGGGGAAAAGGACGGGGGGACTTGGTGCAAGCGAGACGGAGGTACAAGGGTTGGAGCGGATTCATGCACCAAGTCAGAGCACCCGGATTGAGAAAAAGGCACGTGGACTTGGTGCAAAGGAAACGGAAGAACAAGGGCTAGAGGGGATTCGTGCACCAAGTCAGAGCGCCCGGATTGAGAAAAAGGCACGGGGACTTGGTGCAAGCGAGACGGAGGTACAAAGGCTAGAGGGGATTCTTGCACCAAGTCCCTGTGTGTGGCGAACAAAAGAAGCCAACGGAACCGTTCTTTTCCTGCAATCCCCTTTCGCATATTGAGAATTATCCCGGAAAATGCTATACTAATACGAAATTTTGTGAAGATTTAAGGAAATGATGTGAAGTGAGTAAGAGAACGAAAGGAAATCTACTGCTATTGTTAACGTCCTTCATCTGGGGAAGTGCCTTCGTGGCCCAGAGTTCCGGGATGGATTACGTGGGACCCTACACCTACAACATGGCCCGGAATGTCCTGGCCTTTCTCTTTCTGATTCCGGTAATTTACGTAATCGGGAAGAAGAAAGGGATGACGGACAATGCGGATTCCGGAACGGGAATCGATGAGACCGCGTCCCGGGGAGCAAATTGGAAATCCATCCTGCTTCCGGACCGGACCACTTTGGTGGGCGGCATTTACTGCGGCCTGGTAATGGCGGTAGCCAGTTCCTTGCAGCAAATTGGAATCACCATGACGACAGCGGGAAAGGCCGGATTCATTACGGCGCTGTACATTATCCTGGTGCCGTTGATGGGTGTTTTCATCGGAAAGAAAATTCCGCGAATCATCTGGTTCTGCGTGGTGTTGGCCATGGCAGGCTTCTATTTACTGTGCGTGAAAGAAGGTTTTAGCATATCTAAAGGGGACATTTTGGTGCTCTTTTGTTCGGTGGGCTTTTCGGTACACATTATGACAATCGATCATTTTACCTCGAAAGGCGTAGATGGCGTTAAGATGGCATGCATCCAATTTGCGGTGGCAGCGATTGTGATGACACCGGTGATGTTTTTGCTGGAGAACCCGTCCGTGAGCGGACTCCTTTCGGCATGGATGACCATTGCCTACGCGGGAATCCTGTCCAGCGGCGTGGGTTTTACCCTTCAGATTGTGGCGCAGAAGGACACGGATCCAACCACCGCGACCCTGATTATGAGTTTGGAATCGGTATTTGCCGCAGTGTCCGGCTGCCTGTTCCTGAACGAGGTGCTTCTCCCGAAAGAAATTCTGGGGTGCATCCTGGTGTTCGTAGCGGTAATTCTGGCTCAGGTTCCGCTGCCGGTGAAAAGCAAAGAAAAGAGAACCGTCGCCGAATAGACTCCGCGCATCGTACAAGCTAACACCACCGGGACATTCCGCAGGGGAAACAGCAAGTTGCTTTTCCAAAGTCCCATCGGTCTGTTATCATATCCGTAACGGAGGTGGAATGAATGGAAACGAAAGATATAATTTTGGAACTTCGCACCCGGCAAGGGTTGTCTCAGGATGAACTTGCGGAGAAGGTGATGGCGACCCGCCAGGCGGTATCTCGTTGGGAGACCGGCAGAACCGTTCCCAATACGGAAACGCTGAAATTGCTGTCCAAGGTGCTGGACGTTTCAATCAATACGCTGCTAGGCGAACCCCGGCCGCTGATCTGTCAATGCTGCGGGATGCCTTTGGAAGATGATGAGATTATCAGCCGGAACAGCGATGGGACCAAGAATGAAGATTACTGCAAATGGTGCTACGCCGATGGCACCTACACGTACAGCAGTATGGATGAACTGATTGACGTTTGCGTGACTCATATGGTAAAAGAAGATTTTACGGAGGAACAGGCGCGGGCGTACATGCAGGCGTTGCTTCCGACGCTGGATTATTGGAAGAAATACGAATCGCTCAGCGATGGCGGGCAGTTTGAGGAATTCAAGAAACAGCTCATAAAAGAAATCAACGCTCTTCACGTCGAAGGACTTCCGAAGGTCGAGAAACTGAATGCACTTGTGGGAAAATACGTGAATCTGGAATATCCGCTGCCGAACGGCCAAAGCGTGAAAATCCTGGATGACCGGACGACTTATTTGGGGAATCAGCTGAATTCGGAGTTTGGCGGAGACCGATGCTTCGGAGTGCTTGCCGGCATGGATTTCATCATGGTGTCTACGTTTGGACCGGAGGGAGAGAATCCGGAGCTGGTCCTTTACAAGAAAAGATAAATAAAAGAGCGTGAACCAAGGGAACATACCCAAGCGTTCACGCTCTTTGTATTACACCAGTTTCGTGGTCCACTGAGAGCAGTCAATCACCCGAGTGGCCAGACCTTCATAGAATTCCGGCTCGTGGCACACCATGAGAATGCTGCCGTTGTACTCCATCAGAGCCCGTTTCAGCTCATCTTTGGCATCCACATCCAGGTGGTTCGTCGGCTCGTCCAGAACCAGAATATTGGAATCCCGATTCATCAGCTTGCACAGGCGCACTTTGGCCTGTTCGCCGCCGGAGAGCACACGAATTCGGCTTTCAATGTGTTTCGAGGTGAGACCGCATCGAGCCAGCGCCGCCCGCACTTCCCGCTGATCCCAGGACGGGAATTCGTTCCAAATCTCCTCGATGCAGGTGGTATCCACATCCTGACTCATTTCCTGCTCGAAGTAACCGATCTGCATATACGGATCCTTCTCAATCTGACCTTCCAGCGGTGGAATCAGCCCCAGCAAGCTCTTCAGCAGCGTGGTTTTTCCGATTCCGTTGGCACCCGTGAGAAGCACCTTCTCCTTTCGCTCCATAACGAAATCCAGCGGCTTGGAAAGCGGCGAATCGTATCCGATGACCAGCCCTTTCGTCTCGAAAAGGAAGCGTCCCGGCGTGCGCCCCAGGTGGAAGTCGAATTCCGGTTTCACCCGTTCCACCTGCTTCTCAATCAGCTCCATATTATCCAGCTTCTTCTGGCGGGACATGGCCATGTTCCGAGTGGAAATCCGAGCCTTGTTCCGGGCCACGAAATCCTTCAGCTGAGCGATTTCCTGCTGCTGCTTCTGGTAAGCCGCTTCGTGCTGCGCCTTCCGCATCTCGTACACCTTCATGAAGTCGTCGTAATCCCCCACGTACCGGTCCAACTTGTGATTTTCCATGTGGTAAATCAGGTTGATTACGCTGTTCAAGAACGGAATATCGTGGGAAATCAGGATAAAAGCATTTTCATAATTCTGCAGATACCGCTGCAGCCACACGATGTGCTCCCGATCCAGGTAGTTGGTCGGCTCGTCTAGCAGGAGGATTTCCGGTTTCTCCAGCAGAAGCTTGGCCAACAGCACTTTGGTCCGCTGTCCGCCGGAAAGCTCCGTGACATCCCGGTCCAGGCCCAGGTCCGTCAGCCCCAGCGCCCGGGCCACTTCGTCAATCTTCGCGTCAATCATATAGAAATCATGAGCGGTGAGAAGATCCTGCAGCGTGCCGGCTTCCTCCATCCGCGCGTTCATGGTATTTTCATCCACATCCGGATCCCCCATGGACATGTACAGGTCGTTCATTTCCTGCTCCATTTCAAAGAGGTAATCAAAAGCGGTCTTCAGTACGTCCCGCACGGTCTGTCCCTTCGTGAGGACGGTGTGCTGGTCCAGATAGCCCGCGCGAACGCGTTTCGACCATTCCACCTTTCCTTCGTCCGGTGCCAGCTTCCCGGTGATGATATTCATAAAAGTAGATTTGCCCTCTCCGTTGGCGCCCACCAGTCCGATGTGTTCACCGGCCAGAAGTCGGAAGGACACGTCATCGAAAATCTGACGGTCCCCGAAGCCGTGGGTCAGGTGCTCCACATTTAATATGCTCATAAATATATATTCCTTTCATTTTTGAAATCACAATCTTCTACATTATATATGAAACGCAGGCAGAAAAACAAGACCGGAAGAAAAAAGGGATTGCGAGGATGTTCCCCGCAATCCCTTTCCTATTGCATATCTTATCCCAAATACTCGGAAATGGACTTCAAATTCATGAAGTTGGTGAGGTAGCTCTGGGTACCGGTCTTTGCATCGGTACCGGACATGTTGAATCCGCCGAACGGATGCTGCAGTACAACGGCTGCAGTGGACTTCCGGTTGAAGTACAGGTTGCCCACCTGGAATTCCTGCTTTGCCTTCATGATGTGCTCTCTGGTTTCGCTGTATACGGAACCGGTGAGGCCGTATTCAGTCTGGTTAGCTACATCCAGTGCCTCGTCGAAGGAATCCACTTTGATGACCGCCAGAACCGGTCCGAAGATTTCCTCGTTGGCAATGCGGTCGGTTTTTTTAACATCGCGGATTACCGTCGGCTCCAAGAAGTATCCCTTTTCGTCGCTGTAGTTGCCGCCGAAGACGATGTTTCCTTCTTTTCTGCCGATTTCGATGTAAGAAGCGATCATGTCAAACGCGGATTTGCTGCTTACCGGACCCATCGCACAGTTATCTCTACCGGCACCCTGATCGGCCGCCAGTTTCTTTGCTTCTGCCACAACCGCATCCACAAATTCATCGTATACATCGCTCATAACCAGCGCACGGGAGCAAGCGGAGCACTTCTGACCCTGGAAGGTGAATGCGGAGCTTGCCACGCCGGAAGCGGCACTCTGAATATCGGCTGAGGAATCCACGATGATGGCATTCTTTCCGCCCATCTCCGCAACTACGCGCTTCAGCCACTTCTGACCCGGCTGAACCTTTGCGGCCTTCTCGTAAATGCGGCAGCCCACTTCTTTGGAGCCGGTGAAGTTGATAAAGCGGATCAGTGGGTGTTCTACCAGCAGGTCGCCGATATCGGAACCGGAGCCCGGAATGAAGTTGATAACACCATCCGGAATGCCGGCCTTTTCGCACAGCTCGACGAACTTATAAGCCACCAGCGGAGTGTTGGAAGCCGGCTTGCATACCAGAGTGTTTCCGGTGATTACTGCAGAAGCAATCATGCCGCCGAAGAGGGAAACCGGGAAGTTCCAAGGCGAAATCGCTGCACCCACACCGATTGGAATATACACGCATTTGTTATATTCATCGGTTGGCACCAGTTCCAGTCCCTTGTCGATATTGCCCATATGATATACGTAGGAATTGATGAAATCCAGTTGTTCGCAGAGCTCGCCGTCCGCTTCGCCCCAGTTCTTGCCGCTTTCCAGAACGTTCCACGCATCGATGTAGAAGCGGTTGTCAATCAGAAGCTGTGCCAGTTTGCGCATGCAGCGAATTCTTTCTTCCACCGGCGTCACGCTCCAGCTCTCAAATGCCTTCTGTGCGGTCTCAATGGCCTTGGTCACCAGCGCCTGATCGGCGGAACAGGTGTATCCCAGCACATCCTTAGTCGCCGGGTTCAGAGAAGCGATTTTCTTCTCCGTCTCGATTCTCTCGCCGCCGATAATCAGCGGGAACGTGCTGCCCAGCTCGCTTTCCACCTGCGCGAATGCCGCTTCCAGCTTCTTCTTATTCTCTTCAATGGTAAAATCAATTTCTTTTGCGTTGACAAATCCGTCCAACATAGGTGTAACCTCCCGTCCAATACAGCCGCAACCGGCATTTCTATAGATTCAAAACAATATAATCTCTAGACCGCGGTCTAAAACTAGTATTATTGTATACGGGTATACCCTGTATGTCAAGAAAATTCACACAAAAAACTTATAAATTTAGTTTCATTTCATAAAAACTATGTTATAATACTGACTAAATTGTTTGAGAGTGAAAAAATAAGGTGATTATGGTGAATATGTATACAAAAGAAGCGATTTCGAAAAAAGAGGATAACAGCAAGCATCGTACCGCGTTGGTTCTGGAGGGCGGTGCCATGCGAGGTATTTTCAGCGCGGGAGTTATCGACGTGCTGATGGAAAATAACATTCATTTCGATGCGGTCATCGGTGTCTCCGCCGGTGCGGCATTCGGCTGCAACTACAAGTCGCATCAGCCGGGACGGGTTATCCGCTATAACCGGCGATTTGCAAAGGATTGGCGATATTGCAGCCTGCGATCCCTGATGAAGACCGGAGATCTGTACGGGGCGGAGTTCTGTTACCATACCTTGCCGAAGGAACTGGATGTGATGGATAAGGAAACCTATGACAGCGATCCCAGCCGGTTTATCGTGGTGTGCACCGATACCCGAACCGGGAAGCCGGTATATAAAGAACTGCCGGAGCTGAACGATTCCGCACTGGAGTGGGTAAGAGCCAGTGCATCCATGCCGGTGGTATCCCGTGCGGTGCACATCGACGGATACAGCTTGCTGGACGGAGGCATCAGCGATTCCATTCCGGTGCAGTACGCGCGGAACCAGGGATACGACCGGATTGTCACGGTGCTGACTCGGCCGAAGGATTACGTCAAGTCACCCACCGGGCACGATCACCTCTACGGACTGCTCCTCCACAAATATCCCCATGTTGCGGCCAGCCTTCGGAACCGTCACGTGGTGTACAATCGGTCCAAGAAAATGGTCCATCAGCTGGGATGCAAAGGGGAACTCTGCGTCATCTATCCGGAAAAAGAACTGGACATCAGCCGGACGGAACACGATGTGGCGCGCATGGACCGCACCTATAAAGAGGGGCGGAAGCGGGCACAGGCGATGATGCCGAAGATTCGGAAGTATCTGGAACAGTAGAAATGAAATATGCGCAAATGAAGAGGTTGCTCCCCCGGAAGGGAACAGCCTCTTCATTTCGTTTATTCCGTTAGTGGGTTCCATCTTGCTTTTGCCGAACTACCATCCCCATTTGGTCGATACGTTGGATGTACCCCAGCCGGTGGAGTAGTTGACGAAATCCGGTTTCTTCTTGGTCTTGATGGTGATGGTGACCTTTTTCTTCGCATACTTCTTGATGTTCTTGTACGTCACGGTCTTTGTGGCAATTTTCTTGTTGTTGTTGTACACGTAGACCTTGAATTTGTACTTCTTCATCTTGAACATCCGGTTATTTACGATGTATCCCGTCACCTTGATTTTCTTATCGTAGTAAGAAATCTGCCATGGAACGAATTTCGCCGTTCTGTATGGGGTAATCTGATCGATGTTGCTGTTCAGGCGTCCCGGTCTCTTGTAGGTATTGCTCTTCGGTTTCTTTGCGGAAGTGGACTTGGTAATGCTGGTCTTCTTCGCGCATACCGCTTTCACCTTGTACTTGTAGGAGTTGGCCTTCTTCGCGCTGTAGGTGAAGGTGATGGTCGCCTTACCGTTGCTCTTGATGGTCTTAATCTTCTTGCTACCCCGGTATACGTACATGGTGGACAATCCCGTTGCCCGCTGATCCTCCGGAACCTTTATCAGCATCTTTACCTGCTTCGGTCCCATCTTTACAGCGGAGAAGCCCGGTGCTTTGAAATTCTCGGTACGTACGGTGTAGTAATATCCGTCCCAGTAATTGTATTCCAAACCATTATTGTATCGAATGGTGTGAACGGTGTAGTACCGGGTGGTTCCCGGAAGCAGTCCGGTGAGCTTGAATGTACCGTGGTCTTTCCCCGAATCAAAGCTGAACTCCTGGTAAAGATCCGCTTCGCCCTTGCCCTTCACGTAGTTATAGATTTCCACTCCGTCCGCATATCCGGTATTGTAGTTTTTGTCCTTGTATACGGCAACCGTCGCTTGGTCGTAGCGGGTAGATGTGCTGCCGAATCGATAGACATCCTCCATCTCTAAGCGGATCTGCGCCGGCGAGTCAAAGGCTAGCGATGTCGCTTTGGAAGCACTTGCTTCCGCAATGCTTGCCGCCGTATTCGGATCCTTTGCGGAAACCAGCATCCAGCGGCGCGGACTCTGATCTGCGATGTTGAATGCGCTAATCTTGTTCCGGTAGATCCACACCTTTACGGTTCTGCTGTTGGACGAGCCGTAAATGCTCTGGTCGTCCAGGTTGTACGCATAAAGCGTTTCGCCGGCATTCGGCCCCTGCGTGCCGCGGAAGGTGGCGTACATTTCCGTGTACTCGGTACCGTCCGAAGCGACCTTTTCCACCTGACCGTATCCGGTCATGCCTTCCAGAAGGTTTGGATTCGGTGCTTCTGCTTCCGGTGCCCATACCGTTCGCGGCTGGAAGTTGTCGCCGTAGTTCGCATACTGTTTGCTCTTGTAGTCACTAAAGAATTCAAAGCTGATGGAAAGCTCTTCTTCCGGCTGAACCACCGGTACCTTCTGTGCATTCTTGAAATCATAGACGAGCTTTCCGTTCAATTTTCGAATGTCCGAAGAATTGATAATCTGGGATCCGATGAGCTGGTTGTTCCGGGTTTTGGAACGAATCTCGAGGACATAATCACGGGCATTATCCACATAATACACAGCGTATTTCGCTGCAAAAATATCGAAGGTAAGGACCATATCGAATTTTCCGTCGCTTCGATAGGTGTATTCGATTTTTGACAACGGATTTTGTTGATTCGGTGTGTACTCTTTTGTAATCTTTTTCCCCACAACATCTGCGGAAACCGATGCCGGAATCATCAGGAGCGCAAATGCGGTGGCGATTAGCAGACGACGAATCGTCCTTCGTTTCTTTGTGTTCTTTTTCATATCGGTTCCTCCTGCAGGTGCCTGAACCTGCCGTTCTTCCTAGAGAAGGGGAGATGGTACTTCTTAACTGGATTGTATCAACATAAGAACAAAGCGGCAACACTCAAAAGAGTACTGCCGCTTGAAAAAGAATATTTTTTCGGTGCTTTGGTGCCGGAAATGCCTAGGAGTTCTTCGGGATGTATTTTTTCTCCTTCGTGAAGCCTCGGCCGGTGACGCTGCTCACCTTGCTCAGCACGATGAAGGCGTTGGGATCCACTTCGTGAACCACCTTCTCCGTGCGGTACAGTTCCCGGGGAGAGATGACGCAGGAAAGCACATCGGTTTCAATGCCCAGGTAACCGGTCTTTCCGTGCAGCAAGGTGACGCCCCGGTCGATGTCCGCCAGAATGGCATCCTTCATCTCCTCGGAATGTTTGGTGACGATTTCCAATTTGGTTTTGGCGGTGCCCAGTGCCAGCAGTTTGTCCAGCGTCATGGTGTACACGATGACCAGAATGATGCCGTATAGGCTGGTGTCCTTGTCGGAGAAGATCATCTGGCCGATCAGGATGATAAAATCAAATACGTACAGGCTGACGGATACGGGAATCCGGAAGAGTTTCTGCAGGACCAGAGGCGGAATATCCATGCCGCCGGTGCTGGCCCCCAGCCGGATGATCATCGCCAGGGAAATGCCGATGCACAGACCGCCGAAGAGGGCGCTGAGGAACAGATCCTGTGTCAGAATGAAGCCGCCCACGGCCCGCTGCAGGATGCCCAGGAGCAGGGGGTAGAAAATGGTGCTTACCAGTGTGGTGAGGGCGAATTCTTTTCCAAGGATGAGGGCGCCCAGCAGGAACATGGCCACGTTGAAGATGCCCACGAAGATGGAAATGTCCATGCCGGTGAAGTGGTTCATGATCAAACCGATACCGGTGGTGCCGCCGGTAATCAGACCGGAGGGAAGGATAAAGAACACGACGCCCACCGCATAGATGAAGTTGCCGAAGATGACAATCAGCACATTTCGGAGAAATCGAAGACTGAAAAGGGATGATGATTTCATGAGATGACCTCCTTAATCTCGTAACGCAATTCTAGCGAAAAAAAAGACCACGCATCAGGAATTTTCCCTGACAGACGTGGATCGAAGCAAATGCTTAATACATTTTCCATATTGATTTACCGGGAAATTATATAATAGAAGGCGGACTTGCGTCAAGGGCAGAAAAAGTATTTTTTTGGAGGAAATAAACGGACGCCTCTGAAGCCCGAAACTTGACAGATGGACGATGGATACATATAATAACCTAGTTGATAGGTAGGATTTTTATCCCATCTGCAGAATATCGACACGGTAACACTTGATGATAAGATAAAAGGAAGTAACGAATGGAATTGATGATTACCGCAGTTGCCGGGTTCTCCATTTTGCTGGGAGCCTTGGCGACGCATTTGATTAAAGATACGGAAAAGATGGAGCACCTGTCCATGGCTTTGGCACTGGGCGCGTTGGCGGCGCTGCTGCTCTTCGATTTGTTCCCGGAGGTGCATGAACTGGTGGAGGTGCAGGGCTGGGGATACAGCTTGGGCATGCTGGTGGTGGGCATCGCCATGCTGAAGGTGCTGGATTTGTTCATCCCGGATCACCACGATACGGAAGAGACCCACGACCATGAGAATGCCGCCCACATCGGAATCATTTCGGCGATGGCGGTAATCCTCCATAATATAGTAGAAGGAATGTCGGTGTACAGCATTGCCATGAATTCCATGTCCGACGGAATTATTTTTGCCTTAGGCATCGCCATGCACAACATCCCCATGGGTATGCTGATCGATTCCACCATGGAGGAGCGGAAGCGCAGCGAACGGTACGTTCTGCTTGCGGCGGTGACCCTGTCCACCCTCTTCGGCGGCGTGCTGATGAATATGATTGAAGTCCACCTGTCGGAGGTTCTGACCCTGACCATGGTGAGCATCGCCACGGGCATGATTCTCTACATTGTATTCTCCGAACTGACGCCCCACGTGTTCCGAACCCGGGAGCATTTGCGGGAATCCTTGACCAGCGTGGTTATCGGTTTCGCTCTGGTGTGGGTCAGCACCATGGTGGCGTAATTCGGCGGAGATGGAATTACGGAAACGAGAGAGCTACTCCTCCGGAAAGTCCGCTTTCGGAAGGCTCCAGTGATTTCGGGCGGCCAGGAGCCGAAGAACCACGATTAACGTGGCTCCCAGCAGCATGGCTCCGCCGTAGCCGATTCGGTTCCAGAGAAGGATGCATGCCAGTGCACCCAGCAGGGAAGCACTGGCGTAGAAGTGCTTGACGAAGATGTAGGGGCGGTCTCCGGCCATTATATCCCGCAGAACGCCGCCGCCGCATCCGGTAATAACGCCCACGAAGGCCAGCAGGATGATGCCGTGAATGTTGGTGGATTGATAGGCGGTCTGAATGCCGTTCACGGTAAAGATGCCCAGTCCGATGGAGTCGAACAGTAGCATCAGCGTTTCGTAGAACCGGGTTTCCCGGAAAATCCACGTCCGGATGGCCGGCAGAAATACGATGATGGAAGTGACGATGGACACCACCAGGTATACCGGATCTTGAAAGGTGAGGGGCGGATTGTTCCCCACAATCAGATCCCGAATGATTCCCCCGCCCACGCCGGTGGTGAGTCCCAGAATGGCTACGCCGAAAATATCCATCCGCTTTCGGATGCCCAACACGGCACCGGAAATAGCGAAGGCAACGGTTCCCATAATCTCCAGAAAAAACAAAATATCTTCCACGGCAAAATACCCCCACACAATTTAATGACTTCTATTTTTCAAACCATCCTCGCATGGTTTGTTTTTTTGAATACGATTTCTAAATAACGAGACAAGGATACCATTGCAATATTCAAAAGTCCAGCATATAATGGAACGCATGGGACTTTTACAGAGAAAAAAACAAAAGGGGGGATTTAAAAATGACAAAAGAACAATCTCAATATCGGAAAGGAATTTTTCAGGTGATCTTCTGCATGGTCATCTGGGGCGTGCTGCCCATCTATTGGAAGGCATTGATTCCCATCAGTTCATCGGTAATCATGCTGTACCGGGTGCTGATGGCTTTCCTAACGGCGCTGCTTCTGGCACGTCGAAATTATACCTGGAAGGAAATCTGGGCGCCGCTGAAGGAAGACCGAAAGACCATTCGTACTCTGGCCATCGCCGGAGTCATCATCACCATCAACTGGTCCACCTACATCTGGGCGGTGAATGCGGGATTCATTATCCAGACCAGTCTGGGGTATTACATCGAACCGCTGGTAGTATGTCTTCTGGGGATTATCCTGTTTCATGAAAGGGTGACGAAGTATAAGGTCATCGCCATGATTTTCGCCCTGGTGGCGGTGCTGGTGCTGCTGTTCCATTTCCACCAGATTCCGGTCATCGCTCTTGGATTGGCGCTGACCTTCTCCGTCTACGCCGCCATTAAGCGCTCCGCGACCATCGATCCGGTGCTGTCCATGATCTACGAGACCATGTTCCTGGCACCCATCGCTCTGGCGGTCATCCTGTATCAGGAAATCAGCGGCAGAGGCGCCGTTGCGACAGGTGCGCCGTATCAGGTGGGCTTGCTGCTGCTTTGTGGATTCTGCACTGCGGTTCCCCTGATGCTCTTCAGCGCCGGCGCCCAGAAAACATCCATGTTCATCCTGGGCCTGGTGGAGTACATCAGTCCGACGATGCAGATGATTCTCGGCATCCTGCTGTACCACGAGCATGCCGACAGCGTTCAGTTCATGGCCTTTGGAATTATATGGATTGGACTGGTATTCTTCACTGTGGGAGAGTTCAAGGATACTCATCCGAATACGTAAAACTTCTTCATAAAAACAAAATCCGCTTCATCGGAAACGTCCGGTGAGGCGGATTGTTTTTATATGCTATTCGACCCGAAGGAATTTATCGTAGGACTCCTCGGATTCCTTTGCCGGTGCATCGGCACTGATCTTCTCTTCGAAACGGTCCTTCTGACCCGTCGGAATCGGAGTCGGGTATCCGGTTCCGAAGCAGGCGCTGCAGAAACCTTCCCCCGGTCGATTGCCGATAATCAGGTGCAGTGTGTTTACATCCAGGTAGCCCATGCTGTCGGCACCGATTTTGCGGGCAATCTTGTCCTGATCGTAGCCGCACCGGCAGGCGATGAGGTTTTCCTTGGTGTCCACATCCACACCGTAGTAGCAGGCATCGGTGAAGGCCGGTGCGGAGGACATGACGTGAACCTCTGTAGCGCCGGCGGAGCGAACCAATTGGATAATTCGGGTGATGGTAGTTCCCCGAACAACGGAGTCGTCCACCAATACCACCCGCTTTCCCGCAACGCTGTTGCGGATGACGTTCAGCTTGATGCGAACTTTATCCTCCCGATTCTTTTGACCCGGGGCGATGAAGGTTCGGCCGATGTACTTGTTCTTGACAAAACCCATTCCGTACGGAATTCCGGATTGCTCCGCGTAGCCGATAGCCGCATCCAGACCGGAATCCGGAACACCGATGACGATGTCCGCATCCACCGGATATTGCATGGCCAGCAGGGCGCCGGCTTTGCGCCGTGCTTCGTGAACGCTCTTTCCTTCAATCTGAGAATCCGGACGGGCGAAGTAGAGGTACTCGAAAATGCAGATTTTGTGCTCTTTTTCCCCGCAGTGGTCCCGGATGGACCGGATGCCGTCCTTGCTGAATACCAGAATTTCCCCCGGCTCCAGGTCACGGATGTATTCCGCGCCCACCGCGTCCAGGGCGCAGGTCTCGGATGCCACGATGTAGGCACCGTCTTCCCGCTTGCCGTAGCACAGCGGACGGAAACCGTACGGATCCCGACAGGCAATCATCTTCTGAGGGGACATGATCAGCAGGGAGTAGGCTCCGTCAATGCGTCCCATGGCTTTGTTCAGGGCATCCTCGATGGATTCGCTTTGAATCCGTTCCTTTGTAATCACGTAGGCGATGACCTCCGAATCGTTGGTGGTGTGGAAGATGGAGCCCTGCAGCTCCAATTCCTGACGCAGTTCAAAGGCGTTGACGATGTTTCCGTTGTGGGCCAGCGCCATGCGTCCCTTGTGGTGGTTGACTACAATCGGTTGGGCGTTGATTCGCTCATTGGCACCGGTGGTGCTGTAGCGGTCGTGTCCGATGGCCATATTTCCCGGCCCCAGGTCCTCCAGCACGTGCCGGGTGAAGACCTCGTGGGCAAGGCCGTTGTCCTTGTAGTTCCGGAAGATTCCGTCGTCGTTTACCACGATGCCGCAGCTTTCCTGTCCCCGGTGCTGCAATGCGAAAAGCCCGTAGTAAACCGTCTCCGCAACATTCTGTCGGTTTTCGCTGAAAATGCCGAAGATGCCGCATTCCTCATGAAGATTGCTCATTCGTCCTTCTCCTTTTTACGATTAAAAATATCAATAGATGATGTAATATCTGACGATAAAATTTAATAACAGAATATATTATACAACGATGGAATTTAAAGTGATATATTAAATTTTTTTTAAGTGCATCGGGGCAAAATGGGGCAAAAACGCAATCTTTTTCGGCGGAAAAGTCAGTGAATTAACAATTATTGACGGCGAACGGATTGTTTGATAGATTGTGTTAGACAATGAAAGATTATTTATGTGTATATAAAAGGAAGTGAGGATTATGCGGCTGAACCCGACAGGCACACATCTGTATATCGATTTGAAGTTTCCCTGCCAGCAGGAGGGCGAGAAGAGCCCGGTGGTCATCTTCAGCCATACCTTCGGTGGAAATGCCACGGACAACCGGCGGATGCAGCGCATCCTAATTGCCGGCGGCATTGCGGTGTGCTCTTTCGATTTTCGCGGAGGGAGCGGATACAAAAGCGGTCGAAGCCGGGGAGATATGCGGGCCATGTCTATTTTTACCCAGAAGGACGATTTGGACACGGTGATCGATCTGGTGAAGGAGCAAGATGGAATCGATTCGGAAAGAATCTATCTGCTGGGTGCCAGTCAGGGGGGATTGGTATCGGCTCTGGTGGCCAGCAACCGGCCGGAGGAAATTCGAGGACTCTTCCTGGCCTATCCGGCGCTGTGCATTCCCGATGATGCGAAGCGGCGGTATTCCAGTCTGGAAGAGGTGCCGGATGAAGTGGAAATCATGGGCCTTACGGTGGGAAAGACGTATTACCAGTATTTGCTGGATTATAATTTTCAGAAGGAAATTCGGAAATATAAAGGAAAGGTTTTCATCTTCCACGGGGATAATGATGAGATTGTGGATGCCTCCTATTCGGAACGGGCGGCAGCGATGTACGATAATGCGAAGCTGTACATCCTCCACGGAGAGGGGCACGGGTTTTCCAAGAAAATCCAGCGGCTTCTGGCCCGGTTCATCATCAATGAAATTCTGGGCGCAGAGAAGGCTTCTTCCTAGTGCGGTTCCTTTCGGCAGCGCTTCAGCTCCAACTCCAGCATCCCGTTCAGCAGTTCCTGACCGTGTTCGTCCAGACCGCGAATCCGTTCCAACAGGCGAAGCTCTTCGCTGGAAGGAATGGTTACCGCATAATCGCAATCGGCAAATTCCTTCAGGATATTATCGCACCGGTAGATCATACACAGCGCCAGAAAGATGGGCGCTTCCACGGAGCGGGTGCCGGTTTCGTAGCTGTAGAGCGCTTTGGTGCTGATGTATATTCCGTAGTTGTGAAGCAGTGCAGCCACGTCCTGCACGGACAGGTTGTTCTGATTCCGGAGTTTTCGTAATTTGTTGCCGATGCTTTGCTGATCCATTATGCAGTCCTTTCTTTTCTACAAAATATAGGGGAGCGGAAAAAATCCGTCAACGGGATTCCACAATATGAAGAAAAAGTATTTGACAATTCTACAGATTGTAGATAGAATCACCGTATCGGCGGGAAATCGTCGATATAACACAGAGCAGTCCGGAACCGACAGAATTTCATTCACGGAATCTGTCGGTTTCGGATTTTTTGGTTTCTCTAACGGAACTCCGGTAATCCCGGACGCAGAAACAACCTCTTCTGTTCTGTTTGAGGTTGTATTGCAAAAACAAAAAGGCTATAATCAATCTGTAAAAAAATACTTTTATGAGGATAAAAAGACTTGAAGAACGAAAAAACAATTACCTTTCCGATTGACGGCACCGTGGATTCCGCTGCGCTGTTCGGCAGCATGGACCGGAACGTGAAGGCGGTGGAGCGGGCCACCGGAACAACGATTATTCAGCGAAACAGCGAGCTCCTGATTCAGGGAGAGGAGGGCAATCGGGCCCGGGATATGCTGACGAAGATGGCGGGAGAGCTGAAGGCCACCGGCAAGCTGGATTCCCAGAAGGCGGATTACATCATCGAGGCGCTGACTCGGGAGATTCCTTACGATGAGCAGGAGAATGCCCGGGATATCATCTGCTACACCCATTACGGAAAACCCCTTCGTCCGAAGACCTTCGGACAGAAGGAATACGTGGACGCCATTCGGCGGAACAACATGGTGTTCGGCGTGGGACCGGCAGGAACGGGAAAGACCTACCTGGCCTGTGCCATGGCGGTGAATGCCCTTAAGAATAAAGAAATCGAGCGAATTATCCTGGCGCGGCCGGCGGTGGAAGCCGGGGAAAGCCTGGGGTTCCTTCCGGGAGATCTTCAGGAGAAGGTGGATCCGTACCTTCGTCCGCTGTACGATGCCCTTTATGAAATTATGGGACAGGAAGCGGCGGCCAGAATGAAGGAAAAGGGCGCCATCGAAGTGGTCCCGCTGGCATACATGAGAGGCCGGACGCTGGACAATTCTTTCATCATCCTGGACGAGGCGCAGAACACCACGCGGGAGCAGATGAAGATGTTCCTCACCCGAATGGGATTCCACTCCAAAGTGGTGGTGACGGGGGATATCACCCAGATCGACCTGCCAAAGGGAAAGGGTTCCGGACTGCTGGAGGCCACCCGGGTGCTGAAGAATGTGGAGGGCATCCGATTCTGTTATTTGACCGATGTGGATGTGGTTCGCCACGAACTGGTAAAAAGAATTATCAAAGCCTATAACGATTACGAGAAGAAAAGCGGAGACAGAAGAAAATGAGAATCGATTGCGTAGACGAGAACGGCAGACTGCAGGAAGCTGCTTTTACAAAGATTCTGGAGGCGGCGTCGGAAGTGTTCCGTCAGGAATTCGATCTGCCGGCAGAGGAAGAAGATCGGCTGGAGGTGTCCCTTACCATCACGGATGAGGAGACCATTCAGCAGATCAATCGGGAGTATCGGGGCATCGACCGGGTAACGGACGTGCTGTCCTTCCCGCAGTATGAATCGGCAGAAGCGGTTGCGGAAGAGCTGGAATCCTTGGATGAGGAGATTTCGGTGCTGCTGGGAGACGTAGTAATCTGTTATAAGCGGGCCTGCGAGCAGGCGGTGGAATATGGAAATACCGAGGAGCGGGAGCTGACCTACCTGTTCGTTCACAGCA
Organism: uncultured Clostridia bacterium; assembly: GCA_934278925.1. Classification (GTDB taxonomy): domain Bacteria; phylum Bacillota; class Clostridia; order Peptostreptococcales; family Anaerovoracaceae; genus Mogibacterium_A. The sequence goes on along the minus strand of CAKQWJ010000001.1, from coordinate 61,974 downwards.
TGATGCATCTGCTGGGGTATGACCATATGGAAGAGGAAGAGAAGAAGGTTATGCGGATTCACGAGGAAAACGTGATGTCGGCGGTGGACCTGAAGAGAGAATAGAAATGGAGAGAGTATGAAATCAGGGTTTATTGGAATTATCGGAAGACCGAACGTGGGAAAGTCTACGCTGCTGAATCAGATTCTGGGAGAGAAGATTGCAATTACATCCAGCAAGCCGCAGACCACCCGGAACCGGATTACCGGAATTTACACGGATATGGAATACGACAACGGAAACGGACGCCAGCTGATTTTCCTGGATACCCCGGGAATTCACAAGCCGAAGAACAAGCTGGGCGCCACCATCAACGAGACGGCGGTGAACACCTATAAAGGCGTGGATCTCATCGTGTTCATCATCGACGGAAGCCGCAAGTTCGGATCCGGAGACCAGTATCTGCTGGATATGATTCAGGAAGTGGATACACCCAAAATTCTGGCCATCAACAAGATGGACTTGATGAAGCCGGAGGATTATCTGGAGCTGTATAATCGCTATTCCGAGATGAACATTTTCGACGACATCTACGGCGTATCGGCGCTGAACGGAACCAACGTGGAGGAGCTGATTGAGCGCCTCACCGGATACATGGAGGAAGGTCCGATGTATTATCCGGAGGACATGGCGACGGATCATCCGGAGCGGTTCATCGTCAGTGAGATTATTCGGGAGAAGCTACTGGAATACCTGAACGAGGAAGTGCCTCACGGCGTTTTCGTGGAAATCGAGTCCTACGAGGAGAAACCGAACATCACGGATATCGGTGCGGTAATCTACTGTGAGCGAAAATCCCATAAAAGCATCATCATCGGCAAGGGCGGCCGGAAGCTGAAGGGGGTGGGCAAGAGTGCCCGGATGGAAATTGAGGCTTTGCTGGGCACCAAGGTGTTCCTGTCCCTTTGGGTGAAGGTGAAAGAGAACTGGCGGGATTCGGACCGTACCATTCGCAATTTCGGTTATAAAGACGAGTAAAGAATGCTGATTACAACAGAAGGAATCGTACTGAAACAGAATAAAATCGCCAACAACCGGCGGATGATTGTGGTGTTCACGAAGGATTACGGAAAGATTTCGGCGGGCACCGGACTGTCGGAGCGGGGCCGGAACCGTTCGGCCTTGGCGCTGCGTCCTTTTACCTACTCGGAATACGAAATCTTCAAAAACCGGGATTACTACAACATCAACGGTGCGGGGATCAAGCGCAGCTTCTACTCCATCGGTGAAGATATCGACCGATTTCTGGCAGCATCTCGGGTGATTGAATACTTGAACGAGACGCTGGAAGAGGGGAAGCCGCAGCCGAGAACCTTCGAATTGACCATCGAGTTCATGGAGGCCATTACCCAAGCAAAGGGAAATTATGAGACCATGCTCTACGCGTATTTGGTAAAAAATCTTGGAATGCAGGGGGTTATGCCGGAGCTGAATCAGTGCGTGGATTGCGGGAAGAAGCGAGAGGACTTCGAAACGCCGGCGTATTTCTCGATTTCCGGGGGCGGAATCCTGTGTGGAGATTGTATGGAGAGAGAGAAAAGCGACAGGGATACATTGATTTTCAAGCCTCATTTTGATATAGTGGAGGTATTGAAATATATGGTAAGACATTCTCTTGCCACTTTTTCCAGAATTCAGTTGAAACCGGAAATTCAGCGGGAATTGAAAGAAATTCTGTCAGAATATTTGGAGTACTACCTGAATACTGATCTTTTGAAAGGGGATTTCGATGCATAGAAGAGGTCCCGGCAAGGAGGAAGATATGGAAATTACATTGGAAAAAATCGAATTGGTCAAGGACCGTACCGGTGTCAGCTATCGGGAAGCGAAGGAAGCGTTGGAAGAGGCCAACGGAAGCGTGGTGGACGCCATCATCAATATTGAGGAGTCCATGGATTATATCAATGCTCATGAAGAGGCTGAAGAGAGCAAAGAAGGAATTCTGAAGCGCCAGCTGAAGAAGACCATCGCTAAGGGAAATATGTCCCGAATCATCGTTCGGAAAGGCGACACCATTCTTTTGAATCTGCCGCTGACGGCGGGACTGCTGGGTGCGGTTGTGGCGCCTTGGGGTGTTATCTTCGGTGTCATCAGTGCCGCCGGATTCAATTGCAAGATTGAGTTTGTGAACGATCAGGGCCAGATTACCGACATTAACGGCAAGGTGAAGAGCCAGTACCGGAAAGCCAGAGCCCAGGGTCAGATTTATTACGACAAGGGTATGGAGAAGGTGGACAAGATTAAGGACAGCGAATTCTACGAAGACCTGAAGGAAAAGGGTTCGGATATGTACAATGAGCTTCGGGACCGGGGCCAGGATGTGCTGGAAGATCTCCGGGAGAAGAAGGCGGACGGCATCGATTCCGACCGCGTTCGGGAAGGATTCGAAGAACTGAAGCGGAAGGGATCGGATATCTTCCGGAAGAAGGCAGAGGATGAGGATGACGATTTCTTTGAAGAGTTCGACCTGGACATCGACGATGACGAACCGGTGGTTGTGGATGTAGATGAGGGTGCGGAAGCACCGGTGGAAGAAGCGGCTCCGGCAGAAGCGGAAGCACCGATTGGTGAAGAGACCAAAGAGGATCTGACAAAGATTCTGGAGGAAGTGGCGCAGGAGAGCGGCATTAATCCGGAAAATTAATAAATTAATTATAGTTTGGAGTAGAGAAAGAATGGCAGATAACAACAAAGCAACAATGGAAAAAATCAAAGCTCTATGCAGCAACAGAGGATTCATTTTCCCGGGTTCCGATATTTACGGCGGCCTGGCAAACACATGGGATTACGGTCCTCTGGGCGTGTTGTTCAAGAACAACGTGAAGCAGGCATGGTGGAAGAAGTTCGTGCAGGAATCCAAGTACAACGTGGGACTGGATGCGGCAATTCTGATGAATCCGGAAACCTGGGTTGCCAGCGGACACGTGGGTGGATTCTCGGACCCGCTGATTGACTGCAAGAGCTGCAAATCCAGACACAGAGCGGATCAGCTGGTGGAAGAATACATGCGGGCGAAGGGCGAAACCGTCGCTTGTGACGGCTGGAGCAACGAGCAGCTGGAATCCTTCATTCAGGAGAATCAGGTTCCTTGTCCGGAATGCGGTAAGACGGATTTCACGCCGATTCGTAAGTTCAACCTGATGTTCAAGACATTCCAGGGCGTTACCGAGGATTCCAAATCGGAAATCTTCCTGCGTCCGGAAACGGCACAGGGCATCTTTGTAAACTTCAAGAATGTTCAGCGCAGTGCCAGAAAGAAGGTGCCATTCGGTATAGCACAGATCGGTAAATCCTTCCGGAACGAGATTACTCCGGGCAACTTCACCTTCCGTACCCGTGAATTTGAGCAGATGGAGCTGGAATTCTTCTGCAAGCCGGGAACGGATATGGAATGGTTCGAGTACTGGAAGCAGTACGCACAGGATTTCCTGAAGAACCTGGGCATGAACATGGAGAACATCCGCGTTCGCGATCACGAGAAGGAAGAGCTGTCTCACTACAGCAATGCAACTTCCGATCTGGAGTACCTGTTCCCATTTGGCTGGGGTGAGCTGTGGGGCATTGCAGATCGTACGGATTTCGATTTGATGCAGCACCAGAATCACTCCGGACAGGATATGAGCTATATGGATCCGGAAACTCATGAGAAATACGTGCCGTATTGCATCGAGCCGTCTCTGGGTGCAGATCGTGTAGCATTGGCATTCCTGATTGATGCATATGACGAAGAAACCCTGACGGATGCGAAGGGAAAGGAAGATACTCGTATCGTTCTGAGACTCCATCCGGCACTGGCACCGTATAAGGTTGCCGTTCTGCCGCTGTCCAACAAGCTCAAGGAGCAGGCAGAGCCGATTTACGAAGAATTGAGCAAATATTTCAGCACCGATTATGATACCTCCGGCTCCATCGGCAAGAGATACCGCCGCCAGGATGAAATCGGTACCCCATTCTGCGTCTGTGTTGATTTCGACACGGCAGAAGATCACTGTGTCACCATACGGGACAGAGACACGATGGAACAGATTCGTCTGCCATTGTCCGACGTACGTGAATATATTAATAGCAAGCTAGAATTCTAGGCGAAATTTTTAAACAAGGAGAAAGCTTATGGGCAAGTTTGTGTATTCATTCAATGAAGGCTCCAAGGACATGAGAGACCTTCTGGGAGGTAAAGGTGCCAATCTGGCAGAGATGACAAAAATCGGCCTGCCGGTACCTTTCGGATTTACTATTTCTACCGATGCCTGCAAGGATTATCTGAACAAGGGCGGCATGCTGGATGACGAAATCGTTCAGGAAGTGTATGAACACCTGGATGAACTGGAGCAGGTAATGGGAAAGAAGTTCGGAGACATCGAGAATCCGCTTCTGGTTTCCGTTCGTTCCGGTGCACCGGTTTCCATGCCGGGAATGATGGACACGATTCTGAACCTGGGACTGAATGACGATTCCGTAAAGGGTCTGGCTGCCAAGACCGGCAATGAGCGTTTTGCTTACGACAGCTACAGACGTTTCATTCAGATGTTCGGTGACGTCGTAATGGAAATCCCGAAGTCCAAATTCGATCAGATTTTTGACGGCCGCAAGAAGGAAGTGGGCGCAGAGTATGACGTTGATTTGAAGACAGAGGATTTGAAAGTCATCATTGAAGGATACAAGAAACTGGTAAAAGCAGAACTGGGCAGAGAGTTCCCACAGAATCCGAAGGATCAGCTGATGGAGGCGATTCAGGCGGTATTCCGTTCCTGGAACAATGAAAGAGCAATCCTGTACAGAAAACTGAATAACATTTCAGCATCCCTGGGAACCGCTGTAAACGTTCAGTCCATGGTATTCGGAAACACCGGTGAGAATTCCGGCACCGGCGTTGCGTTCACACGAAGCCCGGTGAACGGTGAGAACAAGATCTTCGGTGAGTTCCTGGTAAACGCACAGGGCGAAGATGTTGTAGCGGGTATCCGCACACCGCAGCCAATCGATCAGATGAAGGAATCTTTCCCGGATGTATACGGAAAATTCGAAGACATTGCCAGAATCCTGGAAGACCACTACAAGGATATGCAGGATATGGAGTTCACGGTAGAAGAGGGCAAACTCTTCATGCTTCAGACCAGAAACGGTAAGAGAACGGCAGAAGCTGCGGTAAAGGTTGCCGTAGATATGGTGAACGAAGAGAAAATCGATAAAGAGACCGCAATCATGAGAATTGCGCCGGAGCAGATCGATCAGCTTCTCCATCCGGCATTTGATGCAGAGGAACTGAAGAAGCATACCCCGATTGGAAAGGGTCTTCCGGCATCTCCGGGTGCGGCATGCGGCGAGATCGTATTCAGTGCCGATGATGCAGCCGTTGCAAAGGAAGCCGGCAAGAAGGTCGTTCTGGTTCGTGAAGAGACTTCTCCGGAAGACTTGGCAGGTATGGTTGCGGCGGAAGGTATCCTCACCGCAAGAGGCGGCATGACTTCCCACGCAGCAGTAGTTGCCCGCGGTATGGGTAAGTGCTGCGTTGCCGGATGCCATGACATCACGGTATACGAAGAAGAGAAGTACATGGAAATCCACGGCGTAAAGTACCACGAAGGAGACATGATTTCCATCAACGGTACCGACGGCAGCGTATATGCGGCAGAAATCGCAACCAAGGCACCGGAACTGTCCGGAAACTTCGGAACCATTATGAAGTGGGCGGACGAAATCCGCACCATCGGCGTGCGCACCAATGCAGACAATCCGAGAGATGCAAAACAGGCGGTTCAGTTCGGTGCAGAGGGAATCGGTCTCTGCAGAACCGAGCACATGTTCTTTGAGGAAGAGAGAATTCCGAAGATTCGCCGCATGATTTTGGCAGATACCGAGGAAGAGAGAAGAGAGGCACTGGCAGGTCTGCTTCCGTATCAGAAGGGCGACTTCAAAGGCCTGTATGAGACCATGGCAGGAAAGCCGGTAACCATCCGTCTCCTGGATCCGCCGCTGCACGAATTCCTCCCGAAGAACGAAGAGGATATGAAGGAACTGTCCGAACAGTTCGGCATTCCGCTGGAGAAGATTAAGACCAAGACCATCGAACTGCACGAGTTCAACCCGATGCTGGGACACAGAGGCTGCCGTCTGGCGGTAACTTATCCGGAAATCGCTGAGATGCAGACAGAGGCAATCATTACCGCTGCACTGGAAGTAAAGAAGGAAACCGGCATCGATATCAAACCGGAAATCATGGTACCACTGGTAGGCATTCCGAACGAGCTGAAGAACGTAAAGAAGACCATCGATGATACCGCAGAGAGATGCTTCGAGCAGGCCGGTGAGAGACTGAATTACATGGTGGGAACCATGATTGAGATTCCGAGAGCCGCTCTGGTTGCCGATGAAATCGCAGAAGATGCAGAATTCTTCTCCTTCGGTACCAACGATATGACTCAGATGGGATTCGGTTTCTCCAGAGACGATACGGGCAAGATCATTCGTGAGTACGTGGAAAAGGGTGTTCTGGAAGAAGATCCGTTCCAGGTTCTGGATCAGCGCGGCGTTGGAAAGCTGGTAAAGATGGCTGCAGAAGAGGGCCGGAAGACCCGTCCGAATATCAAGCTGGGAATTTGCGGTGAGCACGGTGGAAACCCGAAGACTATCGATTTCTGCCACAGACTGGGATTGAATTACGTATCCTGCTCGCCATTCCGGGTGCCAATCGCTCGTCTGGCTGCGGCACAGGCTGCAATTCGCAATAAGTAAAACTCAGAGTTAAAAAAAGGAGAGTTAGGGATAGGGTGAAACAGAAATGCTGTTTCACCCTATGCTGATGTTATGAATTGGTTAGATCAATTTGAAGACAAGTTTTCTGCCTTCGCAAATTTCTGTTATATCATTTTAGGAAATGTTATCTATGCGGTGAGCATCAACGTGCTGATCACCCCGATGAGCTTGTATAACGGCGGGTTCTTGGGAATGGCGCAGCTGCTTCGTCTGTTCTTCGTCAAGGTCCTGCATTTCTCCGGACCTCCGGGAATGGACCTCACCGGTATTATCTACTTTCTCATGAACGTGCCGCTGTTCTACTACGCATATCGGGCGGTGGGGATTAAGTTCTCGATTAAATCCCTGATTTCCATCGGAATGTCTTCCCTCTGTCTGACGCTGGTTCCGGTACCGGCGAAACCGTTGTTTAACGATTACCTGTCCGCATGTGTAGTGGCAGGTGTCATCGGCGGCGTGGGTTCCGGAATGATTCTGAGAGGCGGCAGCTCCACCGGCGGTTCGGATATCATCGGTGTCTGCATGTCCAAGACCCACCCGAATACCAGTGTGGGAAGAATCAACGTGCTGTTTAACGTAGCGGTATACGGAATCTGTCTGTTGGTGTTCAATATTCAGATTGCCATCTATTCCTTTATTTATACCACCGTTCGTTCCAGCTTCATGGATCGGATGCATACGCAGAATATCAACACCGAGGTGCTGATTTTCACGAAGGTGGATGGAATCGACAAGCTTATCACCACGGACATGGGCCGAGGCGTTACAAAATGGGAAGGAACCGGCTCCTATACCGAAGAAAACGTACACATCATGGTGGTTGCAATCACCAAGTACGAGGTCTATCACCTGCAGACCTTGGTGCTGGAAAAGGATCCTCATGCCTTCATCATGCTGAACGATGGCGAACGGGTTGTAGGCAACTTTAAGAAGCATTTGGAGTAATACTTCAAGAAATAATGGAAAACAAAAATGAGGCTGGATTATTCCAGTCTCATTTCTATTGTACCGATTCCGTCTTGGCATTGAACCTTTGCAACCGAACCGTTTATCAGTGTCATGCAAGGCTTCACGTGACCGATATCGCAGTTCCAGATGATTGGAACGTCGAAGCATCGATTGAGCAGCTCCAGATAATCCTCATCCGATGAACCGCCGTCGAACATCACCCGGCCAAAGAGAATTCCGGTTGCACCGCGGAAATATCCGCAGGCCTTCATCTGAAGCATGGTGAGGTACAGGGTTTCCGCATTCATAGCAAAAGGATCGAAGTACCATACAATTCCCTCCGACGCGTAGCGGTCCAAGAATTGATGGGTGCCGTCGTAAGGCGTGCCGATCAGCTTTCCGATGCAGTCGATGCATCCACCGATTAACCTTCCTTCGAAAGATGCCGGCGCTTTCTCGCCGCCCATCCGGCTGTCCCAGTATACTTCGCCTTCCAGAACGGGATTGTCGCTGAAATCCTTTCTGTCATCATAGTATTGAAAGGATTCCTGTACTCTTAGGTCTCCTTTCAGAACCCGAAGCATCCGTTCCTGAAACGGGTGCAGGGGCTGCCAGTCGAAGGTGCCCGCATTAAATCCGTACACGGTAGCGATATCCAAATTGGTGGTGACGGGAAAAAGAAGGTTAGTGGGGTCACTGGCACCGATGATCCATTTCGGATTTTCTCGGATTCGTTCCCAATCCACGTACGGCAGCATCTCCGGAGCGTAGTCCCCGCCGGAAGCGGAGAGAATGGCAGAGATGTTTTTATCCTCGACTAATTCCTGCAATTCCTTGCCGCGCACGGCACCGGAGGCGGAACGCTCGGAATCGGTGCGTACATTAGCAGTTTCTCGAATATGGTAGCCTTCGCCTTTGAGTACGGAGAGAGATTGTTCAAAGGATTCGATTTTGTGGCCCACACCGGCACTGGGTGCGCAGATGCCGATGGTGTCTCCGGGACGGAGAAATCTCGGATAAATCATTTTATTTTCTCCCCTGTTCGTTCTGGAATGCGCCCTGCAATCCGTTGGAGAAGAGAATGCCGCAGGTGACATACATGGAATATGGGGACTGCACGACGGTTACACCTAAGGATTCCGCCAGCTTAATCAAGGCCGGATCCGGCTCGCTTCGTCCGATAAAAATTACACAGGAAATGCCCATTAAGTCTGCTGTACGTAGAACTTGAGGATTATATAAAGCTGTAATTAAGATGGATTTGTCGTTAGAGTATGCTAACATATGACTCATCATATCCGACGAAAACGCGCTGTTCAATTCCAGCTCCGGATCGCTGTTTCCCGTTAAAACTTCGGCATCAAGCAGGTTTACCACTTCTTTTAAAACCATAACTTCCTCCTTGTAATTAAAGCACTATCGATAAAATATTTTTAAGTTACAATTTACTTTGTTTAATTCTATTCAACTAAATTTCTGTTCATACATGACTATATGGAATAAATTTAGTTAGAGTTATAACAATTCTTGCAAACTCATTATATAATCGTATAATTAATTATACAAGGTGTATTTGTATGTCAAAACAAGGAGGTATAATTCTGATGAAAGTTTCAAATGTTCCTTTCAAAGGCACAGCGGAACAGGAAACTGAACTCCGCAAAAGAATTGCAGAGCACAAAGGTGAAAAGGGATCTCTGATGCCAATCATGCAGGCAGCACAGGAGATTTACGGATATTTACCATATCAAGTGCAGAAAATTATTTCAGATGAGACCGGAATCCCAATGGAGAAGATTTACGGCGTGGCTACATTCTACGCACAGTTCTCCATGTCTCCAAAGGGACAGTACGAAGTATCTGTCTGTCTTGGAACCGCATGCTACGTTAAGGGTGCCGGCGAGGTTCTGGAAGAGGTTAAGAAAGAGCTTGGAATCGACGACGGTGAATGCACACCGGACGGAAAGTTCTCCCTGGATACCTGCCGTTGTGTGGGAGCCTGCGGACTGGCTCCGGTTATGATTGTAGGTGGCGATGTATACGGAAAGATTACTCCGGATCAGGTTGCCGATATCTTGAAGAAGTATGCATAAACCAGTAATTGAAGACTGCAATGGAGGAAGATAATGAAATCATTAGAAGAACTCAAAGTCATTCGTGACCGGATGCAGAGTCAGATCGGTCCAAGATGCGGAGCAGGAGAAACAGCTCCGGAACATGTAGAAGGTGACGGTCCTGAGAAATTTATTATGGTTTGCGGCGGTACCGGATGTCATTCCGGCCACAGCCAGGAAGTAATGGATCGTTTTGAAAAGCTGATTAAGGTAGCCGGCAAGGAAAAGGAATACAAGGTAATTCAGACCGGATGTCAGGGTCTCTGCGCAAAGGGCCCAATCGTAGTAATCCACCCGGGTGCCGTATTCTATGAAGAAGTAAACCCGGACAAGGCAGAAGTCATCTTCCGGGAGCACGTGGAAGGCGGAAACGTTGCATCCAAGTACCTGCTTCGGGAAGAAAATGCCGACGGTACAGATGATGAAGATTTCAAGTTCTACAACAGACAGACCCGTATCGCACTTCGCAACTGCGGAATGATCGATCCGGAGAATATCGATGAATATATCGGAAGAGGCGGATATGAAGCACTGGGTCGTTCCCTGACTCAGATGTCTCCGGACGATGTCATTCAGGTAGTACTGGACAGCGGACTGAGAGGCCGTGGCGGTGCCGGATTCCCAACCGGAAAGAAGTGGAAATTCGCTTGCGGCAACAGAGGACAGGTTCAGAAGTACGTATGCTGTAACGCCGACGAAGGTGACCCGGGTGCGTTCATGGACCGTTCCATTCTGGAAGGTGACCCGCACAGCGTGCTGGAGGCAATGGCTATTGCCGGATACGCAATCGGCGCAGATCAGGGTTATATCTACGTTCGTGCAGAGTATCCAATCGCCGTAGATCGTCTCCGCATTGCGATTCGTCAGGCAAGAGAATACGGACTGCTGGGCAAGAATCTTTTCGGTACGGATTTCAATTTCGATATCGACCTGAGACTGGGTGCCGGCGCATTCGTTTGCGGTGAAGAGACCGCACTGATGACCTCCATCGAAGGAAACCGTGGAGAGCCTCATACCCGTCCGCCGTTCCCGGCAGTAAAGGGACTGTTCCAGTCGCCAACCGTTCTGAACAACGTAGAGACATATGCAAATATTCCGGAAATTATCGTAAAGGGTGTGGATTGGTTCCGGTCCATGGGTACCGAAGGCTCAACGGGTACCAAAGTATTCGCTCTGGGCGGTAAGGTAAACAACACCGGCCTGGTAGAAGTTCCGATGGGAACCACCCTGAGAGAAGTTATTGAAGAAATCGGCGGCGGCGTGCCAAAGGGCAAGAAATTCAAGGCCGCACAGACCGGCGGTCCTTCCGGCGGATGTATCCCGGAAAAATATTACGATATTCCAATCGATTACGAAACTCTGAAGAGCATCGGATGCATGATGGGTTCCGGCGGAATGATCGTAATGGACGAAGACAACTGCATGGTAGATATTGCGAAGTTCTTCCTGGAATTCACCGTAAGTGAATCCTGCGGAAAATGTACTCCATGCCGTATCGGTACAAGACGTATGCTGGAAATCCTGACACGGATTACCGAAGGCAAGGGCGAGATGGAAGATCTGAACAAGCTGGAAGAGCTGGCAAAGTACATTCAGGCAAATTCTCTGTGCGGTCTGGGTCAGACTGCACCGAACCCGGTTCTGTCCACTTTGAGATTCTTCCGGGACGAGTATGTGGCACATATTCAGGACAAGAAGTGTCCGGCCGGCGTATGTAAGGCTCTGTGCACATACGAAATCGATCCGGAGAAATGTAAGGGATGCACACTGTGCGCTAGAAACTGCCCGGCAGATGCGATTACCGGTTCCGTGAAAGAACCGCATCACATCGATCCGGAGAAGTGCATCAAGTGTGGAGCATGTATGGATAACTGCCGTTTCGGCGCAGTGGTATTCAAGTAGTGGAGGTTACAGAAATGGGAGATATCAAATTAACAATCGATAATATTGAAGTCACAGTTCCGGAAGGCTCCACTCTTCTGGATGCTGCACATGCAGCCGGAATTGACCTTCCGACCCTGTGCTATCTGAGAGACGTCAACGAAATTGGCGCCTGCAGAATGTGCCTGTGTGAAGTGGAGGGTGCCAGAGGTCTGGTAACCGCGTGCGCATTCCCGGTAAGTGACGGAATGGTGGCACACACCAACACCGAAAGACTGAGAGAAGCCAGAAGAAAGACCCTGCAGCTGATCGTTTCCGATCACAACATGGACTGCCTGGCTTGCGTAAGAAACAACAACTGCGAGTTGCAGAAGCTGTGCAAGCGCTATGGCGTGACAGATACGGACTACTATGCCGGAAAGAAGAATTCTTTTACCGTAGACAGCAGTTCCAAATCCATCGTCAGAGACAACAACAAATGTATTCTTTGCAGAAGATGCGTGGGTGCTTGTGAGAACCTTCAGGGAATCGGCGTAATCGGCGCAAACAACCGCGGATTCGATACTTACATCGGAAGCACCTTCGACCTGCCGCTTGCAGAGACCAGCTGCGTAAACTGCGGACAGTGCGTGGCAGCTTGCCCGGTAGGCGCTCTCTATGAGAAGGATTCCACCGCTGAGGTTAAGGCTGCACTGGAAGATCCGGACAAGTTCGTTGTGGTTCAGGCAGCACCGTCCGTTCGTGTAGGTCTGGGCGAGTGCTTCGGACTTCCGATCGGAACCGTTGTAGAAGGACAGATGTCCGCTGCACTGCACCGTCTGGGATTCGACCGCGTATTCGATACCAACTTCTCGGCAGACCTGACTATCCTGGAAGAGGCTCACGAGCTGATCGATCGTGTTCAGAACGGCGGAGCACTGCCGCTGATTACCTCCTGCTCGCCGGGTTGGATTAAGTACTGCGAACACTACTATCCGGACCTGCTCCCGAACGTATCCAGCTGCAAATCTCCGCAGCAGATGTTCGGTGCGGTGGTAAAAACATACTACGCGGAAACCATGGGAATTCCGGTAGACAAGATCGTATCGGTATCTGTAATGCCATGTACCGCTAAGAAGTTCGAGTGCGACAGACCGGATCAGGATGCGGCCGGCGTACAGGATGTGGATTACTCGCTGACCACCAGAGAGCTGGGCAGCCTGATTAACGAAGCCGGCATCGACTTTGTCAACCTGCCGGAAATGCCGTACGACAGCCCTCTGGGCGATTACACCGGTGCTGCGGTAATCTTCGGCGCAACCGGCGGCGTTATGGAAGCGGCACTGAGAACGGCAGTGGAGACCATTACCGGCGAAGAGCTGGAATGCGTAGAATTTACCGATGTTCGTGGCGTAGAAGGCGTGAAAGAAGCATCCTACAACGTGGGCGGTCTGGAAGTGAACGTGGCAGTAGCCAGCGGCCTGGCCAATGCGAAGAAGGTTCTGGATGCAATCCGTTCCGGCGAGAAGAATTACACATTCGTGGAAATCATGGCATGTCCGGGCGGATGCGTCAACGGCGGCGGACAGCCAATCGTAGATTCCTCTGTCAGAAACTTCGTGGACGTTCGCGCACTTCGTGCAAAGGGACTGTACGAGCTGGACAAGAACAGACCGCTGCGTAAATCTCACGAGAATCCGGAAATCATCGAAATATACAAATCCTACTTCGGTGAACCGGGAAGCGAGAAGGCGCACCACATTCTGCACACCAAGTATGTGGAGAGAAAGGTGAACAAGGACTTCTAGAATCCGGTGAAGCGAATTGGATTTTCATAAGAGAATCAACGGAAAGGGAACTGCGGAAGCGGTTCCCTTTTTTCATCAAAACAACTTGAAACGGACATTTTCCTGTGATAAGATTTTTCTTGTTATTGTATAAGGAGGAAGATTTTGAGAGTTGCACTTACAACACTATTTATGGCGATGGTGCCGGTCATAGAGCTTCGAGGAGCCATTCCCTATGGCGTAGTGGAAGGCCTCAGCGTGAGCCAGGCGTTGATTCTTTCGATTATCGGAAACCTGATTCCGGTTCCGGCGCTGATTATTTTTACCAAGAGAGTGTTCGCGTGGCTGCGAACCAAAAGTGAAGGCTTGAACGCTTTTGTGTGCAAGATGGAAGCGAAGGCGGAATCCAAGAAGGAAACCGTGGAGAAATACGAATTTTTCGGATTGATGCTGTTGGTGGCGATTCCGTTGCCGGGAACCGGTGCCTGGACGGGCTGTTTGGTGGCGGCCATGATGGAGCTGGATTTCAAGAAGGCCTTCCCGGCGGTGGTTCTGGGCGTTGTAATTGCCGGATTGATCGTATCCTGGCTGACTTTCGGCGTGAAGATGATTGCTTAGGATTTGAAAACAGAAAAGAATACGAAAAGCACTGCCGCAGAGGCAGTGCTTTTTGCGTGGAACATTTTATTCAGGAAGTACCCCTAAATAATTCAAATCAAATGTTTCGTCCAGCGGTGTATCCAGCAGGACGTGATTCATAAAGGAATCCATTTCTGCGGAGGCCGGCATAACGGATTTGTTCAGGGCGTCGAAGAGCTTGACACTGTTGACGGAGGTCCGCTTCTCGTCTCCGTCCCGGTAAATCATATCTCGGCGGCTCTGAATAGCCTTGCTGGGAACGGCAGAAAGAATCCGATAGGCAGCATTTCTTGTAGCGGTATTGGGGCGGCTGAACAGGGTCAGTACCCGATTCATAGTCTCAATGGCTTCCTGGGTATTTCGGCGGTTCGTGCTCTCGTAGAACCGGGATATCAGCTCGTCGATTTTCTTGGAGTGGGGGAAAACTCGGTCCAGGTTCACCTTCCGAGGGGATTTGCGGCAGATTCCAAGGATATAGCTGTCGAAGTCCCGTTCAATCTTCGCGTGAGTCTGGCCTGTTTCTTTCATGAATTCCGATACCAGAGGGTGGCATGCGGAATCCAGAATAAAATGAGTGACGCATCCCAACACGTAACTGTACGTTTCGGGTGATGGGTTCTTTCGGAGAATTCCGGTGGCTCGTTCAAAGAAATCCCTCCCGGCAGAGTGGTGAATCTGACGGCCTTCCCGGCCCAAGCGATTGCTGTACCAAGGGCGATAGAATGCCAGAAAATCCGGACCGTGAAGTCCCATCATGTAGGCATCAATACTGGCCGCATTGGAGTTGATGATATCTTTCGCATCTCCCGGCATTACCCGGATGATCTCTTTTCCAAAATAATAATGGGCGTAGTGTGATGGCATAAGAGCCTCCTTTATCCTGTGTATTGATACCATTATAGCCGAGAAGGAATAAAACCGCAATGTTTCGGCATTTTGTGGGAAACAATTAATGTTTTTGAATTCAATCGAAAAAGAATTTATTCTTTTTTTGCGATGTGAAATAATAGACAAGGTTTGTGAATTGACATCCAAAGGTGGAAATATTATAATAAACGTGAAAACAGAATGCTGTTCCATTCAATAGAACGATAAGTTCGTAAAAAACAACCGTCATTCACAAGGAGGATGCGAATGAAATTACTGATTATTAATCCGGGTGGCACCAGCACCAAGATTGCAGTATTTGAAGACGATCACGAACTCTTCAAAGCGTCAATCGACCATACTGCCGAGGAGCTGAAGCCGTACCCACATGTTTTTGACGAATTTGAGTACCGGAAGAACCTGATCGTAAAGACCGTGGAAGAAGCCGGATATTCGATTTCAGACTTCGGCTGTGTTGCCGGAAGAGGCGGTCTCTGCCGGCCGGTAGAAGGCGGTACCTATGCGGTAAACGATCGCATGATTGAAGACTTCAGAAATGCGGTATGCGGTGAGCATGCATCGAACCTCGGTGCGGTAATCGCGAAGTCCATCGGTGACGAAATCGGCGTCCCTTCATTCATTGTCGACCCGGTGGCGGTGGATGAAATGATGGATAAGGCGAGAATCACCGGTCTTGCGGAACTGGAGCGTCCGGCTTGGTTCCATGCACTGAACCATAAGGCGGTTGCCAGATCCATTGCAGGCAAAATCGGAAAGAAGTACGAGGACTGCAACTTCATCGTTGCTCACCTGGGATCCGGAATTTCCATCTGTGCCCACAAGAAGGGCAAGATGGTGGACGGTTCCGGCGGCCGCACCAACGGTCCGTTCTCTCCGGAACGCTGCGGTTCACTGCCGACCTATCCGCTGGTTCAGCTCTGCTATTCCGGTAAGTACACGGAATCCGAAATGGTAGACAAGATCAGCAAATTCGCCGGCATGTACGATTTCCTGGGAACGAAGGATTCCAGAGAGATTGAGAAGCGCATTGAAGAAGGAGATGAAAAGGCAGCTCTGGTATATGATGCATTCATCTATGAGACGGCAAAGGAAATCTGCTCCTACATTCCGGCATTTGATGAACCGGTGGACCGGATTATCGTTACCGGAGGAATTGCTCACTCCAAGAAGGTGACATCGGAACTGCAGCGTATGACCCGGAACGTTGCACCGATGGAAGTCGTTGCAGGTGAGTATGAGATGATTGCTCTGGCGCTGGGCGCCCTTCGTGTAATGAACGGA
The DNA here is from genome assembly GCA_934278925.1 of uncultured Clostridia bacterium. Lineage (GTDB taxonomy): Bacteria > Bacillota > Clostridia > Peptostreptococcales > Anaerovoracaceae > Mogibacterium_A. Next base: position 45,665 of record CAKQWJ010000001.1, on the reverse strand, counting down.
GAAGAACCGGCAAGAGAGTACAAGTAGAAATAACCGTTAATTAGCTAAACCATAATAAACCATAAAAACCATAATAACCATAATAGATTAACCAAAAAATAGACCATTTATAATTACCTATAATTAAATTAACCATTACAAGTTGTAGTAGGAGGATGAAGACATGAGTTTTTCGAAGAGAATGAGCCGCATTAAGCCGTCCGGTATCCGCGCAGTACAGAAGAGAATTGCCGGAAAGTCGGATATGATCTCTTTTGCAGCAGGACTGCCGGATCCGGCACTGTACCCGCTGGAAGATCTGAGAAAAGCCGCAGACACCATGCTGGAAAAAGAAGGTGCTACTGCCTTCGCATACGGCCTGACAAAGGGTTACGGTCCTCTGCTGGACTACCTGACAGATCGTATGAACAACAGAGAGCACGTAGAGTGCACAAAGGAAAACATTTGCATTCTGTCCGGATCTCAGCAGGGCCTGGGACTGGCCGCAATGACCTTCCTGGATGAAGGAGATGTGGTAATCACGGAGAACCCGAGCTACCTGGGTGCCATCAACGCATTCCGTCCATACGGTGCAGAATTCGTTGGTGTTGATACCGATGATGATGGTATCGTAATCGAAGACCTGGAGAGAGCACTGGAAGAAAATCCGAACACAAAGCTGATCTACGTGATTCCGAACTTCCAGAACCCAACAGGAAAGGCTTGGACACTGGAGAGAAGAGAGCGCTTCATGGAAGTGGTTGCAAAGTACGATGTTGCTGTTGTTGAAGACAACCCGTACGGTGACCTGAGATTCAAGGGCGAGCCGCTGCCGCACCTGCGCGCGCTGGACAAGAAGGGTCAGGTCATCTATCTGGGATCCTTCTCCAAGATTCTAAGCCCGGGCATGCGAGTTGCTTGGACATGCGCTTCCAAGGAAGTGGCGACCGCATTCGAATCCCTGAAGGAAACCAATGACCTGCAGAGCCCGGAATTGACTCAGATGCTGACATACTACTATCTGAAGATGTTCGATCTGGAGAAGCACATTGAGGAGATTCAGGAAGTATACAAAGAACGCTGCGAGCTGATGGTAGAGATGATTCAGAAATACTTCCCGGCTGAAATTAAATACACCGATCCGGAAGGCGGAATGTTCCTGTGGCTGGAGCTGCCGGAAGGTCTGGACAGCGATGCGATTCTGGATGATGCACTGGCAGCAGGAATTGCATACATTCCGGGAGAGTCCTTCTTCTCCTTCGATGGAGTGAAGAACACCATCCGTATGAATTTCACAATGGTGAAGGACGATCAGATTCGCGACGGTATCCGGATTCTGGGAGATGTATTCCGGAAGCACATCGGATAAGAGCGATTGCGCGAAATAGAAGTTGCGCGAAATAGAAGGGAGAACAACTGTGGAGAATACTAATTACATTAAGATGAGCAAGCTGCGGCTGACAATCGCTATGCTGGCGCTGGGTGCCGGCTGGGCTATTGTTTACCTGGTACCGTATCTTCAGTACACATGGTACGAACCGTTCCGTGAATTCTTGGATATTTCCGGAACAAAGATGAGTTTTCTGCTTTCCATTTACGGACTGGGAAACGTATTCCTGGCACCGATTGGGGGATGGTTCGCAGATCGCTTCAACTATAAGACGATTTATTTGATTTCCATCGTGCTGAACGTGGTATTTGCGGTAGGTTTCCTGCTGAATCCGCATTCCTACATGTGGTGCGTTGCAATGTGGATTGGTTTCGCTGTGGCATCCTTGATGTTCAACTTCCCGACACAGATTAAAATCATTCGCATGATGTGGCCGGAAAGCGAACAGGGAAGAGCATACGGTTTGAACGAGACCTGCATCGGCATCTTCAATGTCATCGAGTCGTCCCTGATGATGGTGGCATTCCAGTATGCGGGAGAAGGAGACATGGGAATCAAGGCAACCGTTGTTGCCAACATCGCAATGTCCGTTGTCATTTTCGTGGCACTGTACTTTGTTATTCCGAATCCGACCAAGGAGATGCTGGAGGCAAGCAGAGCAGAAGCGGCTGCCAGCAAGAAGGATAAAGAGAACCACAATGCGGTAAAGGAAGTACTGTCGGTATTTGCTCATAAGGAAACTTGGATGTTCGCATTCTGTATTTTCGCAGTGTATTCCTTCATGACAACGCTGACATACTTCACACCGTACTTCTCAGACGTACTGGGGATTCCGGTTGTTATCGCCGGATGGGCGGCAATTTTCAGACAGTACGGCTGCCAAATGATTGGAGCTCCAATCGGCGGAGAGATTGCGACCAGACTGAAATCGACGTCCAAGAACCTGATTATCGTATACGTTGTGGCAATTATTGGATTGCTGTACATGCTGTTCGGTGCAAACGAGAATTCCTCTGTTGCATTCGTTATATTCGTGGTAATCGGACTTTCCTTCGTTTGCTACGGCGGCAGAGGATACTATGCGGTTATCGAGGAATGCGGCATTCCGGCATCGGTTACCGCAACCACCACCGGTGTTGCGGCGATTCTGGGATTCTCCCCGGATATCTTTCAGTTCACCCTGTTTAGCCATTGGCTGGATACCCTGCCGGCAATTGATGCGTACACCAAAATGTTCACATTCCAGCTGGTAGTTGTAATCCTGGGTCTGCTGGATGCAATTCTGATTATCCGTCTGCACAAGCGGAATCAGGCACGTCTTGCAGCGGGCAAGGATGTGGAATACAACGGGAAATAAGCGTTAAATGATGAATTAAGCAAACCCTATAACGACACGGAAAAGTGCGGTCTTCTGCGGAAGATCGCATTTTTCTTTTACTTTTATGGAAACGACCCAAAACCCGATGTTATAAAATCTTTTAAATCAAAATTTAAAATGAATTAAACCCATGCTTTGCAAGGGGTACAGGGAAATTCAGCTCGAGGCGGAAAAGTGAAATTAATAACATGTGTTTTGAACTTGTCGTGGCTATGCTATAATTTGGTCACAAAATAGAACGACGTTCTAATTTCACGGGGCGAGAATGGAGGACTCTCCCCCATGGTGCAATTAGGAGGAGGAGAGAACAATGGAAAAGAAGAATCGGATTGCAGACGGAAATCCACGTACGCCAAATCTGGGAATATCCCTAATCCCTATCGTTGCGATATTTGTATTGCTCTATGGGTCGTTGAGAATATTCAATCTGGATGTGCAGATTCCGCTGATTTTTGCATCCATCATCGCCGCATTTATCGCCGTGGTAATCCTGAAGAACAAATGGGATACCATCGAGAAGGGTATTATCGATTCCATTCAGAACGCCATGCAGGCGATTCTGATTGCGTGTTTTATCGGAATGATCATCGGGTCCTGGATTGCCGGTGGTATCGTACCGTCATTGATTTACTACGGACTGAAGATTCTGTCGCCGAAGTTCTTCTTGGTCACCTGTTTGCTGGTATGTTCCATCGTGGCGGTGGCAACGGGGAGCGCCTGGACCACCGCAGGAACCCTGGGGGTTGCCATGGTGGGCATCGGCTCCGGAATGGGAATTCCGCCGGCTGTAACGGCAGGAGCGGTGGTATCCGCCGCGTACTTCGGGGATAAGATGTCTCCGTTCTCCGACACCACGAACCTGGCTCCGGCAGTATCTGGCACCACGCTGTTTGCCCACATCCGGCACATGGTATACACCGCGGGAACCAGCTACGCCCTTGCGATTATCGGCTATATGGTTCTGAACACCAGATTCTCCGGAGAAGTTTCTTCGGAGTCGGATATTTCCGCCGTATTGGTATCCCTCAAAGAACAGTTCGTGATTTCACCGCTGCTGGTGCTTCCGCTGCTGCTGCTGATTCTCATGATCTGCTTCAAGATTCCGGCTATCCCGGGACTGGTAGCCAGCATGCTGCTGGGCGTAATCTGTGCCATTCTGGTGCAGGGACAGGGCATAGAGGAAATCGGTACCGTACTGAGCTACGGATACACCTGCGAGACCGGAAACAAGGCATTGGACGAGCTTCTGTCCAAGGGCGGACTGCAGAACATGATGTGGACCGTTTCACTGATTCTGTGTTCTCTGACCTTCGGCGGCATCATGCACAGCTCCGGCATGCTGGCATGCATCGCAAATCACATCCTGAAGGTGGCAAAGGGAACCGGAGGACTGATCACCGCAACGGGAATTACCGCGGTGTTCGTGAACCTGGTATGCGGAGAGCAGTACCTGTCCATTCTGCTGACCGGAAGAATGTATAAGGACGAATATGAAAAAAGAGATTTGGCACCGCCGAATCTGTCCCGAACGCTGGAAGATTTCGGAACGATGACGTCCCCGCTGATTCCGTGGACGACCTGCGCAGTCGCCATGAGCACGTATTTGAACGTGCCGACACTGGACTACCTGCCGTACAGCTTCCTGAATCTCGTAAACCCGCTGGTGGCCATCGTATTTGCTTTTACAGGCCTTACCATTCGGAAGAGAAGCCAGGTGGCTCCGGAAGACATTTTGGACTAATCGGCATGGCATAGACGAGGGCAGATGTTTTCGCTTTATAGGCGCAGGACATCTGTCCTTTTTCAGTCGGTGGATTCATGGTGCGATGAGATAGGGATAAAAGAAAAATAGGAAAAATCGCGCTACCGGTTGACGCGGGTTTGGTGGAGATGCTATAATAAGATAAATTATAGAACATCGTTCTATAGAGTGGAACAGATTAAAAAGGATATTTCTTTAAGAACGCGAAAATTGTTGGAAAGGACGGTTCTGATCATGGAGAAAATCAAGTTGAACGTTGAACATTGCAAGGGTTGTTATCTTTGCATTGCCAACTGCAAGCCTGGTGCTTTGAGCGTATCATCGGAGGTGAACGCAAAGGGTTATCTGGTACCGCAGGTGGATTCGGAGAAGTGCGTACAGTGTGGATGCTGCTACACCATGTGCCCGGATCTGGTTTTCGAAATTTTATAGGTTGTAAGGAGGATACGACATTATGGAAAAAAGAATCATGAAGGGCAACGAGGCGATGGCAGAAGGTGCCATCCGTGGCGGTTGTCGTTTTTATGCGGGATATCCGATTACTCCACAGTCTGAAATTCTGCAGTGGATGTCTTGGAGACAGAAGGAAGTAGGCGGAGTATTCATTCAGGGTGCTTCTGAAATCGAAAGTGTTAATATGACCTTTGCAGCTCGCTGCCTGGGCTCCCGCGCTTTCACTTCCACTTCCGGTCCGGGATTCTCCCTGTATCAGGAAGGAATCGCTTACTGGGTATCCGCTGAAATCCCATGCGTAGTAGCATGCGTTCAGCGTTTCGGAATTGGTGATGGTTTCATTTCTGCAGGTCAGGATAACTACTGGCAGGCAGTAAAGTGCGGTGGAAACGGTGACTACCACCTGATCGTACTGGCACCGAACTCCGTTCAGGAATCTTGTGATATGGCTTATGAAGCATTTGAGTTGGCAGAGAAGTATCGTCACCCGGTATGCCTGCTGTCCGATGGTACTATCGGTCAGATGATGGAGCCGGTTGTTCTTCCGGAAATGAAGGAATACGGTCTGGACGACCTGGATTGGACCATCAGCGGTGTGAAGCCGGGCGAGGACCACAAGGTTGCAACCGACGTAACTTACTTCGAACCGGTTCAGGAATGGAACCACAAATACCTGGCAAAGATGAGAAAGATCTCGGAAGAAGAGCAGAGATGGGAAAGCTTCCAGGTTGAGGATGCCGATGTTGTACTGGTTGCATACGGTATTTCCTCCAGAGTAGCACAGGAAGCGGTTACCAGAGCGAGAGCAGAAGGCTTCAAGCTGGGCCTGATTCGTCCGATTACTCTGTGGCCGTTCCCAACTAAGGCGTTCGACGAGATTCCGGAAACCTGCAAGGGTATCGTAACGGTCGAAGTGAACATGATGGGACAGATGCGTGAGGATGTAATTATTCATACTAAAGGAAAGTTCAATACATATGCCATGACAGTAGACGAACCGAGAATCCATACCGTAGACGAGGTTATGGCGTTTGCGAAAGAAGTCTTCGAAGGCAAGGACGAAGAGGAGGTATACTAATGGCTACAAAGAAAGCACCTGAGTTATTTTATGATGAGAGCCGTTTCTGCGGCGGATGCGGCCACGGAATCTTCAACAGAATTCTTGCAGAAGTTCTGGAGGAGATGGACATCGTAAGCGACACCATCATTTGCTCCGATATCGGTTGTAACCACCAGTTCCAGTTCTGGATGAACGTGGATGCCATCGTTCCGCCGCACGGAAAGATGGGTGCGGCACTCACCGCGATGAAGAGAGTTCGTCCGGACAAAAATATCCTCACCATCGCCGGTGACGGCGGCGCGTATGCGATCGGTCTGGGAGAGACCACATCCGCAGCGCTGAGAAACGAGAACGTAACCATGTTCGTAATGAACAACACCGTATTCGGCATGACCGGCGGACAGCTGGCTCCGACCACAATGATCGGTCAGAAGACTGCATCTACACCGGCCGGAAGAAACTTCGTTGATAACGGTGAGAATACCGATGTATTCAAACTGATGAAGGGCATGGATATCGCTTATCTGGCTCGTACATCCGTGACCAGTCCGGCAAACATCAACCGTACCAAGAAGGCGGTTCGGAAAGCAATTGAGAAACAGCAGGCCGGAAAAGGTTTCTCCTTGGTAGAAGTACTGGTACCATGCCCGACAAACTGGCACATGTCACCGGTAGATTCCATGAAGCACATCGATGAAGTGGTTTCCAAGGTATATGAACTTGGCGAAGTAATTGACAGATAAGAAGGAGGAACAAAAGATGGTTAGACGTATTATCTGCGTAGGACTGGGCGGACAGGGTGTCCTGACAGTTGGTAAACTCCTTATGGAAGCAGCTGTAGACAAGAACCTGCAGTGCACCTGGACCTGCAAATACGGAAATGAAATGCGTGGAGGATATTCCGAATGTAACGTAATTATCAGTGATGAGAAGATCGCTTCTCCGTATGCGGATCATCCGGATATCGTATTCCTGATGAAGAACGACGGTCCGGTGGTAGAGGCTTCGGTAGAAAGATACGAAGCAGCGATGCCGAAGGATGGCGTAATGTATATCAATAAGAACGCTCTGGATCAGGACGTAAAGCGTCGTGAAGACGTTCGCGTCGTTGAGATTCCGGCAACGGATATCGCAACGGAGCAGGGAAGAGGCGGAAATGCCAACCTGGTTCTTCTGGGTAAACTGGCTTCCGAATCCGGCCTGTTCACTTATGACGAGTTCGAAGCATCCATGTGCAAATACTTTGAATCCCATGGAAAGGGTAAGTTCAACGAAGGAAACAAGAAAATGCTGGCTGCCGGAAAGAATGCTTAACGGAATGCTTCACTGAAGTGTTTTGAAATAGTGTTTTAACGGTAAAAGGGTAGGAGTCGCGATGATTCCTACCCTATTATCGTGCTTTTTTGCAAAGAAAAAGGCGCCGTCGTTTCCGGCGCCGCCAATGGACTACAGGAATACCTCGCGAGTAATCCGGGCACTGATTTCTTTCATCAATGTAATTTTTTCTTCAAAATGCTCTCCCTTGACTCTGGCTTTCGGACCGGAAATGCTGATGGCCGCAACGGCGTGACCGTGACCGTTCAGCACCGGGACGCCCAGACAGTAGAGACCGATTTCTCGTTCTTCCGCATCCACCGCATATCCCTGATATCGAACTTTTTCCAGTTCCTTCATTAAATCCTCGTAATTGGTGATGGTATGTTCCGTAAACGGAGTGAATTCCGCATCCTTATACACATCCATATTCACATCCTTTGAAAAGGCCAGGAGGCACTTTCCGAGAGAGGCACAGTAGCATTCCGTCTGGTTGGAGATTTTCCGTGAAAGACCCAGGTTGTGGGTGGATTCAAGGGTGATGAGGGGAACGTTTGCATACATCCCGTTCCATTCCTGTTCCAGTATTCCGTATGTAACGCATTCCCCATAGGCATCGCTGAGTTCCTGCAGCAGCGGCCGCACGCTCTCGGTGATGATATCGTTGTGGGGAAGGGCGCTGTAGGCATACAACTTCGGACCGATGGAATACTGGTCGGAATTCTTATCTTGAACCACGTATCCTCGATTCTCCAATGTAGCCAAAGTGCGAAATACGGTACTTTTATATATGTCTAAATCTTTGCTGATCTGGGAAATAGATGTGTCGTTTCCCTGACGAAAGAGATATTCCAAGATGTCAATGCTTCGATCCACCGAATTGATGATGACGGATTTGGCGGATTCTTTTTCCTTTTTTTCTTTCATAATCTACCTCTGTTCTACCGCGATGTCCGCAGTATTTACACACAAAATCACGCTATTATTATACCGTGTTTACCCTTATTTATCAATGGTTTCGCGGCTTTTTAGGCCGCAATTTCAGGTGAAAAAATCATCACATTTGCCCAATTCAATTATATATTGGATGACCGGATTTAAGTGTAGGAAATTCGTTCCGGTGCATGTATAATAAATAGCGGAAATATGTTATGAGAGATTATATGATTAGGAGAAACGATGAGCGACAGAAGAATTATTCAAGTGAACGAGAAGGTTCCGCTTCGGATGGGAATTCCGTTAAGTATTCAGCATACCTTTGCCATGTTCAGTGCATCGGTTTTGGTTCCGTATATCCTGGGAATCAGTCCGGCCATTGCGCTTCTCATGAACGGCATCGGCACCTTGCTGTTTATTCTGATTACTAAAGGGAAGGCACCGGCATATCTGGGATCCAGTTTTGCCTTTATCTCCCCGGCACTGATTGTCATCAATAAGATGGGGTACGAATACGCGCTAGGCGGATTTATCGTTACCGGCATTATCTTCATGGCGGTGGCGATTATCATCAAGTACGTAGGGGTGGATTGGATTGATGTCATCCTTCCACCGGCAGCCATGGGTCCGGTGGTGGCGCTGATCGGACTGGAACTGGCGAGCAATGCGGCGTCCAACGGCGGCATCGTTAAATCCGAGGGATACGACCACATCGATCCCCATCTGGTCATCGTCTTCCTGGTAACATTGGCATTTGCCATTATCGGCCAGGTGTTGTATCGCGGATTCGCATCGGCAATCGCCATTCTGATTGCCATCATCATCGGTTATATTGTGGCGCTTCTTCTGGGTATTGTGGATTTCACTCCGCTTCAAACCCAGTCCTGGGTAGCCATGCCGAATTTCACCGCACCGAAATTCAGCCTGCAAGCCATTCTGGTCATCATCCCCGCATCGCTGGTGGTGATTTCGGAACACATCGGCCATCAGGTGGTGACATCGGAAATCATCGATAAAGACCTTTTGAAGGATCCGGGACTGCACCGCTCTCTGTTTGCAGACGGCTTGTCCACCACGCTTTCCGGTTTCTGCGGGTCCGTGCCGACCACCACTTACGGTGAGAACATCGGTGTCATGGCCATCACAAAGGTATACAGCGTATGGGTCATCGGCGGCGCGGCAGTGTTTTCCATCTTCCTTTCCTTTATCGGAAAGGCTTCCGGTCTGATTGAAACCATCCCGGCGCCGGTAATGGGCGGCGTCAGCTTCCTGCTGTACGGAATGATCGGTGCATCCGGTATCCGTCTGATGGTGGATGCAAAGGTGGATTACTCCAAAGCCCGGAACCTCGCCATGACTTCGGTTATTTTCGTCACCGGCCTTTCCGGCGCCTATATCAAAATCGGCTCCGCCACGCTGCAGGGCATGAGCCTGGCCGCATTGGTGGGAATGGCACTGGGATTGACGTTCTACGTTCTGGACCGGTTCAAATTGACCAACGATTACGAATAGAGAATGAATTCATAAAAAGAATAAAAAAATGGACTTTTGATGGTTCAAAAGTCCATTTTTAATATGTCTGCAGTTTCCGACAATGCGTGTATTCCGGGTTAGCTCAAATAACGGAATACGCCTTCCACCTTTCCGATGATGGTGCAGTCCGGCACGATGATGGGTTCCATCTCGTCATTCTCCGGCTGGAGCCGGATGTGTCCGTCTTCTCGATAGAATCTTTTTACCGTGGCTTCCGCCTCGAATTCCCCTTCAATCATGGCCACCACGATATCCCCGTTTCGAGCTTCGTGTTCTTCCTTGACGATGATATAATCCCCGTCATTGATTCCGCTGTTAATCATGCTGTTGCCGTGAACGGAAAGGATGAAATTGTTTCCTTTGCCCAGGAAGCGAGCGGGGAAGGGAACGTATTCATCGATATTCTGCTCCGACAGAATCGGCGTGCCGGCGGCAACTCGTCCGATAATCGGAATCAGGGTGGTGTTGGTGTCGTCGATGGAAGTCGGGATGCCGTTTCGCGGTTCCGGCGGATTCCGATCCACCACGACCAAAGCCCGAGGTTTGCTGGGATCTTTGCGAATCAAGCCTTTTTCCTCCAGCACCTTCAAGTCTTTGAAAACCGTAGAGGTGGATTTGATATCCAATGCGGCACAGATTTCCCGCACGGTTGGAGGAAAACAGCGTTCCCGTATGGTATCCTTCATGTATTGCAGGATTTTTTCCTGTCTTTCCTCACACTTTTTCATCAGTACCTCCTGGCATTAAATCAGTGTCAGTTCGTTAATATCCATCGGGCTGCCGTAGTTGTTCCAGTCATCGTAAATCAGTCCGCTCTGGCGGATGATGATGTCGCCCACTTTGCCGTCAATCTTGCTGAACGGCAGGGTCTTGTGATAGGTTACCAGGCTGTCCTTATAGTGGAAGACAAATCCGGTCCGGAAGAGTTCCTTCTCCAGCGGATACTGGTATTCCGCAATATCGCAGAGAAGATCGAACAGGTCATCGCCCTCCGTCTCAAAAACGTTCTCCAGCGTCAGATTGGAATAGTTGGCCCGAATCTGAACTTCATGACCGTTAAAGCGGTCCAGGAATTTGAGCAGCTTCTCCTTCGTGGACGGCTCCTTCGCATCCTCAAAAATTACGCAGTTGATGCGGTGACGAACCTTCAGAAGATCGAAAATATCATCGGAGCATTCCGCAACGTAATGCTTCAGGTGGCGGGATACGTTCACGCAGGAAATCATGTCCTGATGGCGATTCAGCACCTCTGCAATGCGGTGGATGTCCTGTTTCTCACTGGTCGGCAGGGTGGTGTTGATGTAGAGATTGTGGGTCTCACCGACATGGGCGATAATTTCTTCCAACGCTTCCAACTCGGCCAGCGGTTCTCCGCCGGTAAAAACAACGTCATTGTGCGGGAAAATCCGGTCCAGCAAATCCAGGGAGCGGTAGCAGCGATCCAAATCAAAGCTGGAGGAATTTCGATATTCTTCCTTGTTCACACAGAATGGACAGCTGTTGTTGCAGTCATACGGTACGAACATGGTGACGGTTGGTCCTTCTTTAATTTTCTTCATAGTATTCATGGTACCCCTTAAAAAGCTCTAATTATTTTTATGTTTTATTATAGCACGCTTTAAAAGAATTTGTAAACGCATGTTTATAATGTGTCAATATGATAAAGCGTGATATTACCATAAATTTACAAGAATTGTACTGGTAAAAACACAAAAGATTATGTATAATTGTGAAAGGTATGTTTTTAGGAGAAGCTATGAAGAACAAAATTGAAAAAGAGAAATATCAGAGCCCTCCGCTCTGTAATTGGGTTGAGTTGTTTGTAATCCTTTTGGTCGGCTGGTTCATCTTGTCCGGCATCTTTGAATTGAAGTTTATTATCTACGGGGTGGTGACCGCAGGCATCATTTCTTTTTTATGTTTCAAGTCCTTCTATATGAAGGGTGTCCATTCGGATCGATATTATTTTCTCATTCACGTCAATCCCATCCGATTGCTTATTTACTTTCTCTGGCTCTTGAAGGAAATCGTCAAGAGCTCCTTTAGTGTTACTTGGAATGTGTATCGGGGAAAGAAATCGCTGCATCCGCAGATTGTGTGGTTTCGGGCGAATTATGACAATCCGGCAGCAAGGGCGCTGCTGGCTAATTCCATTACCCTGACACCGGGAACCGTTACCGTGGACATTCTGGAGGATGGAACGTATTCCGTGCACGCATTGACAGAAGGAGCGAAGGAAAGTCTTCTGGATGGAACCATGCAGGGAAAGGTGGCACGGCTGTTCGGTGAAACGATTGATTTTCGCGTATTGGATGTGGAAGAAGCGGGAGAGAACCGGAAGACGTCTCGCCTGATCGAAACTACTTTTACCGCAAAGAAAGGATTGAAGCGCATATGACGATTTTTTATACGGCGATCCTGCTGGCGATTACGGGAGTGGTGCTCCTGATGCTGTTTTTTATGATTCGGAAGAATGGGGTCTATGACAAGTTAAATGCCATGTTCGTGATGAACACGAATATCGTTTTTCTGATTCTGGTGCGGGGATTGATTGACGGACGAATCGATATGTACATCGACATCGCGCTGAGCTATTCCATTCTGGGATTTGTAACGACGGTGATTCTGGCGAAGTTTATCGGAGGAAGAAGATAATGGATATACGGACAATTATTTCGGCCGCGCTGATTCTGGTCGGTGTGATATTCCTTTGGACGGCGGCAATCGGTGTGGTTCGCTTTCCGGATTTCTTTTCGCGGCTTCACGCTGCCGGAATCGGGGATACTCTGGGGGCGCTTCTTCTGACCACGGGAATCATGGTGAAGACGGGATTGACGCTGTTGTCCCTGAAGGTTTTTCTGGTATATGTAATCTATCTCATCACCAACCCGCTGGGAACGAACCTGATTATTCTGGAAGCGGTACATGCCCGGGATTATCAGGGATATAACGGAAAGAAAATTAAGAAAGAGAAGGGAGATGACCGAGATGTCGATGCTGATGCTTGAAGCGGTGCTTTTGCTGGCATTGATTGCCATCACGCTGGTCGTGATTTTTAATAAGGACTTGATGGTGGTCGTGGTGACCTACTGTGCCTTCAGCTTTATCACCATGTTCCTGTACATTGTGATGGGAGCACCGGATGTGGCCTTTACGGAAGCGGTAATCGGTGTCATCTCCACCATTTATTTCATTATGACACTCAGAAACATAGATCGGCGGTGCAAGTGATGCGGAAAGTGCTACCATTATTATTAATTGTGATTTGCCTGGGCGCATCCTTTGTGACCTTGGATTTCCTGCCGGAAATCGGAGATCCGTCATCCAAGCCCAACACCCATACGACGGATTACTACATTGAACACGCTACGACGGAGACCAATGCGGCGAACATGGTAACGGCGGTTATCGTGGACTACAGAGCGTTTGATACGATGTACGAAACGACGGTAATGTTCATTGCCGGAGTGGCGGTGGTTCTTATTCTGGCCAGCCATCCGGAACGAAAGAATCGAATTCGGTCCCGAAAAGTTCGGAAGAAGGAATCCCGGGATGGAAAGCCGGTGTACCGCACCATCAATAAGGAAGTAATGATTCCGTTGATTGAGCCGATGATTATGCTGTATGCCATCTACGTGCTGTTCCACGGCGAGGTGAGCCTGGGCGGCGGTTTCCAGGCGGGAGCACTTTTGGGAATGACGTACATCCTGGATGTGATGGTCATTCCGGAACGGGACAGCCTCATCCGGCTGCCGAAGGAAAAATCCACCGCGCTGGGCGGAATCGGAACCTTTGTCTACGTGCTGACCGGAATCCTGTGCATGGCGGGGGGCGGTGTTTTTCTGGAATATGAGAAATTGCCGATTCCGATGCATGCGCTGGAGAAACACTCCACCGGAATGCTTTTGGTGGAAGTGGGCGTGGCTATCTGCGTAATGGCGACGATTATTACCATTCTCAACGGGATTATGGAAAGGGTGCATTTTGATGATGACACAGATTGAGACAATTCTGGCAGGGAAGGGAATTTATTTTCTCACACTGCTGCTGCTGACGCTGGGATTATACGGAATCATCGTCAGCCGTAACTACATGAAAAAGCTAATCTGCATGAATATCATGCAGGTGGCGGTAATCTTCTTTTTCCTTTGCTTTGCCCAGAAGAATTCCGGAACCATTCCGGTGGCGATGAAGCACATCGTCCATGCGGCAGAGTACATCAATCCGCTGCCCCACGGCCTGATGCTCACGGCCATCGTTGTCAGCCTGGGAACCACCGGTGTGGGATTGGCTTTGCTGACTCGGATTAAGGAAAAGTATGGAAGCATTGAAGAAAAAGATATTATAGAAGGAGAGAAACAGTTCCGATGAAGAATCTGCCTGCATATATTGTATTATTGCCATTGTGTTCGGCATTGCTGTCATTAGCGCTGTCGAAGATTCATAAACATTTGGGGCGGGACGTGGTGTTTTGTGCCCTAACCGGATCGCTGGTTCTGTCCGTCGTTCAGTTGGTGCAGGTGGTTCAGCACGGACCGATTCATTACGTATTCGGCGGATACAAGATTCCATACGGAATTGAGTTCTCCGTGGACACGATCAATGCCGTTATCGTTATTATGGTATGTACGCTGGGTGTCCTCTCCTGCATGTTTGCCTTTAACTTTGACAAAAACGGAGATGCGCTCCAGGTGGGCGGTGCGTACACCATGCATGCACTTCTGGTGCTGGGCATGGTGGGCATGACCATGACCGGAGACGTGTTCAACCTGTACGTATTTCTGGAAATCACTTCCCTGACGGCGTACTGCCTGATTGCCATGGGCGGGAGCCGGGGCATCGTATCCGCATTCCGGTACCTGCTGGTGGGAACCGTTGCGGCGACCTTCTACCTGCTTGGGGTGGGAATTCTGTACTCCGTGACGGGAACCCTGAACATGTCGGATATGGCCGTTTGCCTGAAACAGGGAGACAACGATTCGGCGATGCTGGTTGCCATGATGTTCCTGATTGCAGCCTTCGGCATTAAGATGGCGTTGTTCCCATTTCACGGTTGGCAGCCGTCCGCATATACACACGCTCATACCGGCGCGCGTCCGCTCATTGCGGGAGCCATGGGAAAGATACCGGCATATGCCATGTTCCGGTATCTGTACTGCATCTACGGGAAGGATTTTAAGTATTTCCGGTACGTTCTTCTCATTATCGGCGTGATTTCCGTGTGCGGAATGATTTACGGATCCGTTCGTGCCATGGCGCAGAAGGACATCCGTAAGGTTTTGGCATATTCCAGTGTGGCTCAGATCGGATATATCAGCCTGGGTTTTGCCATCGGCAGCCCGTTGGCTCTGGCCGGTGCTTTTCTGCACATGCTGGGACATGCTTTTATGAAAGGCGGCCTGTTCTTTGCGGCGGGCGCCATCAGCTGGAAGTACGGAACCTTTGATTTAAATGACTTTGGAAGAATATATAAGAAGATGCCGTTCACTGCCGGACTGCTGACGGTGGGAGCGCTGTCCATGATCGGCATTCCGCCGACGGTGGGCTTCTTCAGCAAATGGTATCTGGCCTGCGGAGCGGCACAGACCCATGAGTACGTGTACATCTTTGTGCTGGTGCTGAGTTCTCTGCTGAATGCGGTCTATTTCTTCAAGGTGATTGAGAAAGTATTCGTTCAGGCGGACAAAAACAGAAAGCCGCTGCATCCGGAGGGGAAGGGTGTGTCGGAGGCACCGCTCACCATCATGATTCCGGTTGTCACCTGCATTCTTATGATTCTGCTGCTGGGCGTATTTAACGTTAAAGTAATTGATATTCTGCTGATTTCGCTGAAAGGAGTGGCATTATGATTCTGACTGCTCTGGATTACAGACCCGGCATCATTGTCCTCCTGCCGTTGATTGCATCCTGTTTAATCTACATTTTTGGGGAACACATTCGTCCCAATTTCCGGGAGGCGATTACCTTTGCGGCGGCGTTCTCGATGGCGGCACTGGTATACTCCATGATTCCGGCCGCTTTGGCGGGAAAAGAGATTGGATTCACCCTGCTGGAAATCGTGAAGGGAGTTCCGCTGCAATTCTCCGTGGATGCCGCGGGGATGATTTTCGCCTGCGTGGCCTCCACCCTGTGGATTGTCACATCCTGCTATTCCATCGGATACATGCGGGGACACGGGGAGAAGAACCAGACCGGATACTATTCCGCTTTCGCCATGTGTCTGACGGCTACCATGGGACTCTGCTTCTCTGCGAACCTACTGACGTTCTTCATTTTCTTTGAGGTGTTGACGGTAGCGACATATCCGCTGGTAGTGCATTATCGGGATGAGGAGGGAACCCGTTCCGGACGGAAATATTTAGCGTATACCTTGATCAGCGGACAGCTGTTCTTTGCGGGTATCGTCATTCTGTATTCCTTTACCGGAAGGATGGATTTCGTTCCGGGCGGATTCGTGAACACCGGCGATATTCCGATGCCTTGGATGCTGGTGGTGTTTATTCTGATGATTGGTGCGGGCATTGTGAAAGCCGGCGTGATGCCGCTTCACAGCTGGCTTCCGGCAGCCATGGTGGCGCCGACGCCGGTCAGCGCATTGCTTCACGCGGTAGCCGTGGTGAAAGCCGGTGCGTTCTGCACCCTTCGGGTGGTGCTGTACGTGTTCGGACCGGAAGCGGCACGCTTCTGCCACGGTTCGGAGATTTTGGCCTGGATGGCGGTGGCGACGATTCTGGTTTCGTCCCTGATTGCAATCCGCAAGGATAATCTCAAGGCGCGGTTGGCCTTCTCTACGGTGGGACAGCTTTCTTACATCATTCTTGGAATTGCCATCCTGTCACCGTATGCGGCAACCGGAGCACTGTATCATATCGTTGCCCATGCTTTTATGAAAATTACGTTATTCATGTGCGCCGGTGCGATTTTCGTGACCACCCACCGGAAGAACATCAGCGAGATGATTGGAATCGGGCGGCAGATGCCGATAACCATGACTTGCTTCACGCTGGCTTCTCTGGCAGTGGCGGGCTTCCCGTTCTTTGTGGGATTCACCAGTAAGGCAAACATCATCATGGGTGCCATTTCCATGGGACAGCCGTTCTTTGTGGCGACCCTGATTGTCAGCGCGCTGTTGGCATTGACCTATCTGATGCCGGTGGTGCTGATGGCGTTTAAGCGGGATTTTTACAACAGTCAGTTCCCGGTTCGGAAAGAAGCCGGCCTGCCGATGCTGATTCCGATCATGATTACGGCGGCTTGTTCTCTGATATTGGGCGTGATGCCGAATTTCGGGCTGCATCTCTACGATTTGGCAGTCATGGCGGGCAATGCGATTTTTGGATTATCCCTGTAGGAGTGTAAGATGAATGAGTTCTTATATTATTGTATAATCTCTTTCGTGGGATCGATTGTGCTGATTTTTCTTTCCAAAGTAGTGATGAACAAACCCCTGCGGAGAGATGTCAATTATTACGAGACCACGGAAAAAGAAGAGGAGCTGCAAATGCTTCGAAAAGCGAATCTGAGTAAAAAGAAAAACGACAAGCGAGACAGAAAGGGAGGAAGAAAATGAGTTGGAACAATCTTCATCCCGGCTTAGTGATGATCCTCTTTGGGTTCATTATCCTGGCGCTTCCGGAAAAATGCCGGAAATACCTTACGCTTGCCGGAGCGGTGTGTGCCTTCTGTTCGTTTTGGATGATGGACAGCCACAGCACGCTGCCCTATAAGGTCACCGATAATCTGACACTCCAACTGATCGATACCAACGGGGTATCCATGGTATTCCTGATGGTTTTCGTGACCATCGGCGTGATTAATGCCATCTATGCCATGGATCTTCAGAACAAATGGGAAGCGGGAATTACCTGCATCTATGCGGGGAGCAATATGGGCATCGTACTCGCGGGGGATTTGCTCAGCTTCATCGTATTCTGGGAGATATCGGCCTTTGCGTCCACGTACATCATATACGCTCGGCACTGCCGGCGTTCCTCCAGGGCGGCGTTCCGATACGTTCTGGTGCACGCCTTCGGAGGAAACATGCTGCTGGCCGGAATTCTGGTGCAGATCTTCCATAACGGCATTGGACTGGCCAATCTGTCCGGAAACATGCACGGGGCGGCGTTCTGGCTGATTCTCATCGGCGTCGGCGTAAATGCAGCTATTCCGCCGTTTAACGGATGGATTGCGGATGCCTACCCGGAAGCGACCATTCCGGGCACGGTATATCTGGGATCCTATACCACCAAGGCGGCGATTTATGCGCTGATCACATTCTTTTCGGGAACCAATATGCTGATCTACGTGGGTGCTTTTATGGCCATCTTTGCGGCCTGCATGGCGCTTCTGGAGAACGATATTCGTCGGCTGCTGTCCTACCATATCGTCAGCCAGCTGGGAATGATGGTGGCCTCCCTGGGCGTTGGAAGTGAAATCGGTGTGGACGGTGCATCCGCTCATGCAGTGACCAATATTTTCTTTAAAGGCGTGCTACTGATGTGTGCCGGATCCATTATGAAAGCCACCGGAACCTGCAAAATCACAGAGCTGGGCGGCCTTCGGAAGAAAATGCCGATTACTGCATTCTGTTTCTTGATCTCTTCCATGGCCATCGCGGGATTCCCGTTCCTCAGCGGTTTTGCCAGCAAGGCGCTGATTATGGAGAGCCTCCACGAATACGGTGAGGGTTTCCCGGCGATTATGATTACCATCGCCGGCGTGGGAACCTTGCTGTCCATTACTTTGAAGATTAACTATTTCGTGTTTTTCGGAAGATGCGATCGGCAAGTGAAGGTGCAGAATGCCACCAACTCCATGACGGCAGCGGTGGTGATCGGTACCATCATGTCCATCGTCATCGGTATGAAACCGGAGCTTCTGTATCAGCAGCTCACCTACAAAACCATGGTGAATCCGTTCACGATTCCGCATATTATGGAATATGTGGCAATCATCGCCGGCGGTGCCATTCCGTTCTTCATCATGCTCAGCATCATGAAGCCGCACGATGAAATCAGCATGGACTTTGACTGGTTCTATCGGAGACCGCTGGTAAAAATAGTCGAAGCGTTGTCCAAGGGCCTGTACCGGGTGTTCGGCTGGGTCGATCGTCATGTGCTTCACGGCGTTCAGTTCTTCGGAACCGGTCTTGGAAATCCGTATCTCTGGACGGAAAAATCCGGTAATCTGAAAATCAAATCCATGTCCTTTGAGAATGAAGATCGTTTGATTGGAGATGTGATTCAGGTCATCGTGGCATTATTTGCGGTGATGATGCTGATCTCCATATACGTCATCAAGATGTAAAAAGAAATCCGGCAGTGCTCGTGCACTACCGGATTTTTTCTGTAAATTCATCGGTTTCCCGTGCCAGACGGGGGAAGGGAAGTCCTACCACGTTCTCGAAATCACCGTCGCAGCGGTCGATGTACTTCGAGAAGTCTTCCTGGATTCCGTAAGCACCGGCTTTGTCGAAGGGTCGGCACTCCCGGATGTAGTTCCAAATATCCTCATCGGAATAATCCTTACACCGAATGTGGGTGGTCTCGCAGAAGGAGTGGATGGCGCCGCTTTGGATGTCGATCAGTGTTACGCCGGTCATCACCTGATGGCTGGTGTTTCGGTAGGAGGAAAGCATGCGGAAGGCATCCTTTTCATCCTTAGGCTTTCCCAGTATTTCGTCCTTGTACACGACGGTATCCGCGGCGATAATCAGGCCTTCTCGGAATTCCTTGGGACAGATTTCCCGATAGCAGGCTTCTGCTTTTTCCCGGGAAAGAAGGCATACCGCATCTTCCGGGGAGATCCCGTCCGGAAGATGTTCGTCGGTGTGGGTGGGCCGGAGTACGATGGAGACCCCGTGTCGCTGAAGGATATCTCGCCTTCTCGGAGATTGAGAGGCCAGAATAACCGGTTGTATTTCTTGAATTTTCATAATATAATGAGAATGTCCTTTCTGTTGGGTTGTTTTTATTATAGCAGAAGAAAAAACACAGAAAAACACTTGACACGTTAGGGAATGTACGGTATCATATCAAGGTCGAAGAAGAAGTTATCCGCTTCTCACCTTATCACGCAGGTGCATAAGGTAACTATATGCAAGCTTTTATCTTGTTTTTGTTGCGGATACTTCTGTATCCGCTTTTTTAATGTATGGAGGTAAGAGCGATTAGTAGAGATCACAGAGACAAAGACAGCAGGCAGATCAATGAAGAGATCCGCGCTAAAGAAGTTCGCGTTATTGATGCAGAAGGGGAGATGCGAGGAGTTCTGAGCATTAAGGAAGCCCTGGCATTGGCCGAAGAAAGCAACCTGGATCTGGTAAACGTATCACCGAATGCGGAACCGCCGGTATGCAAGATTCTGGATTATGGTAAGTATCGTTATGAACTTCAGAAGAAAGAGAAGCAGTCGAAGAAGAACCAGAAGGTGACTCAGGTCAAAGAGGTTCGTCTCAGCACTTTCATCGAAGAGCATGACATACAGGTCAAAGCGAATACAGCTAAGAAATTCTTGAAGAACGGAGATAAGCTCAAGGTTAGTCTTCGTTTCCGGGGAAGAGAACGGGATTACACGGCGAAGGGTTTCGACGTGATGAACCGTTTCGCAGAGGAAGTTTCCGAGTTCGGCGTAGTTGAGAAGAAACCGAAGTTCGAAGGCAGAAGTCTGACGATGTTCCTTGGACCAAAGAGCAACAAGTAAGTATTATTTAGGAGGAAAGCGTAATGGCAAAGAACAAAATGAAGTCTCACAGAGGCGCAAGCAAGAGAATGAAGCTCACCGGATCTGGAAAGCTTAAGAGAAACAAGGCATACAAGAGCCACATCCTGACGAAGAAGACGGCTAAGAGAAAGAGAGGACTGAGAAAGTCTTCCATTCTGACAAGTGCAGATACAAAGCGTATGCTGAGATCGTTGGCGAAGTAATCAGGGAGGTAGAAGAACATGGCAAGAGTAAAAAAAGGTGTAACAGCACGCAAGAGACATAAGAAAGTTATTAAGCAGGCAAAGGGCTTCTATGGCCAGAAGAGCAGAAACTTTAAGGCAGCAAATCCTGCTGTAATGAGAGCGCTCCGTTCTGCTTATGTAGGAAGAAAGAACAAGAAGAGAGAATACAGAAGACTGTGGATCGCAAGAATCAACGCTGCTGCAAGAGCAAACGGCATCAGCTACAGCAAGTTCATGAACGGTCTGAAGAAGTCCGGAATCGAGATGAACAGAAAGATGCTGTCCGAGATGGCTATCTACGATCCGGCTGGCTTTGCAGCACTGTGCGAGACTGCAAAGAAGGCTAACTAGTCATGGAATATTTCGTCAGTCATTTCTGGATTCTGATCGGGGCATCCCTCTTCGTTTCCTTCTGTGCATTCCTGTGGTGGTATTCCATGGATAAGAATGCAAGATTGAAGCGGGAGCGGGCATTGGCCAGAGCAGAGGTTGCTCGTAAGAAAAAAGAAGCCGAGCAGGGAGCAAATTCGGAAATGAACGAAAAGTGATGACTTTTGGACACCGCAATGCGGTGTCCTTTTTGTTGTGCGGATTTCGTTGACATATGGGATATTGAAAACAAACCCCCATTATGCTAATATCTAATGTGTGCCAAAATACAATTACGATGATATGAGGTGAATATATGCTCAGTAAGAAAAAGAAAATTATAACCGGTGTGGTAGTCCTGGCAGCCATATTGATTCTGGGCTTCTGGTACTTCTTCCAGAAGGATTGGATTACCGTGCCGGACACTTACAAATACGATGATTTGACGGAATACGTCACCCTTGGAAATTACAAGGGCATCCAATACACGAAGAAGGTAAAGAAGGTGTCCGACAGCGATGTACAGTCGGAGGTGAAAAAGGCAATTAAGAAAGCCAGCACCACGAAGGACGTGAAAAGCGGCACCGTCGGAAATGACAGCAAGGTGAAAATTGATTTTACCGGAAAGATTAAAGGAAAGAAATTTGACGGCGGATCCGCCGAAGATTACACCTTGGATATTGCCAATGACAGCATGATCGACGGTTTCAGCGAGGGAATTGTGGGCCATAAGGTGGGTGATAAGTTCGACCTGAAGCTGAAGTTCCCGGAGAAGTATTCCAACGAGGACGTGGCGGGAAAGAATGTGGTATTTACCATCAAGGTGAAGGCCATCGTGAAGACGAACACGCCGGAATACAACGATGCTTTTGTAAAGAAGAATACGAAATACAAGAATACGGCGGAGTACGAAAAGTCGATTCGCACGAAGCTGGAGAAGGAAAACGAAGCATCGGCGGAAAAGGATGCGTATTCGGAAGTTTTCGCGAAAATCCTGAAGGACAGCGAGGTGAAGAAGTATCCGGAGAAAGAACTGGATGCGGCGAAGGAATCCATGAAGGAGACCTACAAAAACCTGGCGAAACAGTACAATTTGGAATATGAAGAATTTCTGAAGCAGTACATGAAGATGGACGAGAAGTCCTTTAACAAGCAGGTGGATGCATACGCGAAGAACTCCGTGAAGCAGCAGCTGGTAATGCGTCAGCTGGCCAAGGAACTGGATGTCACCGTGACGGATGAGGAGTACAACGAATACCTTCAGAAGCTTTTGAAGCAGAACGGCATGACGGAGGAGTCCTTTGAGGAGCAGAGCGGAACTTCTCTGAAGGAGTACGCACAGCAGAACAACATGTATGAGGGTCTGCTTTATGAGAAAATCATGAAGCAGGTAATGAAGTTGAGCAAGGCAAAGTAGCAGATTCAATGTGGAGGTAGCATCATGAAGTGCCCATATTGCAACAATTCGGATACGAAGGTCATCGATTCCAGACCGGTGGAGGACGGGCTTGCCATTCGCCGGCGCCGGGAATGCGAGAAGTGCAAGAAGCGGTTCACCACCTTTGAGAAGATAGAGAATTCCCTTCTGGTGGTGGTGAAAAACGACGGCCGTCGGGAGAGTTTTGACCGGAACAAGCTGATTAACGGACTCCTGAAGGCGTGCGAGAAGACAAAGATTACCTATGAGGATGTGGAGAAGATTGCGGAACGAATCGAGCGCGGTCTGAACAATACCATGGAAAAGGAAATCGAAAGCAAGATGATCGGGGCGCTGATTATGGATGAACTTCGGAACCTGGATCAGGTGGCTTATGTGCGCTTTGCGTCGGTGTACCACAAGTTCACGGACGTGAACACTTTTGTGCAGGAGGTGAACCGCCTGCAGGAGAAAGATCGGGTTCAGCCGGAAGATCGGAACGAGAAGAAATAGCGGATTGACAGATAGAATTCAGATAGGTATAGAGAGGGAATAAAAAAATGATACGGATTGCAATAGACGGACCGGGAGGTGCCGGGAAGAGTACGATTGCCAAGATGGTGGCAGAGAAGATGAACATGGAGTACATCGATACCGGTGCCATGTACCGGGCCATCGGCTGGATGTTTGCGAAAAACAACGTGAACACGGAAGATTCTGCGGAAGTGCAGGACGTCCTGGACCACACGGCCATCGATTTCGATAACGGAAAGATTTTTCTGAACGGCGAGGATATCAGCGGAGAAATTCGTACACCGGAAATCTCCAAAGCGGCATCCGTCTGCTCCAAGCTGCCGGAGGTTCGCAGCAAGCTGGTTGCTCTGCAGCGGGAAATTGCGGAAGGCAAGAGCGTGGTGATGGACGGAAGGGACATCGGTACGAACGTGCTGCCGAATGCAGAGGTGAAGATTTTCCTGACAGCGGACCCGATGGTTCGAGCTAAGAGAAGATACGATCAGTTGCTGGAAAGCGGCAAAGAGGCGGATCTGAATTCCATCTTTGAAGATATTAAAGAGCGGGATTATCAGGACACTCATCGGAAACTGAACCCGCTGCAGCAGGCGGAGGATGCGGTACTGTTGGATACATCCGACATGACAATCGATCAGGTTTTGGATGAAATCATGAAGATGGCAGAGGGGAAAAATGAGTAGCAAGAAGTTCAAGAAAAACAGAAATAATAATGCGAGAAAAAACAGACAGCTGAATCGGGAAGGTCTGGGAGCACTGCAGAAATGCCGGTTCTTTGTATATCTCATTTTCGTGTTTGACATTCTCATGATGTTCTATGCGCCGATTGCACATCTCTTCGGTGCAAAGGAAACACAGATTCTGTATGCCATCATGCTGATGATCGGTGCGCAGGCCATTGTGGGTTCCATGCATATCGTAAAGTATATGACCACCGTGGAAATTTTTCTCAGCGGCCGGGAGAAGGATTATGCCAACATGTATGCCAGCCGTGCACGGTTTTGCGTATTGCTGCAGTTCGTTATGATTACCCTGTCAATTATTAACCACGTGAAGTTCGACAGCGGAATCGTCAACACGCTGCTCAGCGTGGGCGGTGTTACGCTGGTGGTGCTGGCTCTGCAGAATATCACCATTCTTCAGAGAAACTATATCTAGAAAAAATGAAGAGTTTAAAAAACGCAGAAAATCGTTTATTTTTGCGCCTTATGAGAAGTTCCGGAGGATTGATGGCCGGAACTTCTTTTGCTATAATATTTTTCACGTAGGAATGAAGTGAAACAGAAAGACAGAAATACCCGGATGTGCTTCGAACATAAGGAGAAGCATATGAGAATTAAAGATATTCCTCAGGAGGAGCGTCCCAAGGAGAAGCTGATGTACGCCGGAGCGGAAAGCCTCAGCACATCGGAATTGCTGGCATTGATCATCCGCACCGGCAATTCCAGCAAATCCGCGGTACAGCTGGCGGAGGATGTGCTGGCCTACTCCGCGAAAGAACTGGGCAGCTTGCGGGAAGCGGATGTACAGGAGCTGACGGAAATCGACGGAATCGGATCCACCAAAGCCTGTTCCATCGTGGCCAGCCTGGAATTGGCCCGGCGGCTGATGGGCCGAGAGTCGGAAGATCAACGGACGTCCATGAAGAATCCGGAGTCCGTGGCCAACCTTCTGATGGAGGATATGAGAGGGCTGAAGCAAGAGCATTTGGTAGCCCTGCTGCTGAATGCGAAATGCGAAATCGAGTCGCGAATCACCGTTTCCATCGGAGAACTGACGTCCACGGTGGTGCATCCTCGAGAAGTCTTTCGGCCGGCCATCCGGAAGGGTGCAGCGGGAATTATTCTGGCCCACAATCACCCCAGCGGGGATCCCACCCCCAGCCAGGATGATATTCAATCCACGAAACGGATTATGGAAGTTTCCAAGTTGGTGGGAATTCGTCTGTTAGATCATCTGATTATCGGTGACGGCCGATACATCAGTCTCAGAAATGAAGGTTATATGGAGTAAAGCGATGAATCAGGTATTCTATATTGCATCGGGAAGAGGAGGAACCGGCAAATCCGTTTTTGCCGTGAATCTGGCCGCAACCCTGGGCATGATGGGGAGAAACACGCTGCTGGTGGATATGAATCCGGGAATGCGCACATTGGATCTTATGCTGGATGCGGAAAATGAAGCCATTTATCACGTATTTGATGTGATGGACGGCGTCTGTATGTTGGAGCAGGCGGTGGTTCGGATGGAAAAACCGGCCAGCTTGTATCTCCTTCCGGGCGGCCTTATGGAAGACCGTGACCGTTTGGACCGGGAGAAATGGCAGGCATTGATTGACGATGCAAAGGAGAATTTCGATTTCATCGTAATCGATGGGGCACCGGGTGCGGATGAATTCGTCACCACCTGTGCGGCGGCAGCAGAGGAAACGCTGATTGTGGTGACCCCGGAGCAGACGTCCCTCCGAAATGCGGACATGTTGGAGGACCGGCTGATTCGAAAGCGAGTGCTGCAGCGGCGATACGTGCTGAACCGCATCTATCCGTCTTTGACCGAGCAGGGGCTGGAATCGGAACCTCAGGAAATCAATATGCAGTTCAAGTGCGAAATGCTGGGAATGATTCTCGAGGATGATATTTTTCGGGTATCTTCCGATGCGGGAATTCCCGCCGTTCTAAAAAAAGAATCCTATGTATCCGGAAACTTCCGAAATATCGCCGAACGACTGCTTCACAAATAAAAGTATTCTAGGTGAAAAAATTCTTTTGTAAACGATAACTATACATGGTGGTATTCCTTTAAATAGAGTTGTATATATTGACTATTTTTGTAATTCGGATTATAATTATTTTGTATGATTATGAAATTCTGCTGACTGGAACAGTCAGTTGATTCGTACGAAAATACACAATTTTTTACATTAATATTTAAAGGAGGGCATAACAGTGAATGATTCCATTGATGGGCTGATTTTTGCTGTTGTGTTTCTGATCATTGGACTGTTGATTGGTTACCTTCTGCGCAAGAACGTGGGCGAAAGCAAAATCGGAAGTGCGGAACAGAAGGCTCAGAACTTGATTTTGGATGCGGAAAACGCTGCAGAGAACATCAAGAAAGAGAAAATCTTGGAGGCAAAGGAAGAAACACACAGACTAAAATCGGATTTGGAAAACGAAATCCGGGATCGCCGGAAGGAAGTGGAGAAATCCGAAAGAAGAATTCTTCAGAAAGAAGAGAACATCGAGAAGAAGCTGGAGAACATCGAACGTCGAGAGGACGGTCTTTCGAAGAGAGAGCGTTCGATGAACGAGAAACACCAGAAAATCGACGAATATCTTGCAAAGCAGCGGGAAGAATTGGAGAAGATTTCCGGCTACACCCAGGAAGAAGCGAAGCAGATTCTGCTGGACGAAGTGGAGAAGGACATCCGTAAGGATGCTTCTGCAATGATTACCCAGGTAGAGACGGAAGCGAAGGACGAGGCGGACAAGCGGGCGAGAGAAATCGTCACCATGGCGATTCAGCGCTGTGCGGCAGATCAGGTGGCGGAGACCACCGTGTCGGTGGTTCCGCTTCCAAGTGACGATATGAAGGGCCGAATTATCGGCCGAGAAGGAAGAAATATTCGTGCCATTGAGACCCTTACCGGCGTGGATTTAATTATTGACGATACACCGGAAGCGGTGATTCTTTCCGGATTCGATCCGATCCGCCGGGAGATTGCTCGGATTGCACTGGAGAAATTGATTACGGATGGCCGTATTCACCCGGCTCGCATCGAAGAAATGGTGCAGAAAGCCACCAAGGAAGTGAACAACATCATCAAAGAAGAGGGCGAACAGGCTTGCTTTGAGACCGGCGTGCACAACCTGCACCCGGAGATGGTGAAACTGCTGGGTCGTCTGAAGTACCGTACGTCTTACGGACAGAATGTATTGAAGCATTCCATTGAAGTCTCCCTGCTGGCAGGACTGATGGCTTCGGAACTGGGTTACGATCCAAGACTGGCAAAGAGAGCCGGACTGCTTCACGATATCGGCAAATCCATCGACCACGAGGTGGAAGGAACACACGTGGAAATCGGTGCGAACATCTGCAAGAAGTATAAGGAATCCTGGAAGGTGGTCAACGCCGTTCAGGCACATCACGGTGATGTGGAGCCGACCACCATGGAAGCGGTGCTGGTAGCGGCGGCCGATGCACTTTCCGCAGCTCGGCCGGGAGCTCGTCGTGAGACGCTGGAATCCTACATCAAGCGTCTGGAGAGTCTGGAGGAGATTGCCAATACCACGAAGGGCGTAGACAAGTCCTATGCAATTCAGGCCGGCAGAGAAATCCGGATTGCGGTAAAACCGAATCAGGTGAAGGACGACGAAGTACCGATGCTTGCTCGTGAAATCGCAAAGAAAATTGAAGGCGAACTTGAATATCCCGGACAAATCAAGGTTAATGTTATCAGGGAGACAAGAGCAACCGATTACGCGAAATAATCAAAGCTCCCCGATTCGGGGAGCTTTTTTACCGCAAAGACAAGCCGCAGAGACAAAGACAGCATAGAAGAAGACATAGAAGGAATAACATGATATATCTGGATAATAGCGCAACTACAAGGCAATATGATGAAGTAACGGATTTGATGATTCGGCTTCAGCGAGAGGAGTTCGGAAATCCGTCTTCCCTCCATTCCATGGGATTTGAAGCCGGCAATTATATCTTTGATGCGAGAGAAGCATTGAGCCGGACATTCCCGAGAGACGGCCGAATTGTTTTTACATCCGGCGGAACGGAAAGCGATAACATGGCGATTTTCTCCTCCTGCCGCAAGATGCGTCGCCGGGGGAAAAAAGTCATTACCACACAGCTGGAGCATCCGGCGGTACTGGAATGCATGAAGCGTCTTCAGGAAGATGAATATGAAATCGTCTATCTTTCCTCCGATGTGAACGGATACGTGGAACCTCAGGCACTGAAAGCCGCTTTGGACGAGGAGACCGTACTGGTATCCATGATGGCGGTGAACAACGAGGTGGGCACCATTGAACCGGTGCTTCCTTGTTACCGAATCGTTCAGGACTTCAACCGAGAGCACGGAACGGAAATCCTGTTCCACACAGACGGAGTGCAGGCATTCGGCAAAGTGGAATTTAACGATGCACCCTTCGACCTGATATCTATCAGTGGACACAAGTTCCACGGACCGAAGGGGGTAGGTGCCCTCTACATTCGAAAAGGCGTACATATTCCGCCGTTTATTTCAGGTGGCGGCCAGGAAGACGGATTCCGGTCCGGAACCGAGAATACGCCGGGAATCGCCGGTCTGGGGCTGGCGGCTCAGATGGCTACGGAAAACATCTTTGAAAAACAGCAGAAGATGGCACAGGTGAACGATTACTTCCGGAAAGCGGTCATCGATGAGATCCCGGATGTGCAGCTGAACGGTTTCGAGGAGCAGGGTTTAGAGCTTCAGCAGTACGGAACCCGCTGCCCGTCCATCATTAATTTTTCCTTCCTGGGAACCCGCGGCGAAGTGCTTCTTCACACATTAGAGCAGGATGGCATCTTTGTTTCCACCGGTTCCGCATGCGCGTCCCATCACACGGGAGACAGCCATGTGCTGCAGGCTATGTCGCTGGGACATAAGGAAATTGAATGCGCGATTCGGTTCAGCTTCTCGGAGTTCAATACGATGGAAGAAATGGATTTCGTCATCGACCGTCTGAAAAATGCGGTAACGAGATTCCGGAGACTGGGAAGCTTCCGGTAGAAGACAGATAGGAGACAGACATGGAAAAGAATTTATACATTGTTCGGTGCGGCGAAGTGGCACTGAAGGGAATGAACCGTCCGTACTTTGAACGGGTGCTTCTGGAAAGAGTGCGCAGTGCCCTTTCCGTATTCAGCGATGTGGAATCCCGTTGGATTGGCGGATTGATGCTGGTCCGCGTACCGGCAGATGTGCCTCAGGAAGAAGTGGTTCGGGTGGCGTCGAAGGTGTTCGGCGTGGCCACCGTGAGTCCGGCAACCTGCTGCGTACCGGATATGGATGCCATCGGCAAAGCCGCGGCGGCATATATGATGGAATTGATCGAGAAGGAAGGAATCAAATCTTTCAAGGTAAAAGCAAAGCGCGTTGATAAGACGTTCCCGGTGCAGTCTCCGGAAATCGGCCGTCAGGTGGGAGCAACGATTCTCAAGACCTGCAAGGTACTGCACGTGGATGTGCATGAACCGGAAGTTCTGCTGTATGTGGATGTTCGGTCCGAAGGAGCATACATTTATCGGGATAAGATTAAGGGCTTTGGCGGATTGCCGCTGGGTACCAACGGAAAGGGCCTGATCCTCATGTCCGGCGGAATTGACAGCCCGGTTGCGGCATTCATGATGGCGAAGAGAGGAATGCGGATTGAAGCCATTCATTTCCATTCGTATCCGTACACCAGCCAGAGAGCTCAGAAGAAGGTAGAAGACCTGTGCGGCGTGCTGGCGGGATATATGGGATCCATCAAGATGTATGTGGTGAACCTGCTGCCGATTCAGGAAGAAATCGTAAAGAACTGTCCGGAGGATGAAACTACCATCTTGGTCCGTCGTTTCATGATGCGAATTGCGGAGCAAATGGCGATTAAGAAGCACGATATGATGCTGATTACCGGAGAGGACCTGGGACAGGTGGCCAGCCAGACGGCGGAAGCCTTGGTGGTAACCGATGCGGTAGTGAAGATGCCGGTAATGCGTCCGCTCATCGCCATGGACAAGGTGGACATCATGGATAAGGCGCAGGAAATCGGAACCTATGATATCTCCATTCAGCCGTATGAGGATTGCTGTACCGTATTCCTGCCGAAGCATCCGGTGACGAAGCCGAAGCTGAAGAACATTGAGAAATCGGAAGAAGCGCTGGACGTAGACTCTCTGGTAAAGGCGGCCGTAGATTCTGCGGAAACCGTTCTCATCGAGCCGAAGCGGTAGAATGCGATTTACAAAGATGTGGTAATATGATACTATTTCAACAGAAGTAGGAGAGGTGAAACATGGCAACCAAATACAAGAGAGTTTTGATTAAGCTCAGCGGAGAAGCATTGGCCGGAGAAGATAAATTCGGTGTGAATCCGGAGATGACCGCGAAGACGGCCGCACAGATTAAGGAAATTCACGACCAAGGCGTGCAGATCGCCATTGTCGTGGGCGGCGGAAACTTCTTCCGGGGTCGTACCGGAAAGAATATCGACCGGGCGACCGCAGATTACATGGGTATGCTGGCAACGGTAATGAATGCCCTGGCACTGCAGGATTCCCTGCTGTCCATCGGATGCGATGCGAAGGTGATGACCGCCATCGAAATTCGGGATATGGCAGAGGGATATTCCAGACGGAAGGCGCTGGATTATCTGGACGACAACAAAGTCGTAATCTTTGGAGGCGGAACGGGAAGCCCATTCTTCTCCACGGACACCACAGCGGCTCTGCGGGCGGCGGAGATGAATGCGGAAGTGATTTTACTGGCAAAGAACATCGATGCGGTATACTCGGAAGACCCGAACGTGAATCCGGATGCGGAACGTTATGAAGAACTGACCCATATGGATATCGTAGAGAAAGAACTGAGAGTGATGGACCTCACCGCTGCCACTCTCTGTAAGGACAACGACATTCAGCTGTACGTTTTTGCGATGGCCGAAGAAGGAAACCTGATGAAAGTCATTAACGGTGAGAATGTGGGAACGCTGATTCATTAGAAGACACAAATGGAGGAAGAAAAATGTCTCATAAGAAATCCCTGGAAGAAAAGCTTGAAAAAACTGAAAACGTGCTGAGAGAAAATCTGAACACCGTCCGTGCCGGCAGAGCAAACCCGGCTCTTCTGGACAGAGTAAATGTAGACTATTATGGTGTTCCGACTCCACTGAAGAGCCTGGCAAACGTTTCCGTACCGGATGCCAGAACACTGATGATTTCGCCGTTCGACCCATCCACACTGGGAACCATCGAGCATGCAATCAACGAAGCGAACCTGGGCATCAACCCATCCAACGACGGAAAGTGCATCCGCCTGGGAATTCCTCAGCTGACCGAGGAGAGAAGAAAAGAGCTGGTAAAACAGATTAAGAAGATGGGCGAAGATGCAAAGGTTGCCATTCGAAACGTGCGCCGTGATGTGAACGACGATCTGAAGAAGCAGCAGAAAGCCGGAGACATCACTGAGGACGAGATGAAGAATGCTCTGGACGATGTTCAGAAGACCATCGACAAGGCAATTAAGAAGGTTGATGAAATTATTGCCAAGAAGAACGAAGAACTGATGGCAGTATAATAGTGAGTGAGTATAACGTGGCTCTTTAGCCACGTTTGCTTGTATTAAGAGGTATATTATGACAGAACCGAACAAACTTCCTACACATGTAGGTGTTATAATGGACGGAAACGGACGCTGGGCAAAGAAGAAAGGGGTTCCTCGTTTGATGGGACACAATGCCGGCATGGAGTCCATGAAGAAAATCGTAATTGCGGCTTCCAATATGGGGATTCAGTACCTGACGGTGTACGCATTTTCCACGGAGAATTGGAAGCGCAGCGTGGAAGAGGTCTCCGGCATCTTCCGGCTTATTGTGAAGTATGTGCAGCTGGAACTGAAGGAGCTGGTGGAGAACAACGTGCGCATCAACATCATCGGCGAATACCGGGAACTTCCGGCGGATTCCGTGGCCGCAATCGACAAATTGCTGGATGCCACCAAGGAGAACACGGGACTGGTATTCAACATCGCGGTGAATTACGGCGGCCGGGCAGAGATCGTAAAAGCAGTGAACGAGCTGCTGGCGGAACCGGGCCGGACGGAGATTACGGAGGAGGACATCAGTGCGCATCTCTACACCGGAAGCGTCCATGATGATATTCCGGATCCGGATTTGATCATTCGGACCAGCGGCGAGGAACGAACATCCAACTTCCTGGTATGGCAGTCGGCGTACAGCGAGTTGATGTTCACCGATACCCTGTGGCCGGATTTCACGGCGGAGGAATTTGGGAACCTCTGTGAACAATTTTCCCATCGCAAAAGAAGATTCGGAGGAAGGGACAAGGACGACAAGTAATGAAGACAAGAATTATTTCCGGAATCGTAATGGTTCCATTGCTGTTGATTATCTATTTTGGCGGTATTCCGCTGCTGGCGGCGGCGGCACTGATTGCCTACGTTGGCGTAACGGAGTTCTATAACGGCTTTGAGAACATGGGGGTACACCCATCCAAGCCGATTGCGTATGCAATGATTACCGTCCTGTATGCGGGACATTTGATTTTTGGCGTGAGCCACACATTCCTGATGGCATGGGTAATCCTTTCCATGATGGTCAGCATGATCTACGGATGGAGAATTACGGAGAGAAAGCCGTATGATGCGGTTGCCACGCTGACGGCGCTGGTGTATATCGTGCTGTTCTCCTACCACATTGTCATCATTGACAATACCCCATATCCAAAGATGACCTGGCTGGTGGTTATCGCGGCCTTCGGTTCGGATATCATGGCCTACTTCACCGGATATTTCCTGGGGAAACACAAGATGGCACCGAACCTCAGCCCGAAGAAGACCATCGAAGGCGCTGTCGGCGGAGTTGTGGGAAGTGCGGTTCTTTGCGGAATCTTCGGATACTTCTTTTACCCGACCATGATGGTGCACTGTATGATTATCGGCGTGCTGGGCGGAATGGTGGCCGAAGCGGGCGACCTGACCGCATCCATGTTCAAGCGTGGAATGGGAATTAAGGACTACGGACACCTGATTCCGGGCCACGGCGGCATTATGGATCGTTTTGACAGTGTGATTTTCGTGGCACCGGCCGTGTGCTACTACATTCTGTTCGTTCTGGTGTAAGCGGAACAGAGAAGAAGAGGATAGAAGGTTAATCGGATGAAGAAAATAATTATTCTGGGAAGCACCGGCTCCATCGGTACGCAGACCTTGGACATTGTAGATGAAAATCCGGATCTGTTTACCGTGACCGCTTTGAGCTGCAGAAGCCGGGTGGATGAACTGATTCAGCAGATTGAGAAATATCGGCCCCTTGGGGTTTGCGTGGGAAACGAAGCGGATGCCCGTCGGGTGCAGGAACGATTCCCGAATCTTACCGTATACTATGGCGACGAGGGGCTGGTTCAGCTGACGGAGACGGAAGGCGATATGATTGTGAATTCCCTGATGGGAATCAGTGGTCTGGCACCGACCTATCACGGAATCCGGTTGGGGAAGGATATTGCGCTGGCCAACAAGGAAACCTTGGTGGCCGGAGGAGCTCTGGTGATGGATGCCGTGGCGAGAAAGGGCGTGAAGCTCCTGCCGGTGGACAGCGAGCACAGTGCGATTTTTCAGTGCCTGGAAGGAAACAAGGGACGGGAGATTCGGCGAATTCTCCTGACCGCATCCGGCGGACCGTTCCGGAAGTACTCTTTGGAAGATCTGGAAGATGTGACTTTGGATCAGGCGCTGGATCACCCAAAGTGGACCATGGGCCGGAAGATTACCATCGATTCCGCCACCATGATGAACAAGGGTCTGGAAGTCATCGAGGCTCGCTGGCTCTTCGATGTGCCGGCGTCCAAAATCGATGTGCACGTGCACCCGGAGAGCATCGTTCATTCCATGGTGGAATTCGCGGATACTTCGGTGATCGCTCAGATGGGACTTCCGGATATGCGGATTCCGATTAGCTTGGCTTTGGGATACCCGAAGCGGCTGGCGTATTCCGGGGACAGCTTGGACTTCTTCACGGAGGGCGCCAACCTTCATTTTGAGAGGCCTCGGATGGATGTGTTCCGCTGCCTGAGCCTGGCGTATCAGGCCATTGAAGACGGAAGAAGTTATCCGATTGCATTAAACGGCGCCAATGAGGAATTGGTGGCCATGTTCCTGAACAAGGAAATTCGTTTCCTGGATATTCAGCGCACCATTGAGAAGGTGCTGGAGGCCCACAATCCGGTGGATCCGAAGAGCGTATCGGAAATACTGGAGATCGACCGGGAAGCCCGGCGAATGGCGAGGGAACTGGCGCAAGGTTAGTTCTCTTCCGAAACCTTCACCGGAGAGTGAAGAACGGAAATAAATGAGTTAAGAAACGAGGATACTTTATTGCTAACTGCAATTCTAACAATCATACTTTTCTGCATCATGATCATTCCCCATGAACTGGGGCATTTTGTGGTAGCGAAATTGGTAGGCGTTCAGGTGAACGAATTCTCCATGGGAATGGGACCCCTTCTCTTCCAGAAGCAAAAGGGAGAGACTCTGTATTCCGTGCGGCTCCTGCCCATCGGCGGATATTGCGCCATGGAAGGGGAGAACGAGGAAAGCGGAAACCCGAGAGCTTTCAATAATAAGAAGGTGTGGCAGAAGATTGCCGTTCTTCTGGCAGGAGCGGTGATGAATGTGATCACCGCACTGCTGGTGATGATTATTGCGGTGACTGTATCCGGCATTCCTACCAATACGCTGGATTCTGTGGTGAAGAATTCGCCGGCAGAGGCAGCCGGTCTTCGAGCAGGAGACCGTGTTGTGGCGGTGAACGATGTCAAGACGTCCGGTTGGATGGAAGTGGTACAGGAAATCGACCGAGACAAGTCCGGGAAAGAAATTCGGATTACGGTGGACCGGGACGGCAAGAAACAGAATTGCACCGTTCAGCCGGAATACTCCAAGAAAGAGAAACGAATGATGGTGGGCATTGCCTGCAGACAAAGCCATAATATTTTTACCTGCGGACGATATGGCGCGACGGGCACCTGGAACTTGAACAAACTGATGCTGAAGAGCTTGAAGATGCTCTTTACCGGGCAGATGTCCCGAAACGACCTGGCGGGTCCGGTGGGAATGGTTTCACTGGTGAATCAGACGGCCACGGCGGGCGCGGTGCCGTATCTGTATCTGGCCGCCCTGATTTGCCTGAACCTGGCCTATATTAATCTGCTGCCTTTCCCGGCGCTGGACGGCGGAAGAATTATCTTTGTGATGATTCGGAAGATTACGGGAAATATGATTTCCGACGATATGGAGGGGAAAGTGCATCTGGCGGGCATGTTCCTGCTGATTGCTTTTGCTGTGTTTATTACCTGGAACGATATTATGCGGTTGTTCGGATAGGAGGATGGTATGACAAGAAGCGTACAGTGCGGGAGAATTCAAATCGGCGGAGGGGCGCCGGTTTCCATTCAGTCCATGACAAATGTAGATACCCGGGATGAGAAGGCGCTGCTGCGTCAGATTCGGGAGCTGGAAGAAGCGGGATGCGATATCGTACGGGTGGCGATTCCGGATATGGAAGCCTGCGAATCCTTTGCGCAGGTACGAAAGAAGACAGAGGTGCCGTTGGTGGCGGATATCCACTTCGACTATCGGCTGGCCATCGGTGCGATTGAAGCCGGTGCGGACAAGGTGCGCATCAATCCGGGAAATATCGGAAAAGCGGAGTACGTTCAGAAGGTGGTTCAGGCGGCCAAAGCGCGGCACATCCCCATTCGGGTCGGCGTCAATTCCGGTTCTTTGGAAAAAGAAATTCTGGCGGAATACGGCGGCGTAACGGCGGAAGCGCTGGCAAAGAGCGCGCTGAATACGGTACGCTACATGGAAAATCTGGATTTCGATAATCTGGTGCTTTCCATCAAATCCTCCAACGTTCCCATGACCTATGCGGCCTATACCCTGGCAAGCCGTGAAACGGACGTACCGATGCACATCGGCATCACCGAGTCGGGCACACCGTCCAACGGAAAGCTGAAATCCGCCATCGGAATCGGCGGACTTCTCCTCAGCGGAATCGGCGATACCCTGCGGGTGTCCCTCACGGACGACCCGGTTCAGGAGGTTCTCTTTGGGCAGCGCATTCTGGAAGCGGTTGGCCTTCGGGAAAAGAGCATCGAAATCGTCTCCTGCCCGACTTGCGGCCGGACGGAGGTGGATCTGATTTCCTTGGCAGAGGAAACGGAGAACCGTTTGGTGCCGGTAGCGAAAAGACGTCAGGAGAAAGGTCTGAGACCGTTAAAGGTCGCGGTAATGGGCTGCGTGGTGAACGGTCCGGGAGAATCCCGGGAAGCGGATTACGGCATTGCCGGCGGAAAGGGCGAGGGCTTGCTCTTCTCCCACGGAGAGATTATCGGGAAGGTGCCGGAAAACCAACTGGTAGACCGTCTCATTGAAATGATAGAGAAAGAAGAGTAGTGGATGATCAAAATACCCCAAGATATTCTGACAACGGAAGAGCTAGAACGCATTTCCGGGATGAAAGAACAGGATATTAATATTGAAATACCCAGGGTATATCTGGAAAAAGAGAGTTTGACGCTGGTAGTCGGTGTCAAACTCAATTTTGTGATACCTCGGATTCACGAGAAGCGCATGCGGGAACGGATTCTGAAGAAGGTGGGACAGGCGAAGGACGTGCGGTTCCGGTACGCCTACGAGGCTTCCGAAGCACCGGCAGCGAAGAAGGCACCGGATAAAAGCAAAGGCGGCAAGAAGCCCAACGTTTCCGGCGGAGTCCTGTACGGTACCTATATCTCCGGAGACCCCATTCCCATCGAGGAAATCTACGGCAAGGTGGGCGAGCGGGGCCAGGTGGTCATTCGCGGCGAGCTGTTCAGCCTGGATTCCCGTGCCATCAAGAATGGAAAGCTTCTGGTGACCATGGAAATCACCGATAAGGAGCGGGCCACCTGCTGCAAGGCTTTTATGAAGACTGAGGATTTTGAACTGCTGGAGGAAAACGTATCCCTGGGAGACTGGCTGAAGATCTCCGGAAATGTGGAATTCGATACCTTTGAAAACGAAGTGGGCATCATGGCTCGTTCCATCAACCAGTCGTCAAAACCGGAGCGAAAAGATGAGCACCCGGGGGAGAAGCGGGTGGAGCTCCACGTGCACACGAAGATGAGCGATAACGACGGCTTCAACGAAATCGCAGAGCTGGTGGATCAGGCCGCGGCCTGGGGCCAGAAGGCGGTGGCGATTACGGACCACGGCGTGGTGCAGGCCTTCCCGGATGCGGCCAATCGAGCCGCAAAGCTCCGTGGTAAAGGGAAGGATATCAAAATCATCTACGGTATGGAGGGATATCTGTATCCCGATGAGGATGCCATGCTTCCCGATGGAACCATCGATATCAAGAAGAACCGGACACACCATATCATTTTGCTGGCCAAAAACCTGACGGGACTTCGGAATCTGTATAAAATGGTCTCCTATTCTCACGTAGATTATTTTTACAAGAAGCCGAGACTTCCCCGTTCCGTACTGCAGCAGCACAGAGAAGGCATTATCGTGGGCAGTGCCTGTGAGGCCGGCGAGCTGTATCAGGCCATCAACCGGGGCGCTTCCCGGGAGGAGCTGCTTCAAATTGCGGATTTCTACGATTATCTGGAGATTCAGCCCCTGGACAACAACCAGTTCATGATTGATAAAGGAATGGTGGCATCTCGGAAGGAGCTGGCGGACAACAACCTGCTGATTCTGTCCCTGGCGGATGAGCTGGGGAAGATGACCGTCGCCACCACGGACTCTCACTACCCGACGAAGGAGTCGGCAATCTATCGGAACATCATCATGTCCAGCATGGGCTTTAGCGAGACCAATGCCAACAGCCTGTACCTGCGCACCACGGACGAGATGCTGGCGGAGTTCTCATACCTGGGGGACCGGGCGGAAGAGGTGGTCATCACCAATACCAACCGGATTGCGGATATGTGCGAGGTGTTCGAGCCGGTGCCGCCGGATAAGTGTCCGCCGAAGATTGAAGGGGCAGAGGATTTCCTGCGGGATACCTGCTACGAGAATGCGAAGGCGCTGTACGGCGATCCGATTCCGGAGGTGATTCAGACCCGGCTGGATACGGAGCTGAACGCCATCATCAACAACGGGTACGCCGTGATGTACGTGGCGGCCATGCGTCTGGTAAAAAAATCCAACGATGACGGCTATCTGGTGGGCAGCCGAGGATCCGTAGGATCTTCTTTTGCCGCTACCATGGCGGGGATTACCGAGGTAAACCCGTTGGAGCCGCATTACATCTGTCCGAAGTGCAAGAACCTGGAATGGCTGGCGGAGGAAGATGAAGCAAAGTACGACTGCGGATTCGACATGCCGGACAAGGTGTGTCCAAAGTGCGGCACCCCTTACGAGAAGAACGGCTTCCGTATTCCGTTCGCCACCTTCCTGGGATTCAGCGGCAATAAGGAGCCGGATATCGACCTGAACTTCGCCGGCGAATACCAGGCCACGGCCCACAAATACGTAGGAGTGATTTTCGGAGAGAAGAACATCTTCAAAGCCGGCACGGTTGCCACTGTCGCGGACAAAACCGCCTACGGCTACGTAAAGCACTATGCCGACGAGTCGCCGAAGAAGCTGAGCAAATACGACATCGATTATCTCACCAAGGGCTGTACCGGGGTAAAAAGAACCACCGGGCAGCATCCGGGGGGAATTATCGTCGTGCCGGACGATCATGAAATCTACGAGTTCTGCCCGGTGCAGCGTCCGGCCAACAAACCGGTGGATATCATCACCACCCATTTCGATTATCACAAAATCGATAAGAACCTGCTGAAGCTGGATATTCTGGGTCACGATGTGCCGCAGATGATTCGTCATCTGCAGAATATGACCGGCGTGGATCCCATGACCATCGACGTTGCGGACAAGAAGGTCATCAGCCTGTTCACCTCCACGGAGGCCCTGAACATTCAGAATCCGGACTACAAATTCGTCCACGGCACCTACGCCATTCCGGAGTTCGGAACGAACTTCACGCGGCAGATGCTGGATGACATTCAGCCCACCACCATCTCCGCCCTGGTAAAGATTTCCGGATTCTCTCACGGAACCGACGTGTGGACCAACAACGGACAGGAACTCCTCAGAGATGGAAAAGCGACCATCGATGAGCTGATTTCCTGCCGTGACGATATTATGAACTACCTGATTCTCAAAGGCATTCCGAATGAGGAAGCCTTCTGGATTATGGAGCACGTTCGTAAAAACAAACCGCTGACGGAGGAGGAACTGGAGACCATGAAGAGCCACGGGGTTCCGGACTGGTATATCTGGTCCTGTGAAACCCTGAAGTACATGTTCCCTCGGGCCCATGCGGTGGCCTACGTGCTGATGTCTATCCGAATGGCTTGGTTCAAGGTGTACTACCCGGCAGAATTCTACGCCGCGTGGCTCTCCTCCAAAATCGACGATTTCGATGTCCTGGCCGCCCGAGACGGAATCCAGGCGGTGGAGCGGGAGATGAAGAATCTGGAGCAACTGGGAAATCAGATGACCACCAAGCAGAAGGATCATCTCACCGTCTACGAGGTGATGTACGAGATGTTCTCCCGGGGGCTTAAATTCCGTATGCCGGAGCTTGGCGTGTCTCAGCCGTGCGACTTCATCGTGGAAGAGGGGGAAGTGGTGGTTCCGTATATGGCCATCAGCGGCCTAGGCAAAGCGGCGGCGGAATCCCTGGCGGACGCCTACGACGGAACTCCGTTTACATCTCTGGATGATGTGCGGCAGCAGACCAAGCTGTCCCAGAGCAATATCGACGACTTGAAAGCCGTAGGCATGTTCGACGGCGTGCCGGATACGGCACAGGTATCCATCTTTGAGCTGTTCTAGGATGTGGAATAACGTGTGAGGCTTTGCGAAAGTGGAGAAGCCGGACCTTCCGGGCCGGTTTTCTCCACAACTTCAGAATAATTTGAAAAAAATAAAAAAGTGCTTGCATTCACTCCATTCTTATGGTAATATAAATGAGCGTCAGAAATGACTAAATACTTCTGGAGGATTGACCGAGCGGCTAAGGAGCTTGATTGGAAATCAAGTAAGGTGTAACAGCCCCGTGGGTTCGAGTCCCATGTCCTCCGCCATTAAGAGCAGCTAACTTAGCTGCTTTTTTTTATTTTGATTTTCACCTTTTATGCCTTGAAGACGCTGGCCATCATAAACCGGTTGCTTGTTGAACTGAAATAAATCGAAATTTGTGAGGATAGAGAAATAGACTTTAAGAAGTTATTATTAGATTAAAACAGTGATGGGTGCTGTCCTTGACATTGAGGCTGGATATAAAGTATAATGATGACACAAAATTTATGACGTGGGATTTTCAAGGCATTGATGTGCTGCTTTTAACCACGCAATTGTGCAGAACAGTTGCGTGGTTTTGTTCTGCAATTTTTAGGAGGACATTATGAAAGCAAATCAAGACTTGAAAACCATTATGAAAGAACTGATTTGGTTCAGTCTGCCACTCATCCTGAGTGGCATATTACAGCAGCTTTACAACTGGGCGGATGCATTCATCGTCGGAAATTTTGATGGTGAATTATCTCTGTCTGCGATTGGTGTAACTACAACGCCTATCAACTTCTTTATCACCACAATCACAGGTTTCACACTGGGATTATCCGTTTTAATTGCTAAAAATTTTGGTGCAAAAAAGCAGGAAAACATCCCGCCGTTGTTATCCGCATTTGCTGTGGTACTTGGCAGTATTTTTCTGATTATCGCAGTTGGCGGTTCTGTATTATCTTATCAATTCATGGAGCTTTTGCATACTCCATCTGATACCATTAACCTTGCCAGCAATTATATCCATATTATTTTCCTTGGATTGCCTTTTTTAACAGTCTACAATGTTTACACCGCAACATTGCGTGGAATCGGAGATAGCCGTATTCCATTTCTCTCTATTCTGCTTTCCTCAATAATTAATGTATTATTGGACATTTTTTTCGTTGTAAAACTACATTGGGGAGTTCAGGGTGCAGCTATGGCAACTGTATTTTCGCAGGCTACAATGACCGTATTCATCATATTATACGGAAGTAGAAAATATAGCTGGTTAAAATGCGGCTATCGAAAGACAAGTTTTTCCGGAGCTGTCATTCGAGAAGGGATACAATTTGGGCTGCCACCAATGTTGCAATCCAGTATCAGTTCTTTAGGTGGATTAGTTTTGCAGGATTATATGAACCGCTTTGGAACGGACACTGTTACCGCCATTACAACTGCATATCGTATTGATACTCTGGTCATGTTGCCCATCGTAAATCTCGGCTCAGGAATTTCCACTTTCACAGCCCAAAACCACGGTGCAAAAGATGAAGTGCGTACTCGCAAAACACTCATTTCCGGCACGCTTCTGGCTATCCTAATATCTCTAGGGCTTACCGGACTCGTAATCCCAACAGGCGGAAAAATTATTGCCCTGTTTGGTGCAGGTACAACTGCTGTCACAATTGGAAGTGCTTTCTTTCAACGTATTGCCTGTTTCTATACGATTTTCGGTTTAGCAACAGCATTCCGTGGATACCTTGAAGGCAAGGGCGATCTGCTCTACTCCAGCATTGCCGGCATGATTTCATTGGCTGTTCGCATTATTGCTTCTTATGCAATGGCTCCATATTTCGGAAATATGTCGATTGCCTATGCTGAAATGCTGTCCTGGGTATGCCTGCTTTTCATGTATCTGCTACGATTTGCAAAGAATCGGAAACAGGATTTGATTAAAGAATAGATTTTATCTTGTAGGGAAATTGAACAAAGCAGGAAATCAAGATTTATGAAATAGAGGGATTTAATGATGAACACTCATAAAAATGCAGCATTCCCATTGCGGAATTTAATAAAAAAATTGGCAATCATCGTAATCGGCTCTATCATTGCAGCTTATGGAATTACGCTTGCACTGTATGCCGGATTTGGCGGTGCTACGCTCGCCGTGCTGTGGCAAGGCATTTCACAAACATTTCACTTAAGCATCGGTACGGCATCGTTTATTGTAGCTTTGGTAATGATTTTGTTTGCTGATATGCATCCGCATCTTTTGGGAGAGGTTCCTATGAGGCAGTCACATTTGCCTTAGCAGAAAAAAATAACTGGAAGGTTAGAAGTGTCCGAATGGCATTAGATATTCTGGTTGTGATAATGGGTGTTGTGTTTGGAGGAAAGTTTGGCATATGTACAATCATTACAGTTATCATTTCAGGTCCAATTATCCAATTTGTCAATGCAAAAGCAAAACAAGTTTTTAAGATATGACAGCAAAGAAAACGACAATTTCCGGTTTGCCCAATTGAAAATAGTGAACGAAAAAATGCCCGGGACTTTCGCCCGGGCATGAATGCTATTTCCACTTAATCGCTTTTTCCTGCAGCAGATCAACCAATCGGTTCAGCACCGTTACCAGCAGTCCTACCACGATAATACAGGCAATTACATTGGTGTAGTTTCCGTAGGAATTGTAATTGACGATGTAGTATCCCAGGCCTTTCGTTGCACCCATCATCTCCGCGAAGATGAGCAGCATAAATGAAGTCGTAAGCGTAACCTTCATTCCCATGATTACGCCCGGCACCACGTACGGCAGCAGGATTCCGGTAATCATCGTGCGGTTGCTTACATTAAGCATAAGTGCGGAATCAATGATCTGCGGATCGATTGCTTTTACGCGATTGACCATGTCCAGAAACATCGGAAAGAAAATTCCGATGACGATTACCATCGCCGAAGCGCTACGGAATGACGGCATTATCGCGATAATATACGGCGCATAGACAACAGAAGGAATCGGCGCCAGTACATTTGCGATGGGATAGAAAACGTCACTGAGTACGGGAATCCATCCGACGGTTACGCCGAGTACCACACCGAGAACTACGCCGATGAAGATGCTCACGGCGAGAAGCTCCATCGATGACAGGATGTTAAGCAGAATTGTCGCATATTGCGTCCGGTATACGTAGAACACATTTTCCGGCGCAGGATAAAGTACGGGATGCATGCAATTCAGTTTGGTCACCAGAATCTCCCAGATTATCAGCACCGCCCACACGATAGAAACGATACATGAAGGTACGCGAAAGGATTCGCCGCGCTTATGCCATCTTCGGCACTGCAGAATGTACAGAACCTCGATAACAACGAGACCTGCCAGCATTGCCGAGATAGGCTGTGTTTTCTTCGCACCGGGCACGAGCACCAGAATGATGAGTGCCGATAGGAACAGGTGCGCAATTACGGAATACCTATCCAAATATTTTCTCATCGCTGCCCCCATCTTCTCGGTAGAACCAGTCTACCAATTTCTTTCGAAGTGAACAGAACTCTTCGCCGGTCATCAGTTCCTGTTTGTGTCTCGGTCTGCTAAAAGGAACATCCATCGACGCGGCAATCTTTCCCGGCTCCATAAAAAGGATTCGGTCTGCAAGCAGAATCGCCTCATCGATATCGTGGGTGACGAATACAATCGTCTTCTTTTTCTCTCCGGACGTCCATAGCTGTGACAGCAGCTCTTGAAGTGAAGTTCTCGTCCTCGTATCCAATGCCCCGAAAGGTTCATCCAGCAGCAGAATCTCCGTGTCCATGGCAAGAGCCCGGGCGATTGCCACTCTCTGGCGCATTCCGCCGGAAAGCTGGTAAGGGTATTTATCCGCCGCCTCACTCATTCCGACTTTGGCAAGGTATTTATCCGCAATTCTTTCACGCTCCTCTTTAGACCGGTCCGGTCGCACCTGTTCGAGGCCGAAGATTATATTTTTACGCGCGCTCATCCACGGGAAAAGAGAGTACTGCTGGAACACTACGGTCCGGTCTGTGCCTGGGCCCTCGACCTCTCGGCCATCGATGAGCACGGAGCCTTCGTCCGGAGACAGCAGGCCGGACAGAACGCGCAAAAGCGTCGATTTGCCGCAGCCTGAGTGTCCCACGATGCAGACGAATTCGCCGGCTTGGATTGTGAAGTCAATATCGTTCAGAGCTTTGAAGGCGGTATTGCCTTGCTTGTACGTAACATTAAGATGTGATACTTCTATTTTTCCCATCAGATTACTTATTCTTCTCCTCGAATGACTTGTAGAGGTCCGACCAGAGTTCATTGTCCGGCTCTCTATCCATGAGAACCTGAAGTGCGTTCTCGTAGATTGCGGTATCCATGTAGTCCTTGATGTCGTACTGGGTATCCTTGTCGATGTCGCCGTTGAGCTTCATGGTTTCGTAGAAGTCCGAAACGGCCTTGGTGCAAGGATCCGGATCGATAATCATCGCAGCGTCGTAAGAATCTGTGCCGTAGATTACGTTCTTGACGTATTCTTTGGACTGTCCGCTGTAATCTGCCAGGCACTTGATGGCAGTGTCCTTATCGTTTCGGATTACTTCGTACGCTCTGAGGTTTGCAATCATGAACTTCACAAGAGCACTTGCCTTCTCGTCCACATCCTTGCGGCTTGTTGTCATACGGCAGCAAGGGAAGTTCTTTACGTAGTCGCCGGCCTGGAATGCCACTGCAACGTCACCGGCCTGCCGGGCAACATATCCGTATCCGCTGTTCACGAAGCACATGTCAACCTCGCCCTTTCGAACCGCTTCAACCTCGGATGCCGCAGAGTCCAGGTATACCCACTTCACATCCTTATCTACATCCAGACCCTGCTCCCGGAGCCAGCCCTTCATTACCATGTGGCCGGTTTCCATTCGGAAGCATCCAATCTTGGTTCCCTTAAAATCTTCCGCTTTCTTGAACT
Source organism: uncultured Clostridia bacterium (assembly GCA_934278925.1). Taxonomy (GTDB): domain Bacteria; phylum Bacillota; class Clostridia; order Peptostreptococcales; family Anaerovoracaceae; genus Mogibacterium_A. The sequence continues at coordinate 1,045 of CAKQWJ010000001.1, read as the reverse complement.
TGTTCGCGTTCTTCTTAAGCGTGATGCACTCACTGCCTTCCGAAATAGTTCCGCCGAAGATTACCACATCCGTACCCTGTGAAATGAAAGAGCAGGATGGGATGCATCCAAACGGAAGCACATCGATGTCCCCTTTGCTGACTGCAGTCAGTCCGGTTGCAAGGTCTGCAACCTGCTCAAACTTAAGATCAACTTTTTCCTCATCGTAGTAGCCAAGTTCCGACGCAACGATGATATTTGCAATCTTGATATCCAGACCGGGTCTTGCAACGGAAATCGTCTCTTTCTTGTCGGAAAGCTCGATTTTCTCCGCCTTTCCGCTGCTCGAGCCGCTGCTTCCGCATGCCGTCATGAACGCCATGCATGTTACCACCAGGACAAGCAGTAAACTTGTCTTTCTTCTCATTTTCTTGTTAAACACTATTTTTTCCTCCAGTTAATATTTTTAGAAAAAACCATCGTGTTAATCGTACATTAGTTATTAGATTGAGTCAAATAGCTAAGTGCATATCTGCTATTGAAAAAAGCAATATGCTTTATGGCAGGCGCATGTTGACAGGATGGTTCTTGAATACGGAGAAATTCTATGTTTCAAAAGTAAGAATATTGAAGAAAGAGAGAAAACATGTAGGTATTCTTTTGAAGAAAAGCATATTTTGGTATAATGAAGAAAATCGACAGAAAAATATGGACGTAAAGGAGCTAATTATATGAATTACGAATGCAAAATAACAGTATTGGAGACAAAGGTGTTTCCGGAATTACAGGAAAAGTATCTGGCTGATCCAAAGTCAGGCCCATGCCCTTTCTTCAAAGAGGGAGATACTTTTATTATGAAAAGAACTCCGGAGCAGGATGATTTTTACAATCTGATGAACGGTAAGTTTTGCGGAGAAGCCTGGGATGCTATCAGCCGATATGTATACTCAGCTCTGCAAGGTGGATCCATTATGCGTAAGTGGACCAACGACGACAGAATGATGATTGCCTGCTGCAATGATGGAACACGTCCTGTAATATTTAAGATTGAGAGAATAGACATTCC